>DASUOK010000076.1:0-5583 GCA_036276675.1 Gaiellaceae bacterium | reverse complement strand
GGCCGCCGGCGCCGGGGGGCGCTTAAAAAGAAAACCCCGCAGTTTGCGGGGCTTTCGCGAGGTGGGCGCTACTGGGCTCGAACCAGTGACCCCCAGCTTGTCGAGCTGGTGCTCTCCCAACTGAGCTAAGCGCCCGGAGCGAGGACGGCGCCGGCTGGTGGGCCGAGCTTGCCCCCGACGACGTTGGCGTCGACGAGGTGCAGGTGCCGGTCTATTGCGCTACCTGCTGGGCGGCCGAATTCGGGGGCTGAGCGGCGCAATGGTTGCCACTGTGTTGCCACGCGGGGTCGATGGCTGTCCTCGCCGTATCGCGCGCTCAGAAGAAAACCCCGCCGGAGCGGGGCTTCGTGAGGTGGGCGGTACTGGGCTCGAACCAGTGACCCCCAGCTTGTCGAGCTGGTGCTCTCCCAACTGAGCTAACCGCCCTCGCGCGGGATTCTAGCCGAGGAACCGCAGCGGGTCCACGTGGACGCCGTGGCGCTCGACCTCGAAGTGGAGGTGCGTGCCGGAGCAATTGCCCGTGCAGCCGGCGAGGCCGAGGCGCTGGCCGCGGCGGACGTGCTGGCCGGGGCGCACCGCCACGTTCCCGAGGTGCGCGTAGAGCGCGGTGTACGGCCCGGGCAGGTCGAGCACGACGACGTTGCCGTAGCCGGAGTAGCCCGGGGCGTAGCCCGTCTCCCGCACGACGCCAGCGGCGACCGACCGTAGCTGCAGCGTCCGCAACATGCCGATGTCGATGCCCTCGTGGCGGTGGCTGCCGCGCCACTCGCCGAAGCGGGCGGTGACCGTGCCATCGGCAGGCCAGACGAAGTCGAGGCGCGCTGGGCCGTCCGCGCGTGCGGAAGCCGCGGGTGCGGCGACGACGGCGAGAAGGCAGACGACGAGCGCGCTCCAGGCGGGGAGCGTCCGTGTCATGTGCGGGGCGGACCGTAGTCCGGTGCTGCCCGGGGATCCTCCCCCGACCGGGGGAGATCAGCCTGCGCCCGAGAGGTACGGGCCCGGGTCGACCGGCACGCCGTCCCGCCGCAGCTCGAAGTGCAGGTGCGTGCCCGTGCAGGAGCCGGTGCAGCCCGCGACTCCGAGCGACTGGCCGGCGTCGAGCCACTCGCCGGGACTCACGGAGAACGAGCTCAGGTGCGCGTAGAGCAGCGAGAAGCCGTCACCGACGTCGGTGACGACGACGTTGCCGTAGCCGCTGTAGCCGGCGAGCCAGCCGGTGTCGGTGACGGTGCCGGCGGCCGCCGCGCGTACGTCGGGCGAGCGCAGGATGCCGACGTCGACGCCGAGGTGCATCCGGCCCCAGCGGGGCCCGAAGCCGTCCGTGACGGTGCCGTCCGCGGGCCAGGCGAGCGCGAGCGGCTCGAGGCTCTCGAGATAGGGGCGGAGGGGGCCGTCCGGGACCGCGTGGGCGGGCTGGACGGACACGAGCATGACGAGACAGGCGCAGAGCGCGCCGAGCGGGGGCCGCATCGGCGGCGCAGGGTATCAGGCCCGCATTGGGCCGACGGCGCTCAGCCGCCGCTCTCGACGAGCTCCTGCAGCCGCTGCAGCGAGCGGCGGTTGCGGGCCGAGAGCAGCGGGTCGGCGAGCGTCTGCGCCAGGCGCACGAGCTGGTTGCCGACGGCACGCTCGCGCAGCGTCACGAGGGTGAGGTCCTCCCCGCGCTCCTCCAGCTCGAGCTCGATCTCAGCGGCGCCGAGGCGTCGCGTGCGGGTCCGGAGCACCAGCCGGCGCGGGTCGTCGCACTCGAGGACCGTCGTGACGGCGTCATCGCTGATCGGGCCGACGGAGATGCGCGCCCCGAAGCGCGACCCGCGGGCGGGGAAGCTCTCGTCGACATCGCGGACCGTGCTCGTGCCCACCACCCAGTCGACGTACCGGCGCGCGTCCCCGAGCACGGCGAAGACGCGCTCCCGGGGCGCGGAGACCTCGATCGACGCGACGCTCACGCCCAGCATCTCTCCCTGTGCCGTTTGCCGGAAACGCTCCACGGCTACGGATGGGCCATGCCCGACGCGGTCGTCATCGGCGCCGGCCCCAACGGGCTCGTCGCCGCGAACCTCCTCGCCGACGAGGGCTGGAGCGTCGAGGTCCTCGAGGCCCAGGCGCGGCCCGGCGGCGCGGTCAAGAGCAGCGAGCTCGAGCCCGGCTTCGTCGTCGACGACTTCAGCGCGTTCTACCCGCTCGCGGCGGCGTCGCCGGCAGTGCGGCGACTCGAGCTCGAGCGCTGGGGCCTCCGTTGGGCGCACGGCCCGTTCGCGCTCGCCCATCCCGCCGCCGACGGCAGCTGTGCCGTGCTCTCGCGCGATCTCGACGAGACGGCCGCGTCGCTGGAGGCGTTCGCCGACGGCGACGGCGACGCCTGGCGCGAGCTCTTCGCGCTCTGGGAGCGGGTCGGCGACATGCTCCTCGACGGTCTCGTGACGCCGCTGCCCCCGGTGCGCGTCGGCGTGCGGCTGGCGCTGCGCCTGCGGCGGGACCTGCCCGACTTCGGGCGCTTCGGCCTCCTCTCGGTGCGCCGGCTGGGCGACGAGCGGTTCGCGGGCGCGGGCGGGCGCCGGCTGCTCGCCGGCAACGCCATGCACACGGACCTCCTGCCAGAGTCGTCGCTCGGCGGCTTCATCGGCTGGCTGCTCTCCTGCCTCGGCCAGACGGTCGGCTTCCCGTGCGTGGAGGGCGGCGCCTCGCGGCTGACGGACGCGCTCGTGCGCCGGCTGGAGGAGCGCGGCGGCCGCGTCAGCTGCAACACGCGGGTGAGCGAGATCGTCGTGCGCGGCAACCGTGCCGTGGGCGTGCGGAGCGCCGGCGGGGACGTCAGCGCGGGCAAGGCGATCCTCGCCGACGTCCACGCCGTCCCGCTCTACCTCGACCTGCTCCCGCGCGAGGACGTTCCCGCCCGCGTCCTCGCTGCCGTCCAGCGGTTCGAGCTCGACCCGGCCACCTTCAAGGTCGACTGGACGCTCGACGCTCCGATCCCGTGGAGCGCGCCCGGGGCCACCGGCGCGGCGGCGATCCACGTCGCGGAGTCCGTGGACGAGCTGAGCGTCACCCAGAGCGAGCTCGCGCGGGGCCTCACGCCGACGACGCCGTTCCTCGTCATGGGCCAGTACGCGATAGCCGATCCGACACGGATGCCGGCCGGCAAGGAGGTGGCGTGGGCCTACACGCACCTGCCGCAGGGCGCCGAGCACGGCGAGCTCGCCGAGAGGATGGAGGAGCGCGTCGAGGCGCTCGCGCCCGGCTTCCGCACCCTGATCCGGCAGCGGCGCGTCTCCACGCCCGCCGACCTCGAGGCGGCCGACGAGAACCTGATCGGCGGCTCGCTCAGCGGCGGCACGTCGCAGCTCCACCAACAGCTCGTGTTCCGGCCGATCCCCGGCCTCGGGCGGCCGCAGACGCACGTGAAGGGGCTCTACCTCTGCTCGGCCTCCGCGCACCCGGGTGGAGGCGTGCACGGCGGCCCCGGCGCGATCGCGGCCCGCGCTGCGCTGCGGAAGCTTCGCCTACCGGGCTAGAAGATCTCCGGGCACCAGGGCTTGCGCGGCGTCGCGAAGAGCGCGTCGGCGCGGGCGGCCGCGCCCTCGCGCAGCTCGCGCACGAGGCGCGCGCGGACGAGCTCGGAGGCGCCGAACCCGCCGAGGTAGAGCGAGGCGACCTCGTTGACGTCGAGGGCGAGGTCGGCCTCGTCGTCGGTGCGCTCCGCGACGCCGCCCGCGATCCGCCAGCGGCCGGCGTTGTCGGGCAGGAACGTGTCGGCCACCTCCAGCACGAGCGGCTCCTCTCCGGCATAGGACCGAGCGGAGAGCGCCGCGCCGACGTCGACGAGCCGCACGAAGAGCGTGTCGTAGAGCCGCAGCACGGCGCGCCGCGGGTTGACGAGCGCGTGCACGAGCGGGTGGTCGACCGGTAGGTGGTCTGCCCGGAAGGTCGAGATCCAGTCGACGCCGAGGAGGTAGCGCCAGAGCTCGAGCTCGGCGCCGTCGTCGCCCATAGCCTCGATCACACGCACATGGCCGACGTTCGCCGCCGCCTCCCACTTGGAGACGACGCGATAGAGCGCGTACGCCGCCGGCCGCCCACCGTGCTCGACGACGGCGACGTTCTTCGCGGCACCGTCCTCACGCCGGTCGGGCGGGTCGTCGAGCTGCCGGCTCTCCCACCAGGTCGCAGAGCGCTCGTACATGCCTGCAGTGCGCAGCCTGACGCGGTCGTAGATCGGCGGCACGAGCTCCTTGGCCTCCTCGAGGGAGACGAGCCGCACGGTCGTGTCGCCGTCCGCGGGCGGCCGCAGGGCATGGTGACCGCGTGGGAGCGTCATCTCGGCACCGAGCGCGGCCATCCCGTAGCCGTAGCGGCGGTAGATCCCCTCCTCCGAGGCCCAGAGCGCGGCGATCGGCTCCCCGCGCCGGCGCACGTCGTCCAGCTGCTCGCGCATGAGCGCGTTGAGGATGCCGCGGCGCCGGTGCGTCGGCAGGACGCCGACGACGGTGACCCCGGCGCACGCGAGCGGCCCGCCCGGCACGGTCAACTGGAACGGGAACGCGCCGGCGCCGCCGACGATCGCCTCGCCGTCGAAGGCGGCGTGCACGCGCTCGAACGGCAGATTTCGCGCGAAGCGCTCGGTCGCCGCGTCGTCGGCGGGCCAGCCGCCGAAATAGTGCCCGATCACACCGATCGCGCGGCCGAACTCGGCCAGGTTCTCCGTCGGCCGGATCTCGATGCCGGTTCCCGCTCCGGCGCCGGCAGAGCCGACACCTCCGCTCCTGGGCGGCTCCGTCGAGCCTACGCCGCTCAGGGGATCTTCTCCAGCGGTGCGTAGTCGAGCATCAGCTTTCGCTCGCTGCCGTCGGCCCGGAAGCGCACGGTGACGAGGCCGCCCGGCTCGATGCGGACGATCACGCCCTCGCCGAGTGTCCCGTGCCGCACGTTGTCGCCCGTCTCCAGGGACGGGTGCTGGCGCGACGGGATGTCGCGCGGCTGGAGCTCCGTCGTCTGGGCCGGCGTGCCGTAGTTCCGCCAGGAGGCCGCGCGCAGCCGCTCTCGCTCCACGTGCCGGTCGGGCAGCTCGTCGAGGAAGCGCGAGGGCAGGTTCGCCGTCGTCCGCCCCCAGAGCAGGCGCGAGGACGCGTGCGTGATCGTCAGCCGCTCCTTGGCCCGCGTCAGGCCGACGTAGAACAGGCGCCGCTCCTCCTCGATCCCCTGCTCCTCGATCGAGCGGCCGCTGGGGAAGATCTCCTCCTCGACGCCGATGACGAAGACGGCGCGGAATTCGAGCCCCTTCGCGTTGTGGATCGTCATCAGCGTGACGTTGCTCTCCCCCGTGAGCGCATCCTGGTCGGAGAAGAGCGAGATCTCCTGGAGGAAGCCGGCGAGGGTGGGCTCCTCCGTCGCGGAGACGTACTCGCGGGCACCGTCGACGAAGGCCTCCAGGTTCTCGATCCGGCCGCGCGCCTCGATCGTCCGCTCCGCCTCGAAGGCCTCGATCGTCCCGGTGCGGTCGTAGACCGCCTGGATCAGCTCCGGCACCTCGAGCTCCTGCGCCGCCGAGCGGAGCGAGTCGAGCAGGTTGTGGAGGCCGTTGAC
>DASUOK010000075.1:0-5086 GCA_036276675.1 Gaiellaceae bacterium | reverse complement strand
AGCACGAGGACGTCGACAAGATCGCGTTCACGGGCTCGACCGAGGTCGGGAAGGCGATCCAGCGCGAGCTCGCCGGCACGGGCAAGAAGCTGACGCTCGAGCTCGGCGGCAAGGCGGCCAACATCGTCTTCGACGACGCGGCGCTCGACGGCGCCATCGAGGGGATCGTCAACGGCATCTACTTCAACCAGGGCCACGTGTGCTGCGCAGGCTCACGGCTGCTCGTGCAGGAGTCGATCTACGAGACCACCGTGGCGAAGCTGAAGCGCCGGCTCGAGACCCTGCGCGTCGGCGACCCGCTCGACAAGAACACCGATGTCGGCGCCATCAACTCCAAGCTCCAGCTCGACAAGATCACCGAGCTCGTGGAGTCGGGCAAGGAGGAGGGCGCGGAGATCTACCAGCCGCCCTGCCGCCTGCCCGAGCAGGGCTACTGGTTCGTGCCGACGGTGTTCACGAACGTGGCGCAGAGCTACCGGATCGCGCAGGAGGAGATCTTCGGGCCGGTGCTCAGCGTGCTGACCTTCCGCACCCCGGAGGAGGCGGTGGAGAAGGCCAACAACACGCCCTACGGCCTCTCTGCCGGCATCTGGACGGAGAAGGGCTCACGGATCCTGTGGATGGCGGAGCGGCTGCGGGCGGGCGTCGTCTGGGCGAACACGTTCAACCGCTTCGATCCCGCCTCGCCGTTCGGCGGCTACAAGGAGTCGGGCTTCGGCCGCGAGGGCGGCCGCCACGGGCTCGAGCCGTATCTGGACTTCGACGGGACGGAGGCCTGGGGCGGATGAGACGCCATCGCCTGGCGCTCGCGCTCGTGGCCGGCGCGGTCGCGCTGCTGCTCGCCGATCGCCGCTTCGGGAGCGCCCCGTGACGGACCGGCTGCCCGTCCGCAAGACGTACAAGCTCTTCATCGGCGGCGACTTCCCGCGCTCGGAGTCCGGCCGCACCTACGAGGCCGAGGGCCAGAACGTGGCCCGCGCGTCGCGCAAGGACGTCAGGGACGCCGTCGTCGCGGCGCGGAAGGCACAGCCGAAGTGGGCGGGGGCGACGGCGTACAACCGCGGCCAGGTGCTCTACCGCCTCGCCGAGATGCTGGAGGCTCGGGCCGGCGACCTCGCGGCCGTCTGCTCCGGGCAGGAGGAGGTCGAGGCGGCGGTCGACCGCGTGGTCTGGTACGCCGGCTGGGCGGACAAGCTCGCCCAGGTGATCGGCTCCTCGAACCCGGTGGCCGGGCCGTACTTCAACTTCACCGTGCCGGAGCCGACCGGGGTCGTCGGCATCCTCGCCCCGGACGAGCCGGCGCTCGGCGGCCTCGTGTCCCGCCTGGCGCCCGCCATCGTCGGCGGCAACGCGGTCGTGGCCGTCGCCTCCGAGACGCACCCCCTGGCCGCCATCGAGCTCGCCGAGGCGATCGCGACCTCGGATGTCCCCGGCGGCGTCGTCAACCTGCTCACCGGCTTCCGGGCCGAGCTGGGGCCGATCCTCGCCGGCCACATGGACGTGAACGCGCTGGACGTGACCGGCGCCGACGGGCTACGGCCTGAGCTCGAGCGTCTCGCCGCCGACAACGTGAAGCGCGTGGTCAAGGGCGAGGCCGACGAGCAGAGCCCCTGGACGATCGCGAGCTTCCTCGAGCTGAAGACGATCTGGCACCCGATCGGCCAGTGACCGGCGGCCGGTGACAGCGACGCGGTGAACAGAGCGTTCAGCCACGCGATCTCGCACGGCGAGGGCATCTCGCTGATCCCGCACGTGGACGGGGCCGAATCGGCCCGCCGCGCCGAGGCCGACGGCGTCGGCGCCGTGCTCGCCGGCGGCGCGGTCGAGGAGATCCGCGCGGCGACGAGCCTGCCGATCCTCGGCTACGACGCCGCCGCCGACGCGTGCATCGTCGCGGCCGATCACGAGGGGGTGCTGGGGGAGGGTGTCGAGGTCGTCGTCCGCATCGAGCGCGAGGAGCAGCTCGACGACGTGCTCGAGCGGCTCGACCCGGAGCTCTTCGTCCTCGCGGCGACCGAGGCGGACGAGCCGCTCGAGCAGGTGCTCGCCCTCCTTTCGGGCGTGCCGGCCGGGAAGCTCGCGATCGCCGAGCTGGCGGGCGTGACGCGAGAGCAGATCGCCGAGCTCGAGCGGGCGGGGGTCGACGCGGTCCTCGTCCGTGAGCCGCTCCCGGCGGCGTAGCCTCCTCGCGCTCGCCGGCCTGCTCGCGCTCGCGGCGGCGCTGCGGATCCCGGGGCTTCGCTACGGGCTGCCGTTCCCGCTCCTGAACCCCGACGAGGAGTCGATCGTGCCACGGGCGTGGGAGCTCGTGCACGGCGGCGGCCTCGATCCCGGCTGGTACGACTACCCGAGCCTCCTGCTCGAGCTGCTGGCGGTGTTCCAGGTGCCGTTCGACGCTCCGTCGTACGGGACGGCGCGTGCGGTCGCGGCGGCGCTCGGGATCGGCGGCGTCGCGGCCGCGTGGTGGCTCGGCCGCAGCGCCTACGGGTGGAGCGCCGGGCTGCTCGCGGGCGCGGCCTGCGCCGTCGCCACCGTGCACGTCGTCTACTCGCACATGGCGGTCACGGACGTGCTGCTGACGACGCTGGTGACGCTCTCGCTCGCTTTGCTCGTCACCGGCCGGCTGGAGTGGGCCGGCGTCGCCGCCGGGCTCGCGGCGTCGGCGAAGTACCCGGGTGTCCTGGTCGCCGTCCCGATCGTGCTCGTCGGCTGGCGGCAGTGGCGCCGGCTCGCGCTCGCCGCCGGTGGAGCGCTGCTCGCGTTCGCGCTCACGAGCCCGTTCGTGCTCGTCCACCCGGGCCGGGCCTGGGACGACATCTCGCGCGTGCAGCGGCTGGCCCGCGCCGGCTGGCTCGGCTTCGAGGACGACCCCCCGAGCGCCCTCGCCTTCGCCGACCGTCTCTGGGAGGCGCTCGGCCCGTTCCTCCTCGTGGGGGTCGCCGGGCTCGCGCTCGCGCTATGGGAGCTCGTGTTGGAACAACACAAGCGCCGGTCGCGGGGGCGACCCGCGCTGCTCCGGGAGCCGCCGGCAAACCGACCGCGAGGAGAGCTTGTGTTGGAACAACACAAGCTCGCCGACCTCGCGCTCGCGTCCTTCGCCGTCGTGTGGTTCGCGCAGCTGCTGCCGCTCGACGCGCACTTCGACCGCTACGTGCTCCCGCTCGTGCCCGTGCTCGGCGCGCTCGCCGGCCGTCTGCCGCGGCTCGCACCCGTCGCGCTCGCGCTGCTGCTCGTGCCGCTCTGGTGGTCGGTGGAGGAGGTACGGGAGCTCACGCGCACGGACACACGCGTCGTCGCCCACGCCTGGATCGAGGAGAACGTCCCCCGTGATGCGCTCGTCGCGACCGAGCCCTCGGCGCCGCCGGTGGGGCCGCGGCCGACGATCCCGCTGGAGCTGCCCGGCCCGGGCCGGCCGGTCGACCCCGGCCGCGATCTCGAGCGGCTGCGCGCCCGCGGGGCCGACTACGTGCTCGTGACCGGCGCCGTCGCGGACCGTGTGCGGGCGGCGGCAGAGCACTACCCCCGCGAGACCGCCTTCTACGCGGCGCTCGAGGACGAGGCGGAGCGCGTCCTGCTCGTCCGACCCGATGGCGACCTCGGCGGTCCCTGGGTCGCGCTCTACCGTCTGTAGGCTGGTGCCCATGTGGGGAGAGCGGCTCACCGCGGCGGCGATCGGCGTCGCCGTCTTCCTCGCGGGTGCGGCGCTGCTCAGCCTCGAGATCGCGTCGAGTCGCGTGATGGCGCCGTACTTCGGCAGCTCGCTCTTCGTCTGGGGCGCGCTGATCGGCGTCGTCCTCGCCGGGCTCTCGCTCGGCTACTGGATCGGCGGCATCGTCGCCGACCGCATGGCGACGCCGCGCTTCTTCGTCGGCATCCTCGTCTTCGCGGCCCTGCTCGTGCTGGCGATCCCCTTCGTCGACGGTTGGCTGCTGGAGCAGGTCGTCCGGTGGGACCCGGGGCCGCGGCTGAACCCGGTCGTCGCGACCATCGCCATCTTCGGGCTCCCCGCGATCGTGCTCGGCACCGTCTCGCCGGTCGCGGTGAAGCTGCTCGCGCGCTCGCTGGAGCGCCTCGGCCGCACGGCCGGGCGACTCTTCGCCGTCTCGACGGCGGGCTCGATCGCCGGAACCTTCGCGACCGCGTTCTTCCTGATCCCCGAGCTGGGTACCGACCAGCTGATCGCGACGCTCGCGGTCGTGCTCCTGCTCGCGGCGGCCGCGGTGGCCGTCGCCGAGCGGCTGGTCGTCCCCTCGCTCCTCGCGCTCGTCCTCGGCGTCACCAGCCTCGCCGCGGTGCGCTCGCTCGCCCCGGAGGAGCAGGGCCGCGTCACCGCGTCGCAGCTCCAGAACTGGTCGCCGGTCTACCGGCAGCGCGGCGCCGAGGAGCGCGCCGGCGGCCCGGACTTCGGCCAGGAGGGGTACGACGTCGTCTACACCAAGGACACGCGCTACCACCGCGTCGCCGTCGTCGACGACGACCAGAGCCGCTACCTGCGCTTCGACAACTCCTTCCAGAGCGGGATGTGGCTCGACGACCCCTACGAGACGCGCTTCGAGTACTCGGACTACCTCCACCTCGGGCTCGCCTACAACGACGAGGTGCGCCGCGTGCTCTTCGTCGGCCTCGGTGGCGCGTCCGCGCCCAAGCGGATGTGGCGGGACTTCCCGGCCGTGCGCTTCGACGCGGTCGAGCTCGACCCGGACGTCGTCGACGTCGCCTATCGCTTCTTCGAGATGCCGCGCGACGATCGCCTGAACGTGGAGGTCGAGGACGGCCGCCGCTATCTCGTGCGAAACGACGAGCGCTGGGACGTGATCGTGCTCGATGCGTTCTACGCCGACTCGATCCCGTTCCACCTCGCCACGCAGGAGTTCCTCCAGCTCGCGAAGTCGCGGCTCGCCGTCGGCGGCGTCGTCGTCACCAACATCATCGGCGCCACGAGCGGGGCGGAGTCGCGGCTCCTGCGCTCGATGCTGCGGACCTACCGCACCGTCTTCCCGACCGTCGCCGTGCACCCGGTCCGCGTGGAGGGGGACGAGAACCTGAGCGGCGTGCGCAACATCATCTTCGTCGCCGGCGAGAGCGC
>DASUOK010000074.1:0-2852 GCA_036276675.1 Gaiellaceae bacterium | reverse complement strand
CGTGTGGCGGGTGATCACGTTCAGGTTCTCGACGAGGACGCGGCCCTCGTTCGGGCGCGCCTCGAGGATCCGCCCCTGCTTGCCGCGGTCCTTGCCGGCGAGGATCTGCACGAGATCCCCCTTCTTGATCTTCAGCTTCGTTGCCATCTCTAGAGCACCTCTGGAGCCAAGCTCACGATCTTCATGAAGTTCTTCTCCCGCAGCTCGCGGGCGACGGGCCCGAAGATGCGCGTCCCGCGCGGGTTGCGCGCGGCGTCGATGATCACGGCTGCGTTCTCGTCGAACGCGATCTGCGTGCCGTCGTTGCGGCCGTAGGGCTTCTTCGTCCGCACGACGACCGCGCGCACGACCTCGCCCTTCTTCACCGCACCCTGCGGCGTGGCCGACTTCACCGTCCCGACGATGATGTCGCCGACCCGGGCGTAGCGGCGCTTCGAGCCGCCCATCACCCGGATACAGAGTAGCTCGCGCGCGCCGGTGTTGTCGGCGACGCGGAGACGGCTCTCCTGCTGGATCACTGTGCCACTCCGTACGTCACTTCGCGACCTCGACGATCTCGGCCAGACGCCAGTTCTTCGTCTTCGAGAGCGGGCGCGTCTCGACGATGCGGACGACGTCGCCGGCCTTCGCCTCGTTGCCCTCGTCGTGGGCGTGGAACTTCGTCGAGCGGCGGACGACCTTCTTGTACTTGCGGTGCGCCTTGATCGTGTCGACCTTGACGACGATGGTCTTGTCCATCGCCGCGGAGACGACGGTGCCCTGGAGCTCGTTGCGACGGCCGCGCTCCCCCTCGGGCTTGGGCAGGCGGACGATCGGCTTGCGCTCCGTCGCCTGCTCGCGCTGGGGGCGCGTCCGCTGCGGGCGTAGCGCGCGCGGGAGCCGCTTCTTCTTGCGCTTCGGCTCCGCCGCGGGTGCGGGAGCGGCCTCGGCAGCAGGCTCCGGCTCGCTCGCAGCAGGCTCGGGCTCGGGCTCGTCCGCCGCGGCGACGGGCTCGACGGTCGCGGGCTCGGTGCCGGTCTCGGCGGCGGCCTCCGACGCGGGGTCGGCGCCGGCGGCGGGCGGCTCGTCGGCGGGCACGCCCACCATCGCCTCGTCGGCGGGCGGGACGTCCTCGGCCGCGACCGCCTCGGCGGCCGGCTCCTCGACGGCGTCGGGCTGGTCGACTGCCCCCTCGGCGGCAGCCTCGGGCTCGCCGGCGGAGGCCACGGCGTCGCCCTCGTCCGCGGACGGGGCGGTCGTCTCGGCCGTCTCGTCGACGGTCTCGTCGGTCTTCTTCGGCTTCTTCTCTGCCATCTCTCCTACGTTCTCAGTCGCTGTGCTTCACGCTCGTGGCGCACGGTCAGGATGCGGGCGATCTCGCGCTTCGCGGTGCGGAGCCGCGCGCTGTTCTCGAGCGCGCCGGTCGCCGACTGGAAGCGGAGGTTGAAGAGCTCCTGGCGGGTCTCCGCCATCTTGCGCTCGAGCTCGTCGTCGGTCAGCTCGCGCAGTTGCCTAGCTCGCAAAGAGATCACCCTCCCGCTTCACGATCTTCGACTTGACGGGCAGCTTCTGGGCGGCGAGGCGCAGCGCCTCCTTGGCGAGCGGCTCGGGCACGCCCGCGAGCTCGAACATGACGCGCCCCGGCTTGACGACCGCGACCCAGTGCTCCGGGGAGCCCTTGCCTGAGCCCATGCGCGTCTCGGCCGGCTTCTGGGTGACCGACTTGTCCGGGAAGACGTTGATCCAGACCTTGCCGCCGCGCTTGATCTTGCGCGTCATCGCGATACGGGCCGCCTCGATCTGCCGGTTCGTGAGCCAGCCGTCCTCGAGTGCCTTGACGCCCCACTCGCCGAACTGGACCTCGGTCTGCCCGCGCGACATACCGCGGCGGCGGCCGCGGTGCACCTTGCGATACTTGACCTTCTTCGGGAGGAGCACTACGAACCGCCCTCCTCGTCCTTCGTGCCCGAGCTCTCGAGCTTCGTCTCGTCCTCGACCTGCTGTTTCGGCGTCGTGGAGTCGGGAGCGTCGGCGACGGGTGCCGGCGTCGCCTCGACCTGCGGCTCGATCGGCGGCTGCTGACGGCCTTCGGCCGAGACGGCCTGGTCGTCCGTGCGCGGCTTCTCGACGTTGTCCTGCCCCTGCGCGCGGTCGGCCGGCGGACGCCCGCCGCCGGGCTTGCTGCGCGGGCGGCCGCCCGAACCGCCGGAGCGGCCGGGGCCGCCGGGCTTGCCACCGGGGCGGCGCTTCTTGACGAGGCCGAGGCCCTCGCGGTCCTGCTGGCGACCGCGGCCGCTCTCGCGCGAGGCGCCGAGGCCCTCCGCGGCGCCACCGCGCCGGCGGCGCGCCTGGTCCTGGTCACCGAGGCGCGTGTCCTTGCCGGTGGTGACGCCCTCGAAGCCCTCCGGCATGATCTCGCCCTTGTTGATCCAGACCTTGACGCCGATGCGGCCGGCCGTCGTCTTCGCCTCGGCGAAGCCGTAGTCGATGTCTGCCCGGATCGTGTGGAGCGGGATGCGGCCCTCCGTGTAGCGCTCGGAGCGGCTCATCTCGCCGCCGCCGAGGCGACCGCCGCACTGGATCTTGATCCCCTGCGCGCCCGAGCGCATCGCCGAGGCCAGCGAACGCTTCATCGCGCGACGGAAGCTGACGCGGTTCTGCAGCTGCTCGGCGATCGACTGCGCGACGAGCTTCGCATCGAGCTCGGGACGCTTGATCTCGTTGATGTTGATGTGGACGTTCTTGCCGGTGATCGCGTGCAGCTCCTTGCGGAGCGCGTCGACCTCGACGCCCGACTTGCCGATCACGATGCCCGGGCGCGCCGTGTAGATGTCGACCGTGATCCGCTGCTTGTCCTTGCGGATCAGGATGTC
>DASUOK010000073.1:0-12221 GCA_036276675.1 Gaiellaceae bacterium | reverse complement strand
AAGTCGACCGTCGCGACGGAGGTCGCGTACCGCCTCGGGATCACGCGCGTCACCTCCACGGACTTCGTGCGCCAGACCATGCGCGCCTTCTTCGCGCGGGACTTCATGCCGTCGATCCACTACTCGAGCTTCGAGGCCGCGCTCGGGCTCTCGAAGGCGGAGGAGGAGGAATCGGGTGACGCGGCGCTGCTCGGCTTCCTCGACCAGACGCGAAACGTCCTCGTCGGCGTGGAGGCGGCGTTGCAGCGCGCGTACGACGAGGGCTGGTCGATGGTGCTGGAGGGCGTGCACCTGGTGCCCGGGATGCTCTCGACCGAGCTCGAGGGCGCGCTCGTCGTCCAGTGCGTGCTCGCGATCCACGACGAGGAGATCCACCGCACCCACTTCCTCATCCGCGACGTCCACTCCGACGGCATCCGGCCCGGCGACAAGTACGTTGCGGGCCTGACCGAGATCCGCATGATCCAGGACTACATCGTCGAGCGCGCGCGCCGGAACGACGTGCCGGTGATCGAGAACGAGAGCGTGAGCGAGGCCATCGGCGCCGTGCTCGAGCTCGTGCTCGACCGGGCGGAGCGCCATGCGCGGGTGGCGTCGTGAGCGAGCAGCCGCGTCCCGGCTGTCCCTGCGTGCTCGTCGCGCGGGCGACGGAGTGGGCGGCGCTCGCGGGCGCGCGCTGGCTCGGCCGCGACGACCAGGAAGCGGCCGACGAAGCGGCCGAGGGCGCGATGTTCGCCGGTCTCGCGGGACTGCCGATCGACGGCACGATCGTGATCGGCGCGGAGGAGGCGGAGGAGCTCGAGGCGGGCTCGAGCATCGGTCGCGGCGGGGAGGCGTTCGACCTCGCCGTCGATCCGCTCGAGGGTCGCGGCGTCGTCGCACGAGGCGGCAACGGCGCGATGTCGATGATCGCCGTCGGGCCGCCCGGGTCGTTGTTGCGCCTGCCGGACATGTACATGCGCCGGATGGCCGTCGGGCCGCGCGCGGCGGGCCGGATCGACCTGACCCGGCCGGTGGGGGAGAACATCGAGGCGATCGCCGCCGGCTTCGGTCGCAACACCAACGACGTCACCACGATCGTGCTCGACCGGCCGCGGCACCACGACCTGATCGAGGAGATCCGCGCCGCCGGCGCCCGGATCAAGCTGATCCAGGACGGCGACGTGACCGCGTCGATCTCCGCGGCGATCCGCGGCACCAACGACCATCTCGCGATCGGCATCGGCGGGACGCGTCAGGCGGTGCTGTCGGCGGCGGCGCTGCGCTGTCTCGGCGGCGACCTCCAGGCCCAGCTCTGGCCGACGACGCGCGCCGAGATCGAGGCGGCGGCGGAGCACGGGGTCGAGGACGTGAACCGCGTCTTCACCTCCGAGGAGCTGGCCTCCGGCGAGGTGATCGTGGTCGCGACCGGCGTCTCGAACGGCGATCTGCTGCGCGGTGTCCGGTTCATGGCCGACAGCGCCCGCACTCACTCGCTCGTGATGTGCATGCGGTGCAACTGGGTGCGTTTCACCGACGGCATCCACTTCTTCGCCCGCGACCGCAAGGAAGAGGTCCGTCTGCTGTACTAGCGAGGCTCGTGCGACGGCGAGCCGGGCCGCGCGCCGGCCCGGGGAGGAATCAGCCGAAGCCGAGGATGAACTTGGCGTCGTCCGACATCAGCTCGGGCGTCCACGGCGGATCGAACGTGAGCTCGACCTCGACCTGCTCCACGCCCTCGACGGAGGCGGCTGCGTCGTGGATGCCGTCCTGGATCATCTGCCCGGCCGGGCAGCCCATCGAGGTGAGGCTGTGGATCACCTTCACCTTCGGCCCGTCGATCTCGACGTCGTAGAAGAGGCCGAGCTCGACGATGTCCATCCCGAGCTCGGGATCCTCGACGGTGTGCAGCGCCTCGACGATCTCGTCCTTGGTCGGCATGCCCGAAGTCTAGCCGGGGATGCTCAGGACGATCTTGCCCAGCTGCGCCCCGGCCTCGAGCCGCTCGTGCGCCGCACGCGCCTGCGAGAGCGGGAAGACGGAGTCGACGTGGACCCGGGCGCGGCCGCTGCGGACGAGCTCGTAGGCGCCGAGGAAGTCCTCGCGCGTGCCCATGGTCGAGCCGTAGACCGTCAGCTGCTTCCACCAGAAGCGGTGCAGCTGCGCCGGCGGGTTCGGGCCGCTCGTCGCGCCGCAGACCGTGACGCGGCCGCCCGGCTTCACCGCCGCGAGCGACGTCTTCCACGTGGCCTCGCCGACCGTCTCGACGACGAGGTCGGCGCCGCCCGCCTCCTTCACCGCCGCCGCGACGTCGCCCGTCGCGTGGTTCACCGCCACGTCGGCACCCCAGCTGCGCGCCCGCTCCAGCTTGGCGTCGCTCCCGGAGGTGACGATCGTGCGGGCGCCGAGCGACCGTGCGATCTCGAACGATGCGGTGGCGACACCGCCGCCGATGCCCCAGATCAGCACCGTCTCGCCTTCGCGCAGCTGCGCCTTCGTGACGAGCATCCGGTAGGCGGTCTCGTAGACGAGCGGGAAGGCGGCCGCGGTCTCGAAGTCGAGCCCGTCGTCCAGCGGGAAGACGTTCGTCTCCGGGACCGCGATCAGCTCCGCGTGCGTGCCGTCCGTGTGCTCGCCGATCACGGTGATCGTCGCGCCGTGCTCGAGCCCCGGGTTGATCACGACACGCTCGCCGGTGTCGACGCGCACGCCGGCGCCGTCGGCTCCGAGGATGCGCGGCTTCGGCACCGACGGCAGCCCCTTCCGCACCCACAGGTCGAGGTGGTTGAGCGACGCGGCGCGCAGCGAGACCAGCACCTCGCCGGGGCCGGCGACCGGATCGGGCGCGTCCTCGTAGCGCAGCACCTCGGGACCGCCGTCCTCGTGGATCCGAATCGCCTTCACGGGCAGAATCCAACCATGACGGCTGCGGAGCTCGCCGAGCTCGCCGACGAGCTCGGCCTCGATGCGGTCGGCGCCGCGCCCGCGGAGCCGTACGCCGGCACGGAGCACCACATCCGCGAGCGCCGCGCGCGCGGCCTCTTCGCCGACATGCGCTTCACCATGGCCCGGCCGGAAGTCTCGTGCCACCCGGAGGGTCTTCTCCCGGGCGCTCGAACGGTCGTCTCGGCGGCGCTCTGCTACTACGCGCCCGGCCCCGACGCCCTCGAGGGGGAGGGGCGGCTCTCCCGCTACACGTGGAGCGACCGCTACGCGGAGCTGCGCGAGAAGCTCGACGAGCTGGGCCGCCGCCTGGGCGGGCGCTACCGCGTGCTCGTCGACGCGAACCAGCACGTCGACCGCGAGGCGGCGGCGCGCTCCGGCGTCGGCTTCTACGGCAAGAACACCCTGCTGATCACGACGCGGCACGGCTCGTGGGTCGTCCTTGGCACGCTCGTGACGGACGTGCGGCTCGACGCGACGCCGCCGCTCGGGACCGACTGCGGCTCGTGCACTCTCTGCATCGAGGCCTGCCCGACGGGCGCGCTCGACGAGCCCGGCGTCCTCGACGCGACGCGTTGCCTCTCCTACTGGACCCAGGCTCCGCAGCCGATCCCGCCCGAGTACCGCGCGCCGCTCGGCGCGTCGGTCTACGGCTGCGACATCTGCCAGGACGTCTGCCCGTGGAACCGTGGCGTCGAGAAGCG
This sequence comes from Gaiellaceae bacterium, assembly GCA_036276675.1. Lineage (GTDB taxonomy): Bacteria > Actinomycetota > Thermoleophilia > Gaiellales > Gaiellaceae > Gaiellasilicea. The sequence continues at coordinate 8,595 of DASUOK010000073.1, read as the reverse complement.
CCGCGCCGGTGAGCCGCTGCCCGAGGGCGCGCAGCCGACCGTGTCGCTCGTGGACTGGCTGGAGGCGGACGGCGAGGAGCTCAGGGAGCGCTTCGACCGGCTCTACGTGCCCCGCAACGACCCGCGCTACCTGCGGCGCAACGCCCTCGTCGCCGCCGGGAACGTGGGCGGCGTCCGCGAGCGCGCGGCCGTGGAGCGCTTCGCCGCGGCCGACGACGAGCTGCTGCGCGAGCACGCGCTGTGGGCGCTCGCGCAGCTGGAGGAGCGCGGTGCCTGACGTTCCCGAGGCCGGCCGGGGGCGACCTTCACGCTGACGCCGCCGGCGTCGCTCTAGGACGGCACGCGCACGCGCGAGAGCTTCAGCTCGCGCAGGAGCTGTGCCGCCCGCTTGGCGACCACGGGCCGCAGCTCGGCGGGCTCGAGCACGACCGACTCGCCGCGGTCGGCCAGGATCTCGCCGACGAGCCAGTCGCCCCTGCCGACGCGGAGGCTCGCGACGGCGGTCTTGTCGACGAGCGGCACCGCGCCGCGCTCGACCTTCCAGCGGGCGATCTGCTTCGAGTGCAGGATGCGCGCGGGGCTGGTGTCGACGAGGAAGTTCGGATCGAAGCCCTCGCGCGGCACGAACGTCTCCTCCGTCAGGCGGGCGGAGCGCATCCGGTCGAGCCGGTAGCTGCGGGAGCTGCCTACGGTGAGGTCCCACGTGTGGGCGAGCCAGTGCGGCATCACGCGCTCGAAGCTGTACGGCTCGACGCGCCGCGTCGAATGCTCCTCCTCGCCCTCCTTGAGGTACTCGATCTCGACCACGCGGTGCTGCTCCATCGCCTCGCTGAGCGTGCGGACCAGCTGCTCCTCGTCGTTCACCTGCCGCGACTCCGGGGCCTGCGCGAGCTCGAACTGCCCGAACGTGTCCTCCAGCTTTCGCCGCACGCGGTCGAGCGGCGTGTGCGCACGCGCGGCGATGGTCGGGCCGACGATGTCGAGCGCGAGCCGGATCGCCCGCGCCTCGAGCGGCGTCAGGCGCGGCGCCTGCCGGAACACGTCGCCGTACAGCTCCTTGTCGACCCGCACCGTGTCGCCGTCCAGCTCGGCGTAGACCGTGTAGCAGCCGCCGCCGAAGTTGACGAGGTTCAGCAGCGACAGGTGCTCCTGCAGCTCCTCCGGCGGGATGTGGAAGCGGTCGGAGAGCTCCGCTGCGGGGATCACGGCGTCCCGGCCGTCGCCGCACGCGGCGAGCAGGTGCGCGAGGAGCGCTTGCAGGACGGCGAAACGCTCGGGCGCGACCGGCGGTGCCGGCCGGTCGGCGGCGGCGGGCGCGCCGGCGGGCTTGCGCTCGCGTGCGGGTGCCGGCGCCTCTCCCTCGTGGGCCGCGCGCACGCGGTCGAGCGCCGCCGCACACGCGACGCGCAGCTCCTCCGGCTCGAGCGGCACCGCCCGGCCGTTCTGGCGGAGCACCCAGCCGGCGAGCGCCTCGACGTCGGCGTACGGCGTCTCGAAGACCCCGTCCTCGAGCGCGCCGGCGGCGTCGAGCGTGCGGTGCACCCACCAGGCCGTGTCGCCCGCGACGGCGATCCGGGCCACACCCGCGATCTGCCCATGCTGCCAGTCCTCGCCCACGCGGTGCGCGTCGACGTCGAAGTCCTCCGGGGAACGGAAGTCGCGCTCGCGGCGGGTGGCGAAGCGGATGTCGCTGCGGATGCGCGAGATCCGGAACGTCCGGATCGCCTCGCGGTCGAGATCGAGCCCGACGACGTACCAGGTGCCGCGGTCGCGCCGCAGCGCATACGGGTTCAGCGTCCGCTCGGCGACGCGGTCGGGCCGCGGCGACCAGTAGCTGAACTTGACCGTGCGCTGCTTCGAGATCGCGGCCTCGAGCTTGCTCAGGCGTCCCGCGATCTCCGGGGAGTAGTCGGGGTCGCGCACCTGCACGCTCGCGGCGATGCCCGTCGGCGCGTCGTCGAAGCCGGGGCGGCCGAGGGCGAGGTTCTGGAGCGCGAGCCGCAGTGGCTCGGCGTACGCGAACGTCCCCTCCAGCAGGTAGAGCGCCGTCTGGAGCGCCGCCAGCTCCTCGTCGTCGAGCTCGAGCTTCTCGAGGAAGTAGTTCTCCGAGCGGAGCGTGTAGAGCTCCTCGCCCGTGAACTCGTCCCGCTGTGAGTGCAGCGGCACCCCGAGCGAGATCAGCTCCGCTCGGTCCGAGTAGTAGCGGCGGGCGAACGCCTCGTCCGACATCTCGGAGTAGCCCTCGACGTTCCCCTTGACGTCCCGGGCGGTGAGCGGACGCCGCTCCGCCATCAGGAACGCGACGAGCGAGAGCTGCCGGATCAGCTTGTCGGTGTCGTGCGACATCGCGTCGCGAGACTACCCTGCCTGCGCGCGGCGAGCCGCCGCGGGGCCGTTCCGGGGGCTAGGCAGCGAGCGTGCTGCGCTCGAGGTGCTGGTGCGAGGGGCAGTAGTCGCGCTCCGGCAGCGGCGTCCGCTGGCACGGCTTGCCCTTGCGCGTGGTCGCACGGCACCGCGCGATGCCGCCGTCCAGCGCTCCGGCCTCGAGCTGCTCCTCGATGAAGCCGACGGCCGCACCGACTCCCTCCGTCACCGCCCAGGCCACCTGTGCCTGCGCCGTGATCGGGAAGTAGCGGCGGATGTCCTGGAAGAGAGCGCGATCCGGCTTCGCGAAATAGTGCGGGTCGGCGGCGAGCCGCTCCATCGTCTGCTCGCACTGCTCCAGCACCGCCCGCCTCGACTCGAGCTGGGTGCCCGAGTCCGCATACGGGTCGATCAGATCCTTGATCGAGCGATAAATGGCTCGCGAGTATTGATACATGCACGCCTGCAGGTGGCGGTGCTGAGCTTCGATCTCGGTGGTCATGGCTCCCTGTTCAAGTCCCGTGTTCTGGCCGAAAATGGTCGTCGGAGCGGGCGTGCCGCGTTCGAGTATACGGACATCGCCTCTCTGTTACAAAGTCTTCAACTTTCGTTTTCATCCCGGTAAACAACTCGGGTGGGAGATCGGTCGTGCCGGGCGGGTGGTGAGATCGCGCATCCCCGGTTGCGGGTTTCTCTACACCTACGGGACGATCTCGCGCGCGTACGCGAGCGGGAACGCGGCTCGCGCGCGGGGCAGCGCGCTCGTCGCCTCGGGTTGCGCCTCGAAGACGCCCGTGAAGACGACGAAGTAGCCGGGGTGGAGGCTCGCGAAGCGCGAGGAGTTGAGCACGCCGACGTCGGTGAGCCCCTTCTGGCGCGCCTCGGCTGCGCGCTGGTTGGCGAGCGCGCGGCCGCCCGACTGCGGCACGGACATGAGCACGATCGTCCAGCCACGCCGACCGGCCGGCCAGGCGGTCGTGACCGGGGCGCGGGGCGCGGCCGGCCTGGCTCGCGTGCGAGGTGCAGCAGTCGTCGCCGCGGGCGGCTCCGGGGCCGTGAGGGTGGTCGCCGGCTCCGGGGCGGTCCGGCTGCCCCCGATCGCCACGGTGACGGCGTCCGGCTCCGCCCCGCTGTCGGAGATCGCGATCGCAGCGACGGTGCCGGCGACGGCGATCACGAGCCCGACGAGAGCGGGGCCGAGCCAGCCGCTCGACCGCGTGCGGCTCTCCGCCGGCGTCGATGCATCGTCGACGACCCCGCGGTCGGCTGGCAGGCGCAGGCCGCAGGTGAGGCAGTACTCCTGCCTCGGCTCGACGGGCTCCGAGCAGCGCGGGCAGTGCTGCGCCGTGCGCTCCGGATCGTCGCCGCCGACCGTGGTCATCCCCTGCCGCCCTGCGAATCCGCGTTGGCGGTCACGGGACGGCCGCAGTTGGCGCAGAAACGCGAGCCCAGCAGGAGCGGCGCGCCGCAGTCGCAGCGCGCGTGCTCCCGGCCGCGGCGCAGGCGCCGGGGGCCGTCGAGCAGCGCGTCGAGCTCGTGCACGCGCGCCTCGAGCCCGATCAGGTCGGCGCAGCGGTCGAGCAACAGGTCCTCTCGGAAGCGATCGCGCCGGTACATCTCGAGCGCGAGCCCGCCGAGGTCGCGGAGCCGCTGCTCTCGCACCTGCAGCAGCGCCCGGCGCTCGCGGCGCAGCTCGCCGACGGCGGGCGTGGAGCGTCGACGAGGGGCGGGCGGCGTCTGCGGCGAGTCGTCGCTCGAGGCGGACTGCTGCCGCAGCAGGCGTGGGAGCAGCGAGAATCGCGCCATCGGGCGGGGCGAGTCTACCAACGAGCTCGGCCGAGCCCGCGGCGCGCGCGCCATCCCGGGCGTCAGGTCTGGAGCACGACGAGCCGCTCCTCCGTCAGCTCCCGCACCGCCCACGCCGGGCCCTCCCGCGTGTTCCCCGAGGCCTTCACACCGCCGTACGGCATCTGGTCGGCGCGGAAGGTGGGCGCCTCGTTGATCGTGACGCCGCCGAACTCGAGCCGGTGGGCGGCGGCGAGCGCGCTCTGCAGCGACGCGGTGAAGATGCCGGCCTGGAGCCCGTAGCGCGTCCCGTTGGCCAGGTCGATCGCTTCGTCGAGCGTGTCGTACGGCGTGACGGTGCACACCGGGCCGAACACCTCCTCGCACGAGACCTTGAGCTCCGGCCCGGCGTTCACGAGCACGGTGGGGCGCAGCAGCTCGCCCTCGAGTGCGCCGCCGGTGAGGACCTCCGCGCCGGCCGCGCGCGCCTCCTCGATCCACGCGAGCACCCGGTCGCGCGCGTCGCCGTCGATCAGCGGGCCGACATCCGTCTCCTCGTCGGCGGGGTCACCCACCTTCAGCGCCTCGACGCGGGGCACGAAGCGGGCGAGCAGCTCGTCGTAGGCGCTTCGCTGCACGTACACCCGCTGCACGGAGATGCAGCTCTGTCCGGCGAAGGAGAAGGCGTGGGTCGCGAGCGCCGCGGCGACGCCGTCGAGGTCGGCGTCCGCCTCGACGATCACGGGTGTCGAGTTCCCGAGCTCGAGGTTCACACGCTTGCGCGGTGCTCGCTCGCGTAGCCCCCAACCGGTCTCGCCCGAGCCGGTGAAGCTGATCAGCCTGACTCGCTCGTCCTCGACGAGAACGTCGCCGAGCTCGCCTGCCGGGCCAACGAGCACGTTGAGCCAGCCGGGTGGCAGTCCTGCCTCCGTCTCGAGCTCCGCGAGCAGCAGCGCCGAGAGCGGTGTCTGGGAGGCCGGCTTGAGCACGACGGGGCAGCCGGCGGCGAGGGCGGGAGCGAGCTTGTGCGCGACGAGGTTGAGCGGGAAGTTGAACGGCGAGATCGCGCCGACGATCCCGATCGGCACCCGCAGCGTGAAGCCCAGCTTCCCCGCGCCCGCCTGCGAGGCGTCCAGCGGCACCATCTCGCCGGCGAGCTTCCGCGCCTCGACCGCCGCCATCGTGAACGTCGACATCGCGCGCGAGACCTCCACGCGCGCGGCCCTGAGCGGCTTCCCTGCCTCCGCGCAGATCACCTGCGCGACCTCCTCGTGCCGGCGGCCGAGGTGGCCCGCCACGCGGACGAGGATCTCCGCGCGCTCGTGCGCGGGCAGGGGCTCGCTCAGCGCCCGCTCCGCCGCATCGACCGCGCGCCGCGCCTCCTCGGCGCCCGCCCTGGCGACCCGGGCCACGAGGTCGCCCGAGTAGGGGGAGCGCACCTCGACCCACGCACCGGTCTCGACCCACTCGCCGCCGATCAGGAGCGGCTTCCCGGACGCTGTTGCCGCCACGTCACGAGTCTACGAGACTGCTCCCCGTGCACGAGATCCCCGACGTCAGGTACGCGCGGAGCGGCGGCGTGGCCGTCGCGTACCAGGTCGTGGGGGACGGCCCACAGGATCTCGTGTTCCTGCCGTTCCTGTCGAACCTCTACTCGCTCTGGCAGCTGCCGGTGTTCGCCGCCGGTAGCAGGAGGCTCGCGGCGTCGTCGCGCCTGATCCTCGTCAACACGCGCGGCATGGGGCTGTCCGACCGCCCACGGGGACTCACGATCGAAGCGCGGATGGACGACGTCCGTGCGGTCATGGACGACGTGGGCAGCGAGCGCGCGACGCTGTTCGGCTGGTCGGAGACGAGCAACACGTGCATCGTCTTCGCGGCCACGTATCCGGAGCGGGTCGCGCGCCTGATCCTCTACCGACCCTACGCGCGCGGTGCCCGCTCCGACGGTTACCCGTGGGGGCCCACGCGCGACGAGGCGCTCGCGCAGACCGTTGTCGCGCGCGAGCGCTGGGGCGACCGTGAGTACCTCGAAGAGTTCGCGCGCCGGATCAACCCGCAGTGGGCCGACGACCCGCAGTACGTCGACTGGTTCGTCTGGAGCCACAGGCTCTCGTCGAGCCCCGAGTCGTACGTGGAGTTCCGCCGCATGATCGTGGACACGGACGTGAGCGACGTGCTGCCGGCCATCCGCGTCCCGACGCTCGTCCTCTCGAAGCAACGCACGCGCGAGGAGGAGTCCCACGTGGCGAGCCTGATCCCCGGGGCTCGCGAGGTCGTGCTGCCGGGCGTCGGCGCGTCGTTCCACGAGACCGAGGCCGGGCTCGAGGCGGTCGAGGCCTTCATGCACGACGAGGCGCCGCCGGACGTGCCGGACACCGTGCTCGCCACCGTGCTCTTCACCGACCTCGTGGGCTCGACGGAACTGGCGGCGGAGATCGGCGACCGGCGCTGGCGGGTCCTGCTCGAGCAGCACAACGCGACCGTGCGGCGCGAGCTGGCGCGCTACGGCGGCGTCGAGCTGGACACGGCAGGTGACGGCTTCTTCGCGTCCTTCGACGGGCCGGCTCGGGCGATCGCGTGCGCGCGGGCGATCGTCGCCGCGATGCCCGCGCTCGGATTGTCGGTTCGGGCGGGGCTCCACACCGGCGAGTGCGAGCGCGTGGGCCCGAAGCTCGCCGGCCTGGCGGTGAGCATCGGCGCCCGCGTCTCGGCCGAGGCGGGCTCCGGCGAGGTCGTCGTCACGGGCACCGTGCGCGATCTCGTCGCCGGGTCGGGCTTCGCCTTCGAGGATCTCGGCGAGCGCGAGCTGAAGGGCGTGCCGGGCTCGTGGCGGCTCCTGCGGGTGGTAGCGTGAGCCCATGGCCGACGCGCTCATCGTCGACGCCGTTCGCTCACCCATCGGCCGCCGCAACGGTGCGCTGGCGGGCATCCGCGCCGATGAGCTGGCAGCCCAGGTCCTGAACGGGCTCGTCGCGCGTCACGACCTCGACCCGGCCGAGATCGAGGACGTGCAGATGGGTTGCGTCACGCAGATCGGCGAGCAGGGCTGGAACATCGGACGGATGGCCCCGCTCGTGGCCGGCTGGCCGGAGACCGTCTGCGGCACGACGGTCGACCGCCAGTGCGGCTCCTCGCTGCAGGCGGGATTCAACGCTGCCGCGGCGATCTGGGCGGGGCAGCTGGACGTCGTCGTGGCCGCGGGTGTGGAGAGCATGTCCCGCGTGCCCATGGGCTCGAACGGCGGCGACCTCTCCGATCGCCTGCACGAGCGCTGGCAGATCGTGCCGCAGGGCATCTCGGCCGAGGTGATCGCCGCCGAGTGGGGGCTCACGCGGGAGGCGCTCGACGCCTGGTCGCTCGAGTCCCACCGGCGTGCCCTCGCGGCGACCGACGAGGGCCGGTTCGAGCAGGAGCTGGTGCCGATCGAGACGGGGGCGGCCGGCGCCGCCGTGCTCGTCGCCGTCGACGAGGCGCCGCGGCGCGACACGTCGGCCGAGAAGCTCGCCGCGCTTCAGCCGGCCTTCCGCCCGGACGGCGTCGTGACGGCCGGCAACTCGAGCCAGATCGTCGACGGCGCCGCCGCCGTCCTCGTGACGAGCGAGGCCGCCGCGACCCGCCTCGGTCTCGAGCCGCGGGCACGCTACGTCTCCTTCGGCCTCTCCGGGGTCGACCCGCACCGGATGTTGCACGGGAACCCGGAGGCGTGCCGCAGGGCGCTCGAGCGGGCCGGCCTCGGCTGGGACGACATCGCGGTGATCGAGGTGAACGAGGCGTTCGCGTCGGTCGTGCTCCAGTTCGCGCGCGATGCAGGCCTCGAGGACCGCTTCGCCGACATCAACCCGAACGGCGGCGGCATCTCCCTCGGGCACCCGCTCGGCGCGACGGGCGCCCGCGTGACGGCGACGCTGCTGGGGGAGCTGGAGCGGCGCGACGCGCGCTACGGCATCGCGTGCATGTGCATCGGCTTCGGCCAGGCGATCGCGGCCGTCGTCGAGCGCGTCTAGCTAGACGAGCTGCGGCAGCTCGATCCGCAGGTCGGCGCAGACCTCCGCGGCGACCTCGAGGAACGCGCGCGCGGCGGGGGAGCGGTGGCGGTCGCCGTGCCAGGCGAGCGCGATCTGCCGGTGCGGGATCTCGGGCTCGATCCCGAGCACCCGCACCCGCTCGTCGTTCGGATCGATCGTCAGGAGAGGCACGAGCGCCGCGCCGAAGCCGGAGGCGACGAGCCCCTGCACCGTGCCGTTGTCGTCGGTGCGGAAGGAGACGTCGACGTCGACGCCGCGAAGCGAGAGCTCGCTCTCGGCCAGCGACGTGCTCCGGCAGGCGCGGTTCCCGATCAGGGGCAGACCCTCGAGGTCGCCGCGGAGGTCTGCGCCGACCTGCGGATCGAGCTGCCTCAGCTCGTCTAGCTAGACGCGCTCGACGACGGCCGCGATCGCCTGG
>DASUOK010000072.1:0-3388 GCA_036276675.1 Gaiellaceae bacterium | reverse complement strand
GCCCTGGCACTCCAGGCGCAGGGCCTCGCGCGCGACGACGCGGTCGTCGAACGGCAGCTTCTCGGGGCCGATCTCCTGGCCCTGCTCGTGCCCCTTGCCGGCGATCACGACCACGTCGCCCTCGTCGGCCAGCGCGAGCGTGCGGCGAATCGCGCTGCGCCGGTCCGGATCGATCTCGACATCGGTGCCGGTGCCCTGCAGCACGTCCTGGATGATCGCGAGCGGCTCCTCGCTGCGAGGGTTGTCCGAGGTGACGACGACGAGGTCGGCCAGGTCGGCGGCGACCTTCCCCATCAGCGGCCGCTTGCCGCGGTCGCGGTCGCCGCCCGCGCCGAAGACGACGAGCACGCGGCCCGCCGCGACCTCGCGGGCTGCACGCAGGACATTGTCGAGCGAGTCGGGCGTGTGGGCGTAGTCGACGAGCACGGTGAACGGCTGCCCCTCGTCGACCGCCTCGAACCGGCCCGGCACGCCGGGGAGCGCCGCGACACCGGCAGCGATCTCCTCGTCGTCGACGTCCAGGAGCTGAGCGGCGGCGACGGCGCCGAGCACGTTCTCGACGTTGAAGCGCCCCCGGAGGCTCGTGCGGACCTCCACCCCGCCCGCGCGGAAGCGCGCCCCCCGCGCATCGAGTGCAAGCTCGTCCGGCCGGATGTCCGCGTCCTCGGCGAACCCGAACGTGACGAGCGGCGCCCGGCGCGTCTCCGCGAGCTCGTCCGCCAGCCGGCGGCCCCAGTCGTCGCCGACGTTCACGGCGGCCGGCGGCGGGGCGGCACCGGTGAACAGCCGCCGCTTCGCCGCGAAGTACTCCTCCATCGTGCCGTGGAAGTCGAGGTGGTCCTGCGTCAGGTTCGTGAACACGAGCACGTCGAAGCGGACGCGGTCGAGCCGGCGCAGCGCCGCCGCGTGGGACGAGGCCTCGAGCGAGACGCTGCGGTCGCCGCTGTCGAGCATCTCCCGGAAGAGGCGCTGCAGGTCGATCGCCTCGGGCGTCGTCCGGACGACGGGGCGCGCCTCGCCGCCGACGCGGCACTCGACCGTGCCGAGCAGGCCGGGACGGCGTCCCGCGGCCTCGAGGATCGAGTGCAGGAGGTACGCCGTCGTCGTCTTCCCGTTCGTGCCGGTGACCCCGGCCACCTCGAGCTCCTTCGTCGGCTCGCCGAAGAAGGCATCGGCGGCGACCGCCATCGCAGCGCGGGCGTCGTCGACGACGAGCTGCGGGACTCCGTCCTGGTGCTGCGGCAGCTCGACCGGGTGCTGCACGACAAGCGCGACCGCCCCGTTCTCGACCGCCTGGGCCGCGAAGTCGTGCCCGTCGGCCCGCTCGCCCGGCACGCAGAAGAACGCCGTACCCGGGGTCACCGCCCGAGCGTCGTAGGCGAGCTCGCGCACCTGGACTGGCTCCTGCCCGAGAACCGCCTCCGGCGCGAGCGCGGCGATCAGGCGCTCGAGCTCCACGGGCGGCGAGTCTACCGAGGCGCCGTCGCGTCGGGTGCGATCTCGAGGTACTGGAGCCCGAAGCGGGCGATCTTCGAGAAGGCCGGCGCCGCGACGACGCCGCCCCAGATCGCGTTCCGCGGCTCGTCGACCGAGACGAGGACGACGAGCCGCGGATCCTTCGCCGGCACGACGCCGGCGAACGAGGCGACGTAGCGCGTGGTCGAGTAGCCGCCCGACTCGGGCTTGGCGGCGGTGCCGGTCTTGCCGGCCACGGTGTAGCCGGGCACGGCGGCCGCCGCCCCGGTGCCGCCCTCCGCCGAGACCACGTCGCGCAACATGGTCATCACCTGCGCCGCGACCGTCTCCGAGACCACCCGCCGGCCGGGGCCGCGCGCCTTGCGCTCGCCGTCGATGCGGTCGACGAGGTGCGGCTCGCGCAGGATCCCGCCGTTCGCGATCGCACCGTACGCCGCGGCCATCTGCAGCGCCGTGACCGCGATGCCTTGCCCGATCGGGACGTTGCCGATCGTCGACCCCGACCAGCGCTCGGGCGGCAACACGATCCCGCCGGACTCCCCGGGGAAGTCGACACCCGTGGGGCTGCCGAAGCCGAAGCGGTCGATCCAGCCCGCCACCCGGTCCTTGCCGAGGAGCTGCGCGAGCGTGACGGTGCCGATGTTGGACGACTGGAAGAGGATCTGCGCGACGCTCATCGTCTGCGTGGCCCGCGGCTCGTGCTCGTGGATGATGCGGTCCGCGACGCGGATCGTCGGCGCGAGCCGGAACTTCGAGCTCGGCGCGACGAGCTTCTCCGAGAGCGCTGCCGCGACGGTCACGAGCTTGAAGGTGGAGCCCGGCTCGTACGTGTCCGTGATCGCCCGGTTGCGGACACGCGCGGCGCGCACGGCACCGAACTTGTTGGCGTCGTACGACGGCGCGTTGGCCATGGCGAGGATCGCCCCCGTGTGCGGGTCGAGGACGACCGCGGTCGCCGCCTTCGCGTCCCACTTGGCCACCGTCTCGCGCAGCACGGCCTCGGCGTTCGCCTGCATGCGGTGGTCGAGCGTGAGGAAGACGTCGCGCCCCGGCTGCTCCGCCTCCGTGTCGATCACGTCGATCACCTGGCCGAACGGGTCGCGGACGATCGTCTGGCTGCCGGGCTTGCCCGCCAGGACGCCGTCGAGCGAGGCCTCGAGGCCCTCGAGGCCCTCGTTGTCGAGGCCGGCGAAGCCGAGGACGTGGGACGCCACGGTGCGCTGTGGATACGTCCGCCGCTCCTCGGCGTAGAAGCCGAGCCCGGGAAGCTCCTGCTGCCGCAGCTTCTCGGCAAGGGCGGGGTCCGCCTTGCGGTGCACGTAGACGAAGTGGCGCGAACGGTCGGCGAGCCGCGGATACAGCTCGTTGGCATCGAGATCGAGCGCGCGCGCGGCCGCGATCGCGACGCGACGCGGGTCGGTGACGAGCCGCGGGTCGGCGTAGACCGTCGTCGCCTGCTGGCCGATCGCGAGCGGCTCGCCGTTGCGGTCGAAGATCGTGCCCCGGCCGGCCGGGATCGCCTCCGTCTCGACCTGTTGCCGCGTCGCCATCTGCTCGAGCGTCCCGGCCTGCACGCCCTGCAGCCAGACGGCGCGGGCCAGCGTGCCCGCGAAGACGAGGGCGAAGGCACAGAGCAGGAGACGGATCCGGCGGTTCGACGAGCGGGCCGTCACGGCGTCCGGCTCACTGCCTGATTCGCGGCCGCCGGCGCCAGGTCGAGGAACTCCGTCGTCTCGGCCGGCTCGAGCCCGAGCTTGTTCCGCGCCTGCGACTCGATCCGCGCGTCGGCACCGGCGCGCGAGATCTCCGAGCTGAGGCGCGCGTTGTCCGCGCGCAACTGCACGCGCTCGCGGCCGAGCTCGTCGAGGCGCACGTTCAGCTGCAGCACGGCCACGTTGACCGCCACCACCCC
>DASUOK010000071.1:0-15571 GCA_036276675.1 Gaiellaceae bacterium | reverse complement strand
GTGATCTCCGTGCCGATCACGCCCGAGGCCTGCGCGCGGCGGACGAGGCTGCTCACGAGCTCGATCGCCGTCTCCGGCTCGAGCGCCGTCGTGCGGCAGCCGTTGATGAACACGAGCGGCCGCGGCGCCGTCCAGCGGATGCGCTCGCTGAAGAGCAGGTCGCCCGTGATCCCGCGCTCGTCCGGCCCGCCGACCTTGATGAACGGCACCCGGTCCTGGACGCCGCCGTGGCAGTAGAAGTAGAGGAGGTGGACGCCCGCCTCGCGCATCAGACGGAGCGTGTCGGCCCGCGTCGTGGCCGTCAGGAGGCGCGGGCAGAGCCGCGTCACGGCCTCCGCGTGCGCGGCGAGGAGCTCGAAGTCCGTCGAGGCGGCGAGCACGATCGACGGCCCCTGCTCGTCGTAGAGAATCGCGACCGGCGAGTCCGGCGCGTCCGCCACCGAGACGGGCATGCCGAGCCGGTGCCGGTAGCCCCAGAACCCGCTCGGGCAGACGACCGTCGCCTGCCCCCGGCTCTCGCAGCCGCCGGTGAAGCACGACACGCTCTCGAGATCGTCGCCCCGCTCGAGCGCCCGGAGGAAGCGCGGGCAGAGGGTGTAGTCCTCGAGCCGCTGCGTGGAGTCGAAGCCGAGGTAGTCGTAGAGCAGCGCGGCGGGGAGCAGCTGCCGTGGCGACTCGACGCTCGCAATCTGGATCGAGCCCGAGCGGGCGAGCCGATCGCTCAACTCGAACGCGTCCCCGTCGGCGGCGAGGCGGTCGGCGATGCTCGCGTAGAAGCGGAAGCCGCGCTTGGCGAGCTCGACGAGGTCGCGCCGCAGGCGGTCGGGGTCGTCCGCTTCGGCGTAGAGGTACTCCACGCCCTCGCGCCAGTCGTCCTCGTCGCCCCAGGCGGCACGCCGCAGCCCGGCGCGGGCGCTGCGGATCAGGTCCTGCACCTCGAGCACGTCGAAGCTCGCCTGCGACTTGAAGCCCCCCGCTCCGTAGAGCGTGAAGTCGTGTGTGGCCGCGCTGCGGTTGAGCATCACCGAGAGCGTCGGCTCCGGGAGCTCCGAGAGCAGCTGCGGGTCGAGCGCGGGCGCGAGCGTGAAGTCGAGCACGGACTCGAAGCCCGGCGTCTCCTCGCGCGCCGGCTCACGGCGGACGCGCGCGGTGACGAGGCGCGACTGCACGAGCGTGCCCCGGCAGTAGATGCTGCACCGCAGCTGCGCGTCGGCGTCGCCGGCGGGCGTGCGCACCGGGAAGAGGAGCCGTGTGCTGGCGATCGGGACGCCGCTGGGGCCAGGCTGCCGGCCGACGACGACAGCGCCGCCCGCCCCGACGACGAGCGAGCCGACGTCCGCTTCCCCGTCGAGCGCGAAGCCGTCGTCCTCTCCGGAGAGCGAGAAGATCGCGACCGTCAGCTCCGGGCTCGGCGGCAGCAGGTGCCAGGGCAGGTCGACGGCCGCCCGCTCGGCCGAGCGCGGTGCCGGCGTTCCGATGTCGAGCCAGAAGAGGTACGAAGCGCCGGGCGCGAGCGGGAGGGCCGGATCGAGCGGAGCCGCGGGGGCATCGGCCGGGGCGAAGCCGGTGTTGACGACCCGCGCGCTCGGCTGCGGCTCGAGGATCTCCGTCGCCGGCTCCGGCTCGGGCGACGCCGGTGGTGGAGGCGGGGGCGGCGCGGGCGCCGGCAGCGACGCCGCCGGAGGCGGGAGCTCTGACGGCTCGGTGCCGCCGGTGGGCTCACCCGCCGTGGCGGGCGGCGGCGCAGCAGGCGGCGGGGCCTGCCGCGGCGTCGCCAGCCGCCACAGCGCGAGGCCGAGCAGGACCGCGAGCGCGGCGCCGGCGACGAGCGCCGGGACGAGCCAGTCACGTCCGCCTCCCTCGCCGGCCACCGTCGTCTCGGTGGTGGTCGCCGCCGCCGCAGGAACGTCGACGGTGTACGCGCGTGTGTTGTCGTCGGTGCCGGCCTCGCCGGCGACCGGCTCGACCACGAGCCCGAAGCCGCTCCGCTCCCCGCGAGCGCTCTCCGGCACGACGAGCGGGAGGGTCAGCGTCGTCTCCTCGCCGGCGGCGAGCGCTGGCACGGGCACGCTCGCCTCCTGCCAGCCCGGCGCGGTCGCGACCAGCCGCGTCGGCGGGGCGTCGCCGCTGCCGATGTTCACGACGGTGGCCGAGAGCTCGAGACGCTCGTCGCCGTCGACGAGCTCGTGTCCGTCGACGGTGAGGGCGAGATCGGGCACACGCTGCTCGACCGGCGGGACGGCGACCTCATGGCTGACGGTGTTGTTCGTCGTGTCGGGCTCGTCGGGAACCGGCGTCGCCGTCAGCGCGAGCGTCGAGGTGGTGCCGCGCGCGCTCTCGGGGATCGCCAGCTCGACGGTGACCCGCGCCTCGCCGCCGGGCCCGAGCGACTCGACGTCCCTCGCGGTCTCCTCCCAGCCGCTGCCCGACACGGCGAGCGTCGTCGACGGCGACTCCACCCCGCCGAGGTTCGTGACAGTGGCGGAGACCGCCACCCGCCCATCCCCGACGAGCTCGTGTGCCGGCGCCGAGACCGCGAGATCGGCGTGCTGCGTCTCGCCCTCCGGGACGAAGGCGCGGACCTGCAGCAGGTTGTTGTCGGAGTCGTGCTCGTCGATCTCCTGGCTCGGATCGACGAAGAGCGAGAAGAGGCTCACCCGGCCGCGCTGGTCGTCGGGGATCCGCAGGCGGACGGGAACCTCGACCACGACAGGGGTGCCGGACGTCGCGGTCGGCGACGGCAGCTCCGGCACATCCGCCGACGCGTCTTCCCAGCCGGGCGAGGACGCGAGCACGACCGTCGCCGGCGAGTCGTCGTCGCCGACGTTCCGGACGAGAACGAGGAGCACGAGCTCGCCGTCCTCCTCGACGGGCTGGCTGTGGGTTCGCTCGAGCGCGAGATCGGGGCAGGCGACCTGCCCCGGCTCGATCGGGTCGCCGCAGTTCGCGTCCTGCCCCGGCGCCTCAGCCGCCCCGCCCGCGAGGGCGAGCAGCGTTGCGGCGGTCAGCGCCGCGGCGCCGCGCAGCTCAGATCGCATCCCGCCCCTCGTCCATCGCGCGAACGGTCCGCGCGGTGCCCTCGGGGATCACCTCGTCGGCGGTTGGACGCTTCCGGCGGCCGTCCAGGAACCACTCGACGCCGAAGCTCCCGGAGCGGCGGACGAGCACGGCGAGGACGATGAAGTAGCCGAAGAACCCGAGCGCGAGGCCGATCCCGTACGCGCCGAACAGGTCGGACTTGGCCGGGAAGAGGGCGAGGATCGCCGCGCCGCCGAGCGCCCCCACGACCGTCACGAGGTCCTCCAGCCCGACCTCGCCGGTCCGGTAGCGGTTGAGGAAGAACAGGTACCAGCCGAGCACGGCGCCGAACCCGCCCGCGCCGAGCAGCTGGACGAGCGGCGTCCCGTCGTCGCTCACGGCGTCACCGCGTGCCGCGCCACCGCGCGCACGAACGTGGCCCGCAGCAGGGCGCCGACCCCTGTCGCGGCGAGCAGTCCGTACGCGGCGCCGCGACCCGCGAGGAGCGCGGCCTCGGCCGCGACGGCGGCCGTTGCGAGGGCGCCGGCACCGACGGCCGCGCGCCGGCGGGCCGGCTCCGCGAGCAGCTGCGCGAGCAGCCAGCCGCTGACGAGCCCGAGCCCGATCCCGCCCACGAGCGCGATCACGAGCGGCGCCGCGGCGACCGCGCGCCACGCTGGACGACGACGCGGGTGCTCTGCGACCGGGACCGGGAGCCCATCTCTTTCCTCCGTTCCGCCGGCCGCAGCGGCGCCTACGAGAGCACCGACCATAAAGCCCGCCGGAGCCGGCGTCCACCGCTGGTAACGCCGCGCCGTCGGCGGTAAGGTCGATGCGCATGCCGCCCGAGGTCACCGCAGCCGAGTTCGCCTGGCGCGAATGGGTCCTCGGCGAGGGCCGCTTCGCCGAGAAGGGCCCGCGCGATCCCGATTCGCGGGCCGAGACGAACGCTCCGGAGCGCATCCCCGCCGACTGGTGGGAGCGGCTCGAGGCGTTCCTCGCGCGCCGCAACGACAGCAAGGAGCCGCCGGAGCAGCCCGGCCTCGTCCGCCGTGTGCTCGTGGCGGCCCGCGTGCCGCAGCGGCGCGCGGAGGACGGCTCGACGCTCTCGCCGCACTTCCGCCTCGAGGAGTTCGCCTGCAAGGACGGGACGAAGGTGCCGCGGGCCTCCGTGCCGGCGCTGCAGCGCCTCTGCACCGAGGTGCTGGAGCCGCTGCGCGAGCAGTTCGGGCCGTGCAACGTGATGAGCGGCTACCGCCCCACCGCCTACAACGCGAGGATCGGCGGCGCCAAGTTCAGCCAGCACATCTACGACCTCCATCCCAACTCCGTCGCGGCCGACCTGACGTTCCGCCGCGGCCGGCCCGCGGACTGGGCCGAGGCGGCTGAGCCGCTCTGCCCCGCGGGCGGTCTCGGCCGGTACTCGGGCTTCGTCCACGTCGACAACCGGGCCGGCCGCGCCCGCTGGAGCGGCTGACCCGCAGGACGCCCGCCGAGCCGAGGAGCCGCCGCCGTGAACCTGACACAGTCGCTGCAAGGCGAGTACCTGCAGCTCTGGCAGACGTGCACGATCCGGCCGAAGCGCCTCGCGACCGTCGACGCGCTCGTCGACCGGCTCGTCGCCGACAAGCGCCGCTACACCGCCGCCGGCTCCCCGCACGGGGTCCCGTGGCACGTCGTCGGCCTGATTCACCTGCTCGAGGCGAGCGGCAACTTCTCCACCCACCTGCACAACGGCGACCCGCTCACCCAGCGCACGGTGCACGTGCCCGCCGGACGCCCACCCGGGGGGACGCCGCCGTTCACCTGGGAGGAGAGCGCATCCGACGCCGTCAAGCTGAAGCTGCGGGGCTGGACCGACTGGTCGATCCCCGGGACGCTGTACCAGCTCGAGCGCTACAACGGCTTCGGCTACCGCTCGCGCGGCATCCACACGCCCTATCTGTGGAGCTTCTCCGGCCACTACAGCAAGGGCAAGTACGTGCGGGACGGCAAGTACTCGCCGACCGCCGTCTCCGCGCAGTGCGGCGCCGCGGTGCTCCTGCGACGCATGGCCGAGCGCGGCATCGTCACGTTCACCGGGCGCTCGCTCTCGGCGACGACCGACCCGCCCTCACGCCGCGGGCCGGTGCTCCGTTACGCGCCGCGGAAGGAGACGGCCGAGGGCCGGCGGCTGCAGGAGCTCCTGAACACCTTCCCCGGCATCGCCCTGCGCGTCGACGGCAAGCTCGGCGAGCGCTCGTCGGACGCGTTCAAGCAGGTG
The DNA here is from genome assembly GCA_036276675.1 of Gaiellaceae bacterium. Classification (GTDB taxonomy): domain Bacteria; phylum Actinomycetota; class Thermoleophilia; order Gaiellales; family Gaiellaceae; genus Gaiellasilicea. The sequence continues at coordinate 10,290 of DASUOK010000071.1, read as the reverse complement.
ACCGGCCACTACCTGAGGGGCGACCCGCGCGCGAAGAAGACCTAGAGGCTTCGGCTGTCACGCCGCAGACCGCGATCCCCGAGGAGGGAGAACCATGGCGAACGTCCTGTGTGTGCTCTACGACGACCCCGTCGACGGCTACCGGGCGAGCTACCCGCGCGACGACATCCCCACGATCGAGCGCTACCCGGACGGGCAGACCACGCCGACGCCGAGCGCGATCGACTTCACCCCTGGTGAGCTGCTGGGCAGCGTGTCGGGCGAGCTGGGCCTGCGGAAGTTCCTGGAGGCGACGGGTCACGAGCTCGTCGTGACGGCGGACAAGGACGGTGAGGACTCCGTCTTCGAGCAGGGCCTCACGACGGCGGACATCGTCATCTCCCAGCCCTTCTGGCCCGCGTACCTGACGCGGAAGCGGATCGAGAGCGCGCCCAACCTGAAGCTCGCGATCACGGCGGGGATCGGCTCCGACCACGTCGACCTGCAGGCGGCGATCGACCACGGGGTCACGGTCGCCGAGGTCACCTACTGCAACAGCATCAGCGTCGCCGAGCACGTGGTGATGGCGATCCTCGCCCTCGTGCGCAACTACATCCCCTCGTACCGCTGGGTCGTCGAAGGCGGCTGGAACATCGCCGACTGCGTCGCGCGCTCCTACGACCTGGAGGGGATGCAGGTCGGGACGTTCGGCGCGGGCCGGATCGGCTCGGCCGTGCTGCGCCGGCTGAAGCCGTTCGACGTCGGCCTGCACTACACCGACCGCCACCGCGTGCCCGCGGAGGTCGAGGAGGAGCTCGGCGTCACCTTCCACCCCGACGCCGAGTCGCTCGTCGCCGTCTGCGACGTCGTCACGATCAACGCCCCGCTCCACCCCGAGACGGAGCATCTCTTCGACGACGAGCTGATCGGGAAGATGAAGCGCGGCGCGTACCTCGTCAACACGGCTCGCGGCAAGATCTGCGATCGGGACGCGGTCGTCCGAGGGCTCGAGAGCGGGCAGCTGGCGGGCTACGCCGGCGACGTGTGGTTCCCGCAGCCCGCGCCGCAGGACCATCCGTGGCGGACGATGCCCCACCACGGCATGACGCCCCACATCTCGGGGTCGAGCCTCTCGGCCCAGGCGCGCTACGCGGCCGGCGTACGCGAGATCCTGGAGTGCTGGTTCGAGGGGCGGCCGATGCGCGAGGAGTACCTGATCGTCGACGCCGGCAAGCTCGCCGGCGCCGGCGCGCACTCCTACAGCGCGGGCGACAGCACGAGCGGCGCCGAGGAGGCGGCCCGCTTCACGAGCCGCTAGGCGCCCGGCGAGGGTTGCACGCCCGGGCGAGCGGGAAAGGGCTCTGACCACCCAGCCAAGGAGCGGACACATGAGCGCACAGCCGTTGACCGAGACCGAGATCGAGACCCTCCGCAAGGGCGCGACCGGCGCGGGGATGCTCGTCGCCGTCAGCGACAAGAGCTTCTTCGACAGCTTCAAGGAGGCCGGTGCGATGGCCAAGCACCTGGCCGCCGCCAAGTCGGGCTCGGAGAGCGCAGTCGTCCGGCAGGTGGCCGAGGGGCGCGGCACCGGCTTCGGGCTCACCGCCTCGCCGGGCGAGGTCGAGTCGGGCACGCTCGACGCGCTGCGGTCGGCGAAGGAGCTGCTGCAGGCGAAGGCGCCGGAGGAGCTCGACGCCTACCGCTCGTTCGTGCTCGACCTCGTCCGCTCCGTGTCGTCGGCCGCGGGCGGAGGCGACGAGGCGGAGGCGGCCGCCATCGCCAAGGTCGAGGCCGCGCTCTAGTCGAGGCGGTCGGGCCGGGCGCCCGCAGTAGCCTCTCCGGGATGACGAGCCTGCAGCGGCGGCACGAGGACGGCGAGGTCGCCCGCGTGACGCCGCTCGAGCTCTTCTACGACCTCGTCTTCGTCTTCGCGGTCACGCAGGTCGCGCACCTGCTGCTCGAGAACCTGACCTGGGCGGGCGTCGGGCAGTCCGCGCTCGCCCTGCTCGTCGTGTGGTGGGCGTGGAACTACACGACCTGGGTGACGAACGAGCTCGACCCGGAGTCGACTGCCGTGCGGCTGCTGCTGATCGGGTTGATGCTCGCGAGCCTGCTGCTCGCCGTGGCGATCCCTGAGGCGTTCGGCGATTACGGCCTCCCCTTCGCCGCGACCTACGTCGCGATCCAGGTGGGCCGGCACACGTTCCTGACGTTCGTCGCCTCCGTGCCGGGGAGCCTCGAGCGCGAGCGGGCGGCGCGGATCCTGATCTGGTTCGTCGCGGCCGCCCCGCTCTGGCTCGCCGGCGGCGTCGCGGACGGCTCGACGCGGGTCGCGCTCTGGCTCGCGGCTCTCGCGATCGACTACGCGGCGCCGCTCGCGCTCTTCTGGGTGCCGGGCCTGCGGCGGCTCGGCCACTCGACGTGGAACGTCGAGACGGCGCATTTCGCCGAGCGCTTCCAGCTCTTCGTGATCATCGCGCTGGGAGAGACGATCGTGATCACGGGCGCCACGACGTCCCGGCTCGACCTCGACACGGTCCGCGTGACCGCGTTCGCGCTCGCGTTCCTGACGACGGCGGCGATGTGGTGGCTCTATTTCGACTACGTCGCGCGCATCGCCGAGCGGCGGCTGGAGCTCGCTCCCGATCGCACGCGCCTCGCGCGCAACGGCTACACGTACATCCACGTCGTGATGATCGCGGGCGTGATCGTCTCGGCGGTCGGCGACGAGCTCGTGATCGCGCACCCGACCGAGGTCCTGCCGGGGCGCGAGCTCGCGGCGGTGGTCGCGGGGCCGGCGCTCTACCTCTTCGGCCATGTGCTCTTCCGGCTCGCGATGGCGGGATCGCTCAGCCGGAAGCGTCTCGCCGGGGCCGTCGCGTGCCTCGCCGTCGGCATCGTCGGCACCGTCGTGCCGGCGATCGGGGTGGCGGCGCTCGTCGTCGCCGTGCTCGCGACCGTGATCGCCGCGGAGCGCCGCGCCGGCGCGAGGCGCGCGCGGCGGGGCGAGCCCGGGCCGCTCGAGCGGCTCGATGCGCCTGCGGCCTAGCCGCTAGGCGGCGCGGAAGCGGGCGACGGTCTCCGCGACACCGGCGGCGAGCGGCGTCGACGGCACGTCGCCGAGCGCCTCCTCGAGAGCGCGCGACTCGAGCTCCGCCGGGAAGGGCAGCGAGGCGTCCTCGGCCCAGGTGATCCGGCCGGCGACCGTGGGCGCGGCGGCCTCGATCGCGGCGACCACCTCGCTCATCTCGGCGCGGACGCCGGGGAAGTTCCCGACGACGGCGCCGCCCGTGCAGCCGGCCGCGCGCACGAAGGCGCGGCCCACGTCGGGGGCATAGTCGTACTGGGCAGCGCCGCCGTAGGCGATCTCGGAGCCCTCGCCGCGCGCCGCCGCCGCCATCGCGAGCGTCGGCCCGGAGGTCATGCCCTGGTCCCGCCCCGGTCCGTAGACGACGTACGGGCGGATCCCCACGGACGGCACACCGCTCTCCGACCAGTAGAGCCGCGCGGTTCCCTCGTTGGCGAGCTTGTAGACGCCGTACAGCGTCGCCGGCGCGAGGCCACCGGACTCCGGCGCCGGGGAGGGATCGTCCGGCCCGTACACGGCGGCCGAGCTGGCGTAGGCGACGCCCGGGATGCGGTCGTTGCGCGTCTTCACCGCCTCGAAGACGTTGACGGTCCCCACCACGTTCACGCGTGCGCCGAGAACGGGGTCGTCGCGACAGAAGGGAACCTGCAGGGCGGCGAGGTGGACGACCCGCGTGATCTCGTGCTCGTCGAGCGCGCGGCCGAGCGCGTCGAGGTCGGTGATGTCACCGCGGACGAGCGTCAGCCGCTCCCGCTCGTCCGGCGAGAGGACGAGGCGCAGCCGGTGGTCGGCGTCGCCGAGGTCGTAGCCGACCGGCTCGTCGCCGTCCGCGAGCACCGACTTCACGGCCCAGGCGCCGACGCAGCCGAGCGCGCCGGTCACCAGCACGCGCTCGCTCAGTAGACGGCCCTGCCGCCCGAGATGTCATAGGTCGCGCCGGTGGAGAAGGAGCACTCCTCGCTGGCGAGCCAGGCGACGAGCGCCGCCACCTCGTGCGTCTGCCCCAGGCGGCCCATCGGGATCTTCTCGACCATGTAGCCGACGTGCTCCTCGGACATCTGCGCCAGGAGCGGCGTCTCGATCACGGCCGGGGCGATGCAGTTGACGAGCACGTTCGTCCCCGCGAGATCCTTGCCGATCGCCTTCGTCAGCGCGATCACGGCCGCCTTCGAGGCCGAGTAGGCGGCGGCCATCGGATTGCCCTCCTTGCCGGCGATCGAGGCGACGTTGACGATCCGCCCGTAGCCGCGTTCGCTCATCCGCGCCACGGCGGCGCGGTTGCAGAAGAAGACGCCGTCGGCGTTGATCGCCAGGACGCGCCGCCACTCGTCGTCCGTGACCTCGACGGTGCGGAGCGAGTCGCCGGTGATCCCGGCCGAGCACACGAGCACGTCCAGCGGGCCGAGCTCGGCCTCGGCCCGATCGAAGGCGGACTCGATCTCGGCCGAGACGCGGACGTCGCCGGTCAGCGCGAGCACGCCCTCCGGCGCGGTCTCGGTCAGGTCGAGCGAGGCGACACGCGCGCCCTCGTCGCGCAGGCGCTCCGCGACCGCGGCGCCGATGCCGCTGGAGCCACCGGTGACGAGCGCCACCCGGCCCGCGAAGCGCGCGCCGCTCACCGGCCCACCGCTCACCAGTCCCCCACGCTGCCGTCGGCGTGGAAGACGCGTTGCGGGAGCTCCGGCTCGAAGGGGTGCGCCCGCACGACGTCGAGGTCGATCTCGACGCCGAGGCCGGGCCGGTCGCTCGGGAGGGCGCGCATCCCGTCCCGGTCGAGCGGATGCGACTCCGTCACGACCTCGCCGCGCCAGGGCACGTCGGCGGTGACCGCTTCGCAGATCACGTACGACGGCGTCGCGAGGCCGAGCTCGATCGACGCCGCCGTGGAGACGGGCCCCTGCGGGTTGTGCGGCGCGAGCGCGACGCGGTAGGCCTCGGCGAGCGCCGCGATCCGCCGCGCCTCCGTGAGCCCGCCGCAGTGTGTGATGTCGGGCTGGAGGACGCTGCAGGCGCCCTTCTCCAGCAGCTCGCGGAAGCCGTGGATGCTCGTGAGCCGCTCGCCGGTCGCGATCGGCGTCGTCACGGACCCCTGGATGGCGGCGATGTCGTCGGCGCGCTCGGGCCAGCACGGCTCCTCGAGCCAGTAGAGGCCGAAGGGCTCGAGCGCGGCGGCGAAGAGATGGCCCATGCGCGGGCTCGGACGGGCATGGCAGTCGACCATCAGGTCGATCTCGTCGCCCACGGCCTCGCGCATCGCGGCGACGCAGCGCTCGGCCTGCCGGACCGGCGCGAGCCCCTCGAGCGGCAGCGTGGGCGGCACCGCCATCGTCTTGAAGGCGGTGAAGCCCTCCTCGACCATCGCGCTCGCCAGCTCGGCGAAGCGCTGCGGCTCGTCGTTGTCGTAGAAGTCCTCCATCCGGCCGCCGCCGAGGTGGCCGTAGAGGCGGACGTGATCGCGGACGCGCCCGCCCCAGAGCCGGTGGCAGGGGACGCCGTGAACCTTGCCCAGGAGGTCCCAGAGCGCGATGTCGATGCCGGACAGCGCGGTGCCGCGCACGATGTCGCCGCCGTGCCAGAAGTGCTGGCGGAACATCGTCTGCCAGAGGTGCTCGATGCGCGTCGGGTCCTCCCCGACGACGAGGTCGGCGAGATCCTCGATCGCGCCCACCACCGCGCGCGTGTGCCACTCGAGCGTCGCCTCACCCCAGCCGTGCAGGCCCGGCTCGTCCGTGCGCACGCGCACGAAGATCCAGTTCCGCATGCGGGCATTGCAGACGTGCGCCTCGACGGCGGTGATCCTCACGCGAGGCTCCTGAGCAGGGCGACGCTCTCGGCGACGACGCGCTCGACCTCGCCACGGTCGACGTTCGAGTTCGTGATCCCGTAGGCCCAGCGGTAGGCGTCCTGGTCGAGCACCTCGTCGAGCCCGACGCCGTCGACGAGGTCGAGATCCTCGCTCGCCGGCAGGTAGCCGGCGTAGTCGTTCGAGCAGCCGAGCGCGAACGTGGTCTCGAACGGGCTGCCCGCGCGGATCCGCCGTCCCTGCTCGTTGAAGAGCTCGAAGGGGTTCGCCGCGAAGGCGGCGCCGCCGATCCGCAGCGCCTGCAGCTCGGCCCGGACGGGCACGTCGGCGCGCGCGAGCATGTCGGCGTACATCGCGACCGCGCCCCGCTGGTAGCCGAGCGGATGGTCCTGGGCCGACGTGGCGGTGTGCACGCTCTCCGGCCAGACCTCGGGGAAGCTCGGCTCGGGCACGAGCGCGAGCTCCGCGCGCCGCGCCTCCACCTCCGCCGCGCTCCACGGCAGACGGCGGCGGCGCAGCTCGACGACCGTCGACGCGGCGCCGAGCGGCACGTCGTCCGTCACCTCGATCCCCGGCAGCACCTCGAGCACCGCCCCCGCCACCGCCTGCCCGAACTCGTCCCGCCGCGCGAAGCTGTGGCGGCTCGCCTCGCGGTTCCCGAACCAGTAGTCCCACGCGGCGACGTCGCCGGCGCAGCCGGAGAGGAAGATGCACTCGGCCCCGGGCACCTCGGCCTCGACGGCCTGGCGCAGCGGACCGGGGAAGTCGGCGTTCCAGAGCGTCGTGTGACCCCCGATCAGGGTCGCGTGGCACGCGATGCTCGCGACGACGGCGAGTGGAGAGCCATCGGCGCCCTCGACCCGGAGCACCGGCACGGAGTCGTCGACCGGCCGCTCGCGCCGGACGCGGTTGACCGTGATCCCCGGTGCGGCGCCCGTGCCCCAGCCGATGCGCGCCGGCCGGCGGTTGCGCCAGGCCGCGTAGACGGCGCCGGCGAGGTGCTCCTCCAGCAGCTCCACGTAGCGCTCGAACACGGGCGCGTCGGCGAGCCCCGCCACCGACGATCCGCGCGAGACGCTCGGCGCGCTGTGGTTGTGAGCCGCGTTCACGAGCACCGCCTCCGGCGGGATCCCGGTCAGCTCCCGCACGCGCTCCCGAACGCTCGCGGTCAGGTCGGCGCCGGCGAAGACGAGATCGACGGCCACGATCGCGAGCGGCGAGCGGCCGTCGTCGAGGACGAGCGCCTGCCCCATCAGCGGCTCATGGCTGCCGGTGGCGAGCGCGCCGCGCGCCGACCAGCAGCCGACGGGCAATCCGCACGGCGGCGTGACGTCGACGCGCGCGACGCCCGCGCTCAGCCCGCTCACAGCCGCGCCACCAGCTCGTCGTAGGCCTCCGGGCGCCGCTTCCGCAGCGGGAAGGCGGCGTTCTCGCGCACGCGCTCGAGCAGGCCCGGGTCGAGCTCGGCGGAGATCCAGCCCGTGTCGAGGCCGGGATCGGAGCGCGCGATCGTCGAGCCGTCGGGCGCGAGGACGTAGGCGCCGCCCACGTGCGTGCTGTGCCCGTCGAAGCCGACCTGGTCGGAGAAGACGGCGTAGACGCCGTTGTCGCGGGCGAGGACATCGTGGAGCCTCGGCGGGCTCGGCTGCTCCTCGAGCAGCTCGGCCTGCGCCCGGAGCAGCTCCGCCTCCGGCGCGTCGCGGTCGCGGCCGTCGAAGGTCAGCGTCCCGTCGGCGGCGGGCAGCGTCCGGTTGGCGTGCGGCAGCAGCACGACCTCCGCACCCTTGAGGGCGAGGATGCGCCAGCTCTCGAAGAAGTCGCTGTCGTGGCAGATCGCCGTGCCGGCGACGCAGAAGCCGAGATCGACGACCGTCCACTCGTACGCCTGGCGGAAGCGGAAGAACTCGTCGTAGGACGCGTGCACCTTGCGCTGCAGCCCGAGCAGCCCCTCGGGGCCGACGAGCGCGGAGGTGTTGTAGTGCGTGCCGCGGTGGAGCTCGCAGTAGCCGTACGAGACGACGATCCCGTGCTCGCGGGCAGCACGCTGGACGGCGTGGAAGATCGGCCCGTCGTGCGGCTCGGCGGCGCGGATCACCTCCTGGCTGCCGTTGTGGCCGGTGAGCCCGGCTTCCGGGAAGACGACGAGGTCGCAGCCCGCCGCAGCCGTCTCGGCGATCAGCCGCAGGTGCGTCTCGAGGTTCGTCGCGACGTCCAGGTGCCGGACGTCGACCTGCGTCGCGGCCACGGTGAACCGCTCCATCAGCGCTCCATCAGTCGAGCTCCGAGCGGTCGGCCTCGCGGGCGACCACGACGACGTTGTCGCCCTGGTCGGTGGTGGCGATCGCGCGCACGACGCAGACGACGCCGTCGGTGCGGGCGACGACCGGCTCCGGCTCGAGGTCGGGGCGCTCGAGCGAGTGGATCCGGCCGACGGTCTCGCCGGCCCGCACGCGCCCGCCGAGGTCGACGAGCGTCTCGAAGAGCCCGGAGACGGGGGCGAGCAGGTAGGCGTCCGCGTCGGTCGCCATCAGGAGCGTCTGCGGCGGCAGGCCGAGCGACTCCCGCGTCTCGACCTCCCCCGCCAGCACGCCGACGTGCCGGAGCACGTTGGCGAGGCCGCTCCGCGCCAGCCGGTGGATGGCGGCGGTGACGTGCCCGCCGCCGCCGAGCTCGGTGGAGACGACGATCTTCCCCTGCCGCTCGGCCTCGCCGACGAGCAGCCCCGTGCCCGCGATGTCGATGTACACGCAGCACCAGTCCGTGTTCCAGGCGAACATGGCGTCGGCCATCCGCCGCCGCTGCTCCGCGTCGTCGACCCAGTGCATCTCCGACCAGGGCAGGCAGAGGCCCGTGCGGCCGCCGCTGTGGATGTCGACCACGACGTCCGCGGGCGGGAAGAGCTCGGTGGAGAGATGGTGGGCGAGCTGCTCGTCGGGCCGCCCCGTCGGCGAGCCCGGGAAGGAGCGGTTCAGGTTCGCGCCCGACGGCCAGAGCCGCGTGTAGGCGCGCGAGGCCTCGGGCGAGAGGCACGGGATCACGATCACGCGCCCGCTCACCTGCTCGGGCTGCAGCTCGCGCGCCAGGTTGAGCGCCGCGACCTGCCCCTCCGGCTCGTCGCCGTGGACGCCGCCGAGCACGAGCGCAGTCGGGCCGTCGCCGTTCGCCACGCAGGCGATGGGGATCCACAGCGTCGACCAGCCACTCTCGTTCGACGAGCGCGGCAGCTGCAGCACCCCGAACTGCTTTCCCGGAGCCTCCAGGTCGATCGTGCAGTGGATGGCAGAGGCGGTCACCGACTCTGCGCGATCCTATTGGATTGTTGACAATTTCGCTATGATCGACAATCGCTGTGAGCGACAATCGCTGCCGACCCGGCCGCGCGCGCGAGATCTGAGGAGAGCGGGTGAAGATCACCGACGTCGAGGCCGTCGTCCTGCGTCAGGCAGCAGTGGACGAGGGGATCGCGGACGGCAGCCAGGACGACCTGGTGATCCTCGTCTCCACCGACGAGGGGATCACCGGGATCGGCGAGGTCGACTCGGCTCCCGAGGCCGTGCAGGCGCTCGTCCACCAGCGCGGCTCGCACGCGGTCGCGACCGGCCTGCGCGACGCGCTCATCGGGGAGGACCCGCTCGACGTGGAGCGCCTCTGGGACCGGATGTACCGCAGCGTCATCTACGTCGGCCGGCGCGGGATCGCGATCCACGCGATCAGCGGCATCGACATCGCGCTCTGGGACCTCAAGGGCAAGGCGCTCGGCCGACCGGTCTGCGAGCTGCTCGGCACGCCGGTCCGCGACCGCGTGCGCGCCTACGCGTCGATGCTCATGCCCGACACGCCCGAGGAGACGGCCGAACGCGTCACCGCGCTGCGCGAGCAGGGCTTCACCGCGGTCAAGCTCGGGTGGGGGCCGCTCGGCCGCGACGCCGACCACGACGTGAAGCTCGCAGCGGCCGCGAAGGAGGCCGGCGGCGAGGGCACCGAGATCATGATCGACGCGGGGCTCGGCTACGTCGCCGACGCGAACCGGGCGATCCGGTTCGCCCGCGCGCTGGAGGAGCTCGGTGTCTACTGGCTCGAGGAGCCGTTCGAGCCGGACGAGTACGAGGCCTACGCTGAGCTCGCGGACACGGTCGACATCACGGTCGCGGCCGGCGAGCAGGACGTGACGCGCTGGGGCTTCCGGGAGCTGATCGAGCGCGGCCACGTCGATCTCGTCCAGCCCGACGTCACCCGCTGCGGCGGGATCACCGAGACGCTGCGCATCGCCCAGCTCGCCCGCGACCACGGCGTCCCCACCGTCCCGCACGCCTGGAAGAGCGGCATCATCAAGGCCGCATCGCTGCACGTGAACGCGGTGCTGCCCGACGCGACCTTCCAGGAGTACTGCGTGGCGGACACAGAGATCAACACCCGTCTG
>DASUOK010000070.1:0-5782 GCA_036276675.1 Gaiellaceae bacterium | reverse complement strand
GTCGCCCTTCGTCTCGGTCGCCTTCACGTCCGCCTGGCTGACGGACGAGTTCGGGTACTCGCGGAAGCGCGTCTCCGCCTGCCGGGCCGCCTCGAGCGCGTTGGCGCCGGCGCTCGCGAACAGGTCGAAGAACTCCGTCGGGCGGGGGACGAGGCTCAGGCGCACCGGGGCTGTTTACCAGATGTTCTCCACCCACGAGCCGGGAAGCTCCTCACCGGTCGAGCCGCGCCGGCCACCAGGAGCGGTCGCCGAGCAGCAGCGCGACCGCGGGCACGAGCAGGCTCCGCACGACGAAGGTGTCGACGAGCACGCCGAGCGCGACGGCGAGCCCGAGCTGGAAGAGTTGCTCCAGCGGCAGCAGCGTCAGCACGAGGAAGGTGCCGGCGAGGATCAGCCCCGCGCTCGTGATCACGGCTCCCGTGCGTTCGACGCGACGACGACGCCGGCCCGCGAGCCGCGGGCGCGCGCCTCCTCACGCACGCGCGCCATCAGGAAGATGTTGTAGTCGACGCCCAGCGCCACCGTGAAGAGGAAGACGAGCGTCGGCAGGCCGGCGTCGCTCCCCGGCGCGTCGAAGACGTAGCGGAACGCCAGCAGGGCGAGCCCGAGCGTGGCGGCGAACGAGCACCACGCTTGCGACGAGGTAGACCGGCGCGACGAGCGCTCGGAGGAGGGCGACGAGGATCGCCAGCAGCGTCAGCAGCGTCAGCGGCACGATCAACGAGGCGTCGCGGCGCGCGGCGGCACGTGTGTCCGCCTCTTCCGCCGTCGGGCCGCCCACGAGCGCCGCGGTGTCGGCCGAGCGCGCAGCGCGGCGCAGCGTGGTCACGCCCGCTGCGGCCTCGTCGGAGTAGGGGTCGCTCGTGAGGGTGACGGAGAGCAGGGTGAGCGCCCCGTCGTTGCTCTCCTCCCGGATCGCCGCCACCTCGCCCGCGATTCGCTCCCGGTCGGCGGCCGTCAGGCCCGCGTCGCGCTGCCAGACGACGAGGCGGGGGTGACGCGACCGGCGGCGAAGCGCTCGTCGACGACGTCGAGCACCTCGCGCGACTCGGCGCTCGCGGGCAGGAACGAGGCGGGGTCGTTCACCGTCGCCTCCTGGAGCCGAGGCTGGAGCGGCCCGACCACGGCGGCCGCGAGCAGCCAGACGCCCAACACGACCCAGCGGGCGCGCCGGCCGGCGGGGAGCGCCGTGAGAGCGTGGAGGCTCAGGCGAGCGCGTCCACGAGCAGGCGCTGGAAGTGGGCGATCAAGCGCTCCGACTCGGCCAGCAGGTGCCCGTGCTCGAGCGTCCCGCCGCCGACGCCCTTCTGCACGCGCTCCACGAGCACGGTGTCCTCCGCGCCGACCTGGTCGTCGAAGGCGAGCATCTCCTCGATCCAGCTCTCGTCCACGTCCGCACCGACGAAGTAGTCGAGGAAGCGGGTCGTCCGCTCGGGGCCTGCCGGCAGGATCGGCCCGATCGAGAGGTTCGCGCGACCCGGCATCACGTTGATCGTCGTGTTGGGCCAGAGGAAGTGGAACTGGCCGCGGGCGATCTCGCCGCTCGGGTCGAACGCTCCCGACCACGCCTGCTTGACGGGGCCGTACTGGCTCGAGAACCAGCGGTCCTCCTCGAGCCGGTACGCGTCCTTCGAGACGTCGACGACCCTCGAGAAGGCCGGGTGGGCGACCTGGCAGTGGTAGCACTCGAGGTAGTTCTCGGTGCAGACCTTCCAGTTGGCGGCGTACTCGGAGCCCGAACGGCGGAGGAAGCGCAGGGCGGTGACGTCGAGGCCCGCGTCGGCGACGAGCCTCGGCAGGTCGCCGAGCGTCGCGGCGAGCGGCTCTGCCTCGGGGTCGGGGTTGACGAAGACGAAGGGGCCCCAGGTGTCCACCGCGATCGGGACGAGCCCCAGCGCCTCGCGCTCGAAGCCGGGCTCGAGGTCGGCACGGGGCGCGGCGCGGAGGGAGCCGTCGAGGTCGTACGTCCACGCGTGGTAGGGGCACTGGAGCGTCTCGCGGCGGCCTTCGCCCTCGCAGACCAGCGAGCCGCGGTGGCGGCAGACGTTCAGGAAGGCGCGCAGGACCGCGTCTGTGCCGCGCACGACGACGATCGGCGTGCCGCCTGCGTCGGCTGTGAAGTACGACCCCGGCTCGGCCGCCTGGTCGGCGCGGCCGGCGTACTGCCACGTGCGCCGGAAGACACGCTCGCGCTCCAGCCGCAGCACGGCAGGGTCCGTGTACCAGCTCCAGGGAATCGTCCGCGTGCCGTCGAGCGCCGCCACGCCGCCGACCCTAGCTGTGGACGAAAAGTTGCGCTCTCGCGACGTAATCGTGACGTACAAGTGACGGGGTCTGACCCCCGCGGCGGAGCCAGAACCGCGCAACGGAGCCGTTCCGTCGCACCGCTCGGGGTCAGACCCCCGAGCGAGCGCTGAACGGACGTGTCAGGTCGCGCCGTGGCGGAAGCAGCTCGTCACGTGGTCGTCGACGAGGCCCGCCGCCTGCATCAGTGCGTAGAGGACCGTCGGGCCGACGAAGCGGAAGCCGAGGCGCTTCAGCTCCCTCGAGAGCGCGCGCGACTCCGCCGTCTCGGCCGGGATCTCGGCCACCGTCTCCCAGGCGTTGCGCCGCTGCTCGCCGCCGACGGAGCTCCAGAGCACCTCGGCGAGTGAGCTCCCGGCCTCCCGGAGCGCCAGGACGGCGCGGGCGTTCGCGACCGTCGACTCCACCTTCAGCCGATTGCGGACGATGGACGGATCGCCGAGCAGCCGCTCGACGTCGGCGGCGTCGAAGCGCGCGACCGCCTCCGGATCGAAGGCCGCGAAGAGCCGCCGGTAGCCCTCGCGCTTGTGCAGGATCGTCGACCACGAGAGCCCCGCCTGGGCGCCCTCGAGCGTCAGCAGCTCGAACAGCCGCCGTTCGTCCCGCACCGGCACGCCCCACTCCTCGTCGTGGTAGGCGACGTAGAGCGGGTCGGCGAGCGGGACCCAGCTGCAGCGCTCGGGCACGGTCAGCGCGTGATCACGTGCCGGTACCGCCAGACGGCGAGGATCCCGAACACGAGCGCGATCCCCACCGACCATGCCACCGAGAGCCAGATGTCGTTCCCGGCGGGCGTGCCGACGAAGAGCGCGCGCGCGGCGTCGACCATGGTCGTGAACGGGTTGTGCTCCGCGACGGGCTGGAGCCAGCTCGGCATCGACTCGACGGGGACGAACGCCGACGAGAGGAAGGTGATCGGGAAGAGGATCGTGAAGCCGTACGCGTTCGCCGCCTCGGGCGACGACGCCGTGAGGCCGATGAACGCGAACACCCACGAGAACGCGTAACCGATCAGGAGCAGCAGCAGGATCCCGGCCGTGACCTCCCACCAGCTCGTCCCGAAGCGGAAGCCGACGGCGAGGCCGACCGCGAGCATGACGACGAGCTGCACGACATTGGTCGAGATGTCGGCGAGCGTGCGGCCGGTGAGGACGGCCGAGCGCGACATCGGCAGCGAGCGGAAGCGGTCCATCAGGCCCTTCTTCAGGTCCTCCGCGAGCCCGAGCGCCGTCACGAAGCCGCCGAACACCATCGACTGGACGATGATCCCCGGGATCAGGAAGTCCTCGTAGTCGAGACCGAACGGCAGCGTCCCCTCGATCGCGCCGCCGAACACGTACACGAAGAGCAGCACGAACATGACCGGCTGGATCGTGAAGCCGACGAGCAGGTCCGGCTGCCGCGGGATGCGGAGCACGCTGCGCTTCGCGAGCACGAGCATGTCCGAGAGCTCGTAGGAGAGCGAGCTCACCGCTCCGCCTCCTCCGCGCCGTCCGCCTCGGCCGTGTGGCCCGTCAGCTCGAGGAAGACGTCGTCGAGCGTCGGGCTGCGGAGGGCGATGTCGTGGATGCCGATCCCCGCCTCGTCGAGCCGGCGCACCGCGGCCGCGATCGCGCCGCCGCGGGAGCGCAGCGGCACCAGGAGGGCGCCGTCCTCGCGCGACGGCGGCGCGGCGGCGATCGTCGTCAGCGCCGCCAGTGCGTCCCCGGTGCGGTCGCCGTCCTCGAGGCGGACCTCGAGCCGCTCGCCGCCGACCTGCGCCTTCAGCTCGTCCGGCGTCCCCTCGGCGATCACGAGGCCGTGGTCGATCACGGCGATCCGGCCTGCGAGCCGGTCGGCCTCGTCGAGGTACTGCGTCGTCAGCAGCACGGTCGTCCCCTGCGCCACCAGCGCTTCGATCGCCTCCCAGAGCCCGATCCGGCTGCGCGGGTCGAGCCCGGTCGTCGGCTCGTCCAGGAAGAGCACCGGCGGCCGCGCCACGAGCGCGGCGGCGAGGTCGAGCCGGCGCCGCATCCCACCGGAGTAGGTGCGGACGAGCCGGTCGGCCGCGTCGGAGAGGTCGAAGGCGGCGAGCAGCTCGCGGGCGCGCTCGCGCGAGGGCGTGCGGCCGAGGTGGTAGAGCCGTCCGACCATCTCGAGGTTCTCGAAGCCGGTGAGGTTCTCGTCGACAGCCGCGTACTGGCCGGCGAGGCCGATCCGCTCCCGCATCCGCGCCGCGTCGTGGACGACGTCGAGCCCGTCGACGCGAGCGCTGCCGGCGTCCGGCGGCAGCAGGGTCGTCAGGATCCGCACCGCGGTCGTCTTGCCCGCGCCGTTCGGGCCGAGCAGGCCGAAGACGGTGCCCGCCTCCACGCGCAGGTCGACGCCGCGCAGCGCCTCGACGTCGCCGTAGCGCTTGCGCAGTCCCTCCGCCTCGATCGCCAGCTCGCCGGCCACGTTCCGAACCTACCGGAAGCGCCCCAGGGGCTATCGTCAGCCGTCGGATGGCGGGAGACGGGACGACGACCACCACACACCGGCTCGACGCCGCGATCGGCGGCGGGGGAGGCGGGGCCGACCTCGAGGCGCGCGCCGCCGACCTCGCGGAGCGGCTGCCGGAGACGCTGCGGCCGCTCGCACACGCGGCGTACAACTATCGCTGGTCGTGGGCGCGCGACGGCGGCGCCGTCTTCCGCGACATCAACGCGTACCGCTGGGCGCTCGTGGGGCAGAACCCGGTTCGCTACCTCACCGACCTCTGGCCGGCGACGCTCGAGCGGGCGGCGGGCGACGCCGCGCTGTGCGAGCGAATCGACGCGGTCGCGGCCGAGCTCGAGGCCGATCTCGCGCGCCCGCCGCAGCCGCGGCCCGGCGTCGACGGCCCCGTCGCGTTCCTGTGCGCGGAGTTCGGCGTCCACACCTCGCTGCCGGTCTACTCCGGCGGCCTCGGCGTGCTCGCGGGCGACATCCTCAAGGAGGCGAGCGACCAGGCGCTGCCGCTCGTCGCGGTCGGCCTCTTCTACCGGCGCGGCTACTTCCGGCAGCGGCTCGACCTCACGGGCCGACAGCAGGAGTACTGGGTCGTGAGCGACCCCCGCGGTCTGCCGATGGCGCGTGTCAGCCTCCCCGACGGCCAGCCGCTGAAGCTCTCCGTGCACGTCTTCGGCGCCGAGACGTGGTTCCAGGTGTGGCGCGTCCAGGTCGGCCGCGTCCCGCTCTACCTGATCGACTCGGAGGTCCCCGAGAACGACGTGCCGCGCCGCTGGACGACCGCGCGCCTGTACGAGGGGAACCGGGCTATCCGGCTGGCGCAGTACGCGCTGCTCGGCGCCGGCGGGATCCGCACGCTCGAGGCGCTCGGGATCGACCCGGCCGTGTTCCACCTCAACGAGGGTCATCCGGCGCTCGCCGGGTTGGAGCTCGCGGCCCGTGCGATCGCCGACGGCTCCTCGCTCGACGACGCCCTCGCGACGGTGCGCGAGCGCTTCGTCTTCACGAC
>DASUOK010000069.1:0-9521 GCA_036276675.1 Gaiellaceae bacterium | reverse complement strand
AAGCGCTCGTGCGCCGAGACCGGCAGCGGCTCCGCCGCGAGCGCCCCCGCGACGGCGTCCGGCAGCCACGCGACGTCCTCCCCGCGGAGTGCCGCGAGCGCCGCGACCGCGCACGTGTAGCTCGCGGTGTGGCAGTAGCTCGTCTCGCGCTCCGGCGTCGCCACGACCACCTCGTCGGCGAGGGCCGCCAGCTCGCCGTCCGGGTTGCCGGTGACGAGCCACTTCGGCCCTGCGAAGGCGCGGGCCGCCTCCAGGGTGAGCGGCGTGCGGCCCTCGTGGCTGACGAGCACGAGCAGGTCGGCCGCCGGCGGGCGCAGCACGGCCTCGAGCGCGTCGATCCCGAACCCCGTCGTCTGCGCGGCGTGGAAGGAGGTGCCGCAGCCGACGGCGGCGACGCGCCCCCGTGGCAGGCGCCGGTCGGTCGGGACCCGGGCGAGCCATTCCGGCTGCGCGGCGACCGCCGCCCGTGTCCTCTCGCCGCGCACAGGCACGTCTATAGCATGGGCCGTCCATGGGGGTCTTCGAGCGCCGAGAGCTGTCGAACGGCCTGCGCGTGCTCACGGCGCCGCAGGGGCACGCCCAGTCCGTCTCCTGCTTCGTCATGCTCGCGGCAGGCTCCCGCTACGAGACGGCCGAGACGAACGGGATCGCGCACTTCGCCGAGCACATGTTCTTCAAGGGCACCGAGCGGCGGCCGACGGCGCGGGACATCGCCGGCGAGATCGACGCGATCGGCGGCGAGTTCAACGCCTTCACCGGCAAGGAGTACACGGGCTACTACGTCCGCTGCGCCGCCGAGACGCGCGACACCGCTCTCGACGTCCTCGTCGACATGCTGCGCCACTCGAAGTTCGACGCGGAGGAGATCGAGCGCGAGAAGGGCGTCATCGTCGAGGAGATGAACATGTACTTCGACACGCCGCGCGACTTCATCGGCGGCGTGTACGAGAACCTCCTCTACGGCGACCAGCCGCTCGGCTGGGACATCATCGGCCGCAAGGAGACCGTGCGCGGCGCCACGCGCGAGACGTTCACCGACTACGTCGACCGCTGGTACCGGCCCGACCGGATGGTCGTCGGCGTCGGCGGCCGGATCGGCGAGGGGCTGCTGCCGCGCCTGGAGGAGCTGCTCGGCGACCTCGAGCCGGGCGAGACCCGCGCGCCGGCCCCGGTCGAGCTGCCGGCGAACGGCTCGCGCGTGATCGTGCACACGAAGGCCTCGGACCAGGCGCACGTCGTGCTCGGCGTCCGCTCGCGGCCGCTCGTCGACCCCGACCGCTACGTGCTGCAGCTGCTCGCCACCGTGCTCGGCGGCGGCATGTCGTCGCGCCTCTTCACCGAGGTGCGCGAGCGGCGCGGCCTCGCCTACTACGTCTTCTCGACGAACCACGCCTACACGGATGCCGGCTCGCTGCACGCCCAGTCGGGTGTCGACATCAACCGCATCGACGACGCGGTGACGACGATCGTCGAGCAGTTCCGCCTGCTCTCGTCGGAGCCCGTGCCCGCCGACGAGCTCGAGAAGGCGCGCAGCTTCGCCAAGGGCCGCTTCGTGCTCCAGCTCGAGAGCCCGCACGGGCAGATCATGTTCGGCCTGCGACGCGAGGTGCTCGAGGGCGCGGCGACGGAGCCGGCCGAGGTGCTGGCCGCGCTCGACGCGGTCACCGCCGAGGACATCCAGCGGGTGGCGCAGGACGTCCTCGACTCGGGCTTCCGCCTCGCCGTGATCGGCCCGTTCGACGATCCCGACCGCTTCGAGCGGCTGCTCTCCTAGTCAATCGACCTCGGTCGGACGCAGCTCGCCGTCCGCCTCGAGGAAGCGCAGCAGGCGCCGGGCCTCGGCGGCGACGGACGCGAGGCTCCGCTTCGGCAGCGGCAGGTGCCGGACCACGAGGTCGTCCTCCTCCAGCCGCCAGATCGCGGACACGACGCCGTCGACGAGCACGGTGCCCCAGCCGAGCCCACCCGGCGGCGTCAGCCGGCCGCTCGCCCCCGTCCGGGCGAAGCGGCGGCGATCGGCGTGCGAGAGCAGGAGGTTGTCGTACTCCGGGAGGAAGCGGACGGGTGCGGGTGTGTCGGGGCCCGGCTGCGGTGCGTCGGGAAGGTCGAAGAGCTCGCGGCCGCGCTCGTCGCGGAACGTCACGAGCTGCGGGCGCAGGCGCTCGAAGACCTCCCGCAGGCCGGTGAGGCGCGACCAGGTGGCGGCGTCCGCGACTGCCGCGGGGCCGAACGCGCCCAGGTAGCGGCGGATGACGTCGTCGAGCGACGGCGCCGGGTCGAGTGGACGCCCGAGCCACCCCTCGACCGTCGCGACCGTCACCTGGGCGGAGCGGCGCCAAAGGCCCCGCGGCGGCACCTGCACGAGCGGCAGCACGCAGCGACAGGCGTAGGCGAGCGCCGCCGCGTCGTGCGCGGGAAAGCGCTCGGCCAGCGCCGCCCGCAGCTGCGGGCCGCTGAGCGGCTGCTCGAGCAGCCTCCTCCCCGCGTCCAGCACCGGCCCGAGGTCGACCCCCACGAGCAGCGGCGCGAAGTCGCGGTGGCGGCGCAGCTCGGCGTCGAGGACCGGCTGGACGAGCGGCCGCAGCCGGAGGCAGTCGTCAGCGGTGACCAGATGGATCGTCCCGCGCATGACACCGATGCGCACGGCCGCGCGGTCGAGCAGCGCCTCCTCCAGCTCGGGCGGCGCGAAACCCGCGACGCGGGCACGGAGCGCCACGTACGGATCGCGCGGCACCTGTGCCTGCAGGCCGACCAGCAGGCGCACGACGTCGAGCGCCGGCCGGTCTGCGCGTTCGAGCAGCAGCTGGCGCGCCAGCGTGGCTCGGTTCAGCTCACGGTCGGTGAGGACGGCGCTCAGCTGCCGGTGGTGGAGAAGTGCTGGTAGTCGCCGAAGCTCGCGCCCCAGCGCCAGCCGATCGCGCTGAACGCCCGCACGAGCACGCCGCCCGGCAGCGCCATCCCCTTGCGGTAGCGCGAGCGCGACACGAAGGCGCGGCCGGCCGGGGGCGAGACGCGCGCCCCCTGGACGTACGGGTTCTCGACCGGGTTCACGTCGATCGCTTCGCCGTAGGCGTGCAGGGACCACCGGGTCGTGCCGCCGACGAAGCGGCAGTTGAAGCCGGAGGTGTTGTCGGCGGCCATCGAGCGGTCGTCGTCGCCGCCGTAGGCGGACACCGGCCGCAGGCGCCTGATCGGGAAGCGCGCGGCCCAGAGCTCGCGGAAGACGGTGACGACATCCGGCGCCACGCGCGCCGCCACCACGATCGCGCCGGTGCGCGCCGACCCGTCGAAGCCCCAGTGCGAGACCCGGACGGTGCGGAGCCGCGCCGGCGGCACGGGGCAGCCGCGGCGGTAGGAGTGGCGCAGGTCGGCCCAGCGGACGGGGACGATCTCGGCGCTGAAGCGGGGCTGCGCCTCGACCGCGGCCGGCGAGCCGGCGCCGAGGGCGGCCGCCGCGACGAGCGTGGCGACGAGCATCGATCCAGCGTACCCTGCCCGTCGTGCTCGCCACCCTCGCCGTCGCCGCCGTCGTCGCCGCGTGCCCGTCGAACCTCGCCAACGGGCTCGACGATGTCCCCCCGAGCGCGAGGCAGCTGATCACGGTCGAGGCGAAGGTCGCGCGAACGACGTACGCGAGCCTGCGCACCTGGCGGCGCGCGAACGGCTGCTGGGTCGCCGTCGGGAAGGCCCGCACCGCCCGGCTCGGCAAGAACGGGCTCTCGTCGAACCGGCGGGAGGGAGACGGCACCACGCCGACCGGGACCTACCGGATCGGCCCGCGCATGTACGGGAACGAGCCGAATCCCGGCGTCAGCTTCCAGTACCGGCGGCTGCGCTGCGGCGACTGGTGGGACGAGGATCCGCGCTCGCCGACCTACAACTCCTTCCAGCACGTCCGCTGCGGGACGAAGCCGCCGTTCGGGGGCGGCAGCGAGGGCATGTGGCAGCAGCCGCGGCCGTACCCGTGGCTCGCGGTCGTCGAGTACAACATGCGCCCCGTCGTGCCCGGCAAGGGCTCGGGCATCTTCCTGCACGCGCAGACGGGCGGGCCGACCATCGGCTGCATCAGCCTGCGGAAAGCCGAGCTCCGGACCGTGCTCCGCTGGCTGCGTCCGGACGCGAAGCCCGTGATCGCGATCGGCACGCGCAGCCAGCTGCGCCGCTAGACGGGCCGGCTAGTACGGCGCAGGCAGATCCGCCAGCGCCGCCTCCAGCTGCCCGCGGTCCTCGTCGTCGGCGATGGCGCCGGCGAGCTCGCGCGCCCGCGCCAGATGCCGCTGCGCGGCCTCGCCGTCCCCGGCGACGAACGCCGCACGCGCGAGCGCCTCGTGGGCGAACGGCAGGTCCCAGTCCTCGCGGTCGTCGGTCGCCTCGAGCAGCTCGAGACACCGCCTCGCGTGGTGGAGGGCCGGCTCCGGCCGCCCGAGCACCGCGTAGGCGCGGGAGATCTGCCATTCCCCGCGGGCGAGGTGCTTCGCCTGCCCGACCTCGCCCCAGTGGTATCTCGAGGCGTGCGCCGCGTGCACCAGCTCGTCCTCCTGCTCGCGCGTCCGCTGCGGCAGCTCGAGCAGCGTCCAGACGTGGTTGAAGAGATCGACTCCGAGTTGCCGGTGATCGGTCATCGCAGGCCGGCGATCGTGAGCACGTCTCGGCCGAGGCGGCGCGCCTGCGCCTCGTCCACGCCGTTGGCACGGTACGTCTCGACGACGACCACGACCGGGCCGCGCGGGCCGTAGACGAGGGCGGCCGTGACGAGCGTGTCGGAGATCCAACCGTTCTTCTCGGCGACCGGCACGCCGCCCAGCCACGGCCGCAGCAGGCCGCGGTTCTCGCTGACGCGCTGCGCCGAGAGCAGGATGCGGACCCCGGCCCGCGCCTGGGCCCGGTTGAGCCGCAGCAGCCGGAGCGCGCGCGCGTCCCCCTGAGCCGCGGCGTGGAGCCGGTACAGGGCGCGCCCGAGGTCGCGGGCGGTCGTGACGCGGGTATGCGAGCCGGGCGGTGGTGCACCGACCGCGGTCGTGGCGCGGTACGGGCCTGGATACGTGCTCGACGTCATCCCGAGCCGCCAGAGACCGAGCGTGACCGCGCCCGCGCCGAGGCGAGCGAGGATGCGGTTCGCACCGAGGTTCGACGACCACGCGCCGATCTGGCGCGCGTCGTACCAGAGCGGACTGCGATTCGGGACCGGCGAGGTCCGCAGGGCGGCCGCGACCGCACCCAGCTTCACCGTCGAGGCGGCGGGAAAACGGAGCCCCTCGTTCACCCCCGCGAAGCGTCCTGTGCGCAGGTCGTGCACCCAGATCCCGGCCCACCCGTCGAAGCGCGCGGCTGCAGCCTCCAGACGCCGCTCGAGGACGGCATCCGCGCGGCGCGGCGCGATCCGGGCGGAGGCGTCCGGGAGCGGCACGTAGCGGCCGGTGCCGTGGGAGCCGTCCGGGCGGTCGAGGGCCTCCGCCCGTGCGACCTGGCGGCGCCCCTGCCGGAGGAGCCGCATGCGCAACGGGCGCAAGCCAGCACTCACCGCACCGGCCGTGCGGACCGCCTCGACGAGGTCGCGGCCCGCGTCGTAGCGCGCCTGCGCGCCGTCGGGCGTGTCGGCGTAGGCCGCCTGGGCCGGCGGGAGATAGCGGTCGCGCGCGCGCAGCAGGTCGGCGTCCCCCGCGGACGCCGCCGCGGGCGCGAGCAGACCGAGCAGGAGCAGGAGGCCGAGCCACCGCACCTCTACGTTGTAGCGCGCGCTCCGCCACAATGCCCCGATGGCCGTCGGACCGAGCGAGCGCGGCTGGACGAGCCTGCGCGCGGGGGACTGGGAGGCGGCGCAGGCTGCGTTCGCGGAGGCGCTCGCCGCCGCCGAGACCGGTGAGGCGCTCGAGGGATTGAGCTGGGCCGCGTGGTGGCTCGACGAGGCGGAGACCGTGTTCGACGCGCGCGAGCGCGCCTACCGCCGCTACCGGGCGGACGGGGAGGCGGCCGCCGCCGCCCGGATGGCGACGTGGCTCGGCGCCGACCAGCTCGACTTCCACGGCGCGACCGCGGTCGCGAGCGGCTGGTTGCAGCGCGCCCGCCGGCTGCTCAAGCCGCTGGTAACCGGGCCCGACCACGGCTGGCTCGCGTTTCACGAAGGCTTCGTCGCGCACGCCGGCGGGGACGCGGCGAAGGCCGTCGAGCTCGGCGAGCAGGCGGCGGAGATCGGCCGCCGATTCGGCGTGGCCGACCTCGAGATGCTCGGCCTGGGTCTCCAGGGCGCCGCGCTCGTGGGCGACGCCAGGATCGAGGACGGCATGCGCTGCCTCGACGAGGCCACGGCCGCCGCCCTCGCGGGCGAGGCGACGATCCCGATCTCGAGCGCGTGGACGTGCTGCTTCCTCGTCTCCGCCTGCACCGCGGTCCGCGACTACGAGCGGGCGGCGGCGTGGTGCGACCGCATCGCGGAGTTCGCCGAGCGGTACGGCAGCCGCTACATGCTCGGCTTCTGCCGGGCCGAGTACGGCGCCGTCCACCTCTGGCGCGGGCAGTGGGCCGAGGCGGAGGAGCTCCTGGCCGGGTCGGTCGAGGCGTTCGTGCGCTCGCGGCCGGCCTACGCGGCGGGGCCACTGGCCGGCCTCGCGGAGCTGCGCCGGCGCCAGGGCAAGCCGCACGAGGCGGTGGCCTTGCTCGAGGGAGCCGGGACGTCCACGGGCGCGCAGCTCTGCCGGGCACGGCTCGCGCTCGACGCCGAGGAGCCGCAGCGTGCGGCCGAGATCCTCGAGGGGCTGCACCGCCGCAGCGCCGTGCCGGACCAGGTGCCGATCCTCGAGCTGCTCGTGAGCGCCGCGCTCGCCTGCGGCGACCTCGAGCGCGCCGACGCGGCGGCGGCGGAGCTGCGGGCGAGCGAGCGGGCGATCGGGACGACGGCCGTACGCGCGGCGGCCGATCTGGCCGAGGGGATGCTCGCCGCCGCCCACGACGACCACGAACGCGCGCGGCCGCTCCTCGACGATGCCGTCGAGGGCTACGCGCGGAGCGGCGCGCCGTTCGAGGCCGCCCAGGCGCGGATCGAGCTCGCCGCCACGCTGGCGGCCCTCGGCCGCTCCGAGCGCGCCGAGGAGGAGATGGCGGCCGCGGTCGCCGCTCTGACGGAGCTCGGTGCGGTCTCCGGGGCACCGGAGGACGCCGTCACGCCGCGCGAGCGAGAGGTGCTGGCACTGCTGATGGAAGGCCTCACCAACCGGCAGATCGCGGAGCGGCTCGTCGTGAGCGAGCACACGGTGCACCGGCACGTCGCAAACATCCTGCGCAAGCTCGACGTGCCCTCGCGGGCGGCCGCGGCGGCCTACGCGGCGCGCGCCGGCCTCTGACCCGTTCAGGCCACGCGGCTCCGACGCGAGATGGCCGGTGTGGGCGAAGCGGGCCACCCACACGACCCCTAGCCTCGAGGACGATGGACGCTCAGGTGACGACACCGACGACCGTGTGGGCGCTCGGCGACTACCGGCGCTTTGCGAAGGCGATGGTGTGGGAGCTCGGCCCGGTGCTCGTCGAGGCGTGCGAGATCGGGCCCGGGCTGCGTGTGCTCGACGTCGCGGCCGGGACCGGGAACGTCGCGATCCGGGCGGCCCAGGCCGGCGCGGAGGTGGTCGCGTCCGACCTGACGCCCGAGAGCCTCGCGGCCGGCGAGCAGGAGGCGCTCGCGCGTGGCCTCGAGCTCAGGTGGGTCGTCGCCGACGCCCAGGCGCTGCCCTTCGCGGACGACTCGTTCGACATCGTCACGTCCTCGGTCGGGGCGATGTTCGCGCCGGACCACCGGGCCGTCGCGGACGAGCTCCTGCGCGTGTGCCGGCCCGGAGGCACGATCGGGATGATCAACTTCACGCCCGAGGGCGGCGTCGGCGAGTTCTTCGACGTGTTCGCGCCCTACCTCCCCGCGCCGCCGCCGGGCGCGGAGCCGCCCGTCCTGTGGGGCACCGAGGAGCACGTCGGCGCACTCTTCGGCGACCGCGCCTCGCTCCGGCTCGAGCGCGGCGTGCTCGTGGAGCGTTGCGAGGGCGGGCCGCGGGCGTACTGCGACTTCTACCGCGAGACGTTCGGACCCGCAGTCGCCGCCTACGCGGCGGCCGCACCCGACCGGGCCGACGAGCTCGACCGCGAGTTCCTGGCCTTCGCCACGCGCTCGAACCGCGGCGCCGAGGATGGCCCCTCCGAGTACCACTACGAGTACCTCCTCGTCGTCGCTCGGAAGCGCTGACGCGGGTCGTCCGACATACTCGTCGCGTGGAGGGAATCGCCCACGGCCCCGACGGCGGCGAGCGCGTCGTGCGGGCCGCCCGGCACCACCGGATCCTCGCGGAGCTGCCCGAGCTCGAGGCGATCGAGCTGCGCTTCGGCCCCGACTTCGAGGGCGTCGACCTGCACGCCCACTCGGACCACGTCGACTCCTTCTACGTCCTCGAAGGGGAAGCGGAGTTCACGTTCGGCGACGACGTCTTCCGCGCCGGGCCCGGCAGCTACGTCGCGGCACCGGTCGGGGTGCCGCACGGCTTCCGCAACGCAGGCGACGGCGAGCTGCGGCTGCTCAACGTGCACGCTCCCAACGTCGGCTTCGCGCAGCGGCTGCGGCGCGCCTAGCGGACGTGTACGTCGGCCTCACCACCGTCCGGACCTCGGATCAGCCGATCGAGAACGCGACGATCGTCGCCGAGGAGATGGTGCGCTGGCTCCGGGACATCGACGGCTTCGAAGGCTTCCTGATGATCTCGCAGCCGGGACGGACGATCGGGCTCAGCTTCTGGCGGAGCCGCGAGATCGCCGAGCGTCACCGCGCCGCCCGGCTGCGCTTCATCGAGCGGATGAGCTCCGTCGCGGACGTGGAGATCGTCGAGCGGGCGGACTTCGTCGTCACCTTCGCCGACCTGGGACCCCGCCTCGCAGAGTTCTCGCGCTAGCGCGCCACGACGCCGCCGCGCCTAGATGGCCTTCCAGAAGACCGTCGTGTCGCAGGGCCGGCCGTCCGGGTACAGGGCGTAGCTCGGGATCACGCCGACTGTCGTCCACCCGAGCCGCGCGTAGAGCCGTGCGGCGTCGCCGCCGGTGACGGCGTCCAGGACGAGCAGCGTCCTCCCCTCCGCCTGCGCCTCCGCCTCCGCGCGCTCCATCAGCAACCGTGCGATGCCGCGCCCGCGCGCGGCGCGGTGGACGAGAAGCTTCGCGATCTCCGCACGGTGCGGCTGGTTCGGAGGGAGCGCGAGCACGACCTGGACGGTGCCGACCAGATCCCCGTCGGCGAACGCGGCGAGCACCAGCCGCCCACCCCGCTCGACGTCCGCGCCCCACCCTTCGAACGCAGCCCGTGCGTCGTCGAGCGAGAACGGCCACATGTAGCTGACCGATGCGCCGCCGGCGACGCAGTCGTGCAGGACGGCCGCGAGCGCGTCGAGGTGCTCGCGTACCTCTCCCGACGCGAGCCGGCGGATCTCGACGGGCTCGGTCACAGCCTGGTCAATATCACGCGAAGGCCGGAACCAGCGGCAGCGGAGCGGTCGGCC
>DASUOK010000068.1:0-2154 GCA_036276675.1 Gaiellaceae bacterium | reverse complement strand
CGACGAGCGCTGCGAGCCGGTTCCCGGTGCGGCACGGCAGGAGCGCTACACCTCCACCCGCGGCCACTCGGGCCGGCTGGGCGAGTTCGACGCCGACGAGCTGCTGGCGGTCGTGCGCGACGCGAGCGAGGGCGCCCGGAGCGAGGCGGACGTCGACGTCGACGCGGTCGCCGTCTCGTGCTTCTGGCACAGCCTCGTCGCGCTGGACGGCCGGGGCCGCCCGCTCACCCCCGTCCTCACCTGGCGGCATCTCGACACGACGGCCGACCTCCCGCTCGACTCGGACGCCGTGCACGCGCGGACCGGCTGTCCGCTGCACCCGAGCTTCTGGCCGCTGAAGATCGCCGGCCTGCATGCCCGCGGCGTGCGGCCGGCCCGCTACGCCTCCTTCTCCGACCTCCTGACGGGCGGACGCACCAGCGTGTCGATGGCGAGCGGCACCGGGCTGCTCGGGCTCGACGGGCGCTGGGACGCGGAGCTGCTGGAGGCGCTCGACGTCGACGAGGAGCAGCTCCCGGAGCTCGCGGACGAGCTGGTGCTCGGCGACGGCGCTGCGGCGAACGTCGGCTCCGGCGCGCTCGGCCGCGCGCGTGCGGCGCTCACGATCGGGACGTCCGGGGCGCTACGCACGGTGCACGAGCCGAGCCGGCCGCGGCCCGGGCTCTTCCTCTACCGCCTCGACGGCGAGCGCGTCTGCGAGGGCGGGGCGATCTCGGACGGCGGCAACCTCCTCGACTGGCTCGCCCGCCTGCTCGGGAACGCGGCGACGGCCGGGCTCGCCGCCGACCCGCCCTCCGAGCTCGACTTCCTGGCCCTGCTCGGCGGCGAGCGCAGCCCCGGCTGGGACGCCTCGCGCCGCGGCGCGGTCGCCGGCCTCTCGTTCGCGACGGCGCCGCGTGATCTCGTCCGCGCCGCCCTCGACGGCGTCGCCTACGGCCTCGCGGAGATCCTCGAGCGGATGCCGGAGGTGGAGGAGCTCGTCGGGAGCGGCGGCGCGCTGCGCCACGACCCGGACTGGGCGCAGATCCTCGCCGACGTGCTCGAGCGCCCGCTGACGCTCTCGGCCGTCGACGAGGCGTCGGCACGGGGCGCCGCGGCGGTCGCGCTGGAGCGACTGGGAGCGACACCGCCGCCGCCGCCGCTCGGACGCACGTTCGAGCCGCGCCCGGAGCGGTTCGCCGCCCACCGCGCCGCGCGCGAGCGCCGCCGCGAGCTCTACCGCAGGCTGGGCTGAGCCTCGCGCACGAGGCCGCGCGCGGCCTCCGCGATGTGCGCCGCGTCGATCCCGGCCGCCTCGAGCAGCTGCGCGGGCTTGCCGGAGCGCGGCATCCCCTGCACCGCGAGCCGGACGATGCGCGGGCGCTCCTCATCGGCCGCCAGCGCTCCCGCGACCGCCTCGCCGAGCCCGCCCTCGGGCCAGTGGTCCTCGACGGTCACGATCGGTGTCCCGGCTGCACGCAACGTCTCGACGTCGAGCGGCTTGACCGAGTAGAGGTCGACCACGCGCGCCGAGATGCCCTCGGACGCGAGCTCGTCGGCCGCCTTCAGCGCCTCGTGCACGGTGATGCCGGCGCCGACGATCGTCACGTCGTCCTCGTCCGAGGAGCGGAGCACCTTGCTGCCGCCGACCGGGAACTCGTCCTCCGCCCCGTAGAGCACCGGCGTGTCGGCCCGCGTCGTGCGCAGGTAGGAGATCCCGTCGAGATCGGCCATCGCGCGGACGAGCGCGACCGTCTGGTTGCCGTCGCAGGGGTAGAGCACCGTCGAGCCGTGGACGGCGCGCAGGGCGGCGAGGTCCTCGAGCGCCATCTGCGACGGCCCGTCCTCGCCGATCGAGACGCCCGCGTGCGAGCCGCACAGCTTCAGCGTCGCCCGGCTGATCGCCGCCATGCGGACGAAGTCGTAGGCACGGCTGAGGAAGGCCGCGAACGTGGAGGCGAACGGCTTCCAGCCGAGCACCTGCACGCCGACTGCGGCGGCGACCATCTGCTGCTCGGCGATGTACATCTCCAGGAAGCGCTCCGGGTGCGCGTCGCGGAAGATCTCGGCGTAGGTCGAGTTCGAGACCTCGCCGTCCAGGGCGACGACGTCGCCACGCTCGCCGCCGAGCGCAGCGAGCGCCTCGCCGTACGCCTTCCGCGTCGAGACCTCCTC
>DASUOK010000067.1:0-6960 GCA_036276675.1 Gaiellaceae bacterium | reverse complement strand
GACGACCCGGCGCCGCCGGTCGCGCGCTCAGCCGCCGAGCGCCTCGCCGCGTGCGGCTACGACGCCGGCTCGGGCGAGAACATCGCCGCCGGCTTCGCGAGCGCGCAGGCTGTGGTCACGGCGTGGCTCAACTCGCCCGGTCACCGCGCGAACATCGAGAACCCGAGCTTCGTCGCGATCGGCTCGGGAGCCGCAGCGGGCGGCGCGGGCATGTACTGGGCACAGGACTTCGGCACCGCCGGCGACTCCTCGCCGCCGACGACCACGTCGCCGCCGCCCGGCACGACCACCGCTCCGCCGGGCACGACGTCGCCGCCGCCGAGCACGACCGCGCCGCCGCCGGGTACGACGACCGCCCCGCCACCGCCGCGCAGGACGTCGGCCGCACCGGCGCTCGTCATGCAGGGGCTCACGCTGGCGCCGCGGCGGCCGCGGGCGAACGGCCGCCTGGCGGGTACCGTCGCCGTGCTCCTACACGGGCGGCGTGTCACCACCGGCCGCGTCGTCTGTCGCGCGCGCGTCGGCTCGAAGGCGTTCGACGTCGTCGTCCATCGCTTCCGTCGCGGCAAGGCGATGTGCGTCTGGCGCGTGCCGCGCCGCATGCACGGCAAGCTGATCCAGGCGGCGATCACGGTGCACGTCCGCGGTGCCCAGGCGCGGGCGCCGTTCCGCGCCCGCGTGCGCTGAGCCGCGCGTCGCTCTAAAGCAGCCACCCCACCGGTGCCGATACGGGAACGGTGCCCTCGATCCTCCGTCCCGTGCTTGCACTCGCGGCTGCGGCGCTCATCGCGGTTGTCGCCGCCGCCTCGGAGCGCGCCGGGACCGGCACGGCCGCCGTCGCCTCGGTGACGCGCACGCTGCCGCTCCAGCCGGTCTCGCGCCTCTCGAGGGCTGCGCCGACCGATCCCGACGATCCGCTCTCGCGCGACGCTTGGGCGCTCGCCAAGGCGCGCCTTCCGGAGGCGTGGCGGCGGACCACGGGCCGTCCCGACGTCGTCGTCGCCGTCCTCGACACCGGCGTCGAGCTCTCCCACCCCGATCTCGCCGGCGCGTTCGTCCCCGGCTACGACTTCGTCAACGGCGACGCCGACCCGAGCGACGACCACGGCCACGGCACGATGGTCGCGGGCGTGGTCGCCGCCCGCTCGAACAACTCGCTCGGCGTCGCAGGCGCATGCGGGCGCTGCTCGATCATGCCCGTCAAGGTGATCGGCTCAGACGGGCGCGGCCGCGCCGCAGACGTCGCCGCGGGGATCGTGTGGGCCGCGGATCACGGTGCTCGGCTGATGAACCTCAGCTTCACGCTCAGCGGACCGGACGAGGCCGTCGAGCGCGCGCTCGAGCACGCGCGCGACCGCGACGTCCTCGTGGTGGCCGGCGCGGGCAACACCGGCGCCGCGGAGGCTGCCTTCCCCGCCGCGTACGCGGGCGTCATCGGCGTCGCCGGCAGCGATCCCGACGACGCGCGCTACGCCTGGTCGAGCGACGGCGGCTGGGTCGGCGTCGCGGCTCCCGGCTGCAGCCCCACAACGGCCCCCGGAGGCGGCTACGGCGAGTTCTGCGGGACCTCGTCGGCGACCGCGCTCGTGTCCGGCATCGCGGCGCTCCTGCGCTCGCTGGCGCCGGCTCGCCCCGCGGGCGACGTCGCCCACGCGCTGGCGGCGACGGCGGCACCCGCCTCCGGGTACGTCGCCGCCGGACGCGTGGACGCCGCCGCGGCGGCCGGCACGCTGCAGCCACCCCGAAGCTAAACGGAGAGAGGGCCCGCCGTGGCGGGCCCTCTCTCGTGTCGAGGCTGCGACTCGTCGCCTAACGGGCGAGCGAGACGCGGACCGACTTCACCGCCTTGCCGAACTTCAGGTTCGGCACGGTGACGAGGCGGTTGGTCGCGACCTTGCGGATCACGACCCGGTTGACCTTGCCCTGCTTGCCCACCAGGGCGACGCGCACCTTCGCGCTCTTCAGCGGGCTCTTCACCCGCAGCACGAGGTAGCGGTTGCCCTTGCGGACGAGGAGGCGGGCGGAGACGAGCTTCGCGGCGACCTTCGCCTTCGTCTTCGCCTTCGGCGTCGCGGCCGGCGTCGGGGTGCCGGTGAGGCTCACGACCGTGGCGGCGCTAGCCACCGTGCCGGTCGCGGCGCCACCCGTGCTGCCCGTCGGGCTCGAGCCGCCGTTGCCGCCGTTGCCGCCGTTCCCGCCGTTGCCGCCGGTGCCGCCGCAACCGACGGTGCCGGAGGCCGGGGTGACGAGGGCGAACCGGAACACGCCGGGGCGATTCGCGTTGTACCGCGTCCCGACGTTCTCGGCCTTGACGTCGACGCACTGGCCGGGCAGCGACTCGATCACGAGCACGCCTGCCTGGCCGTTCGCGCCGGTTCGGATCCGCACGGGGCTGATGCCGTCGCCGGGCGAGCTCAGAACCGTCTGCCCGGTGGTGTCGAAGCCGCCGTGCGCGACCGAGTCGGCCATGATGTTGCCGAGCGGCGTCCGGCTGAACTGGACCTCCGCACCGGCGACCGGCCGACCCTGGATGTCCAGGATCGTCTCGACGCAGAACATCTCGTTGAGACCCTTCGGGACGCAGGAGAGCGTCTTGCTCGCCAGCGAGTTCACGACCTTCGTGAGCTGGTTCGAGACCTTGCTCGCCTGATCCCAGAGGACCGGCTGATCCGGGTACATGCTCTCGGCCGTGATCAGCGCCGTGCCGAGCTGACCCGGGCTGAGATCGCAGCGCCCGTTCGAGTCGGCCGTCCAGCGGAACCCGGTGTTCGGGTTGTACGCCACGAACGCCTCGCCGTGCTCGTCCGTGTAGACGGCCACGTGGTCGGCACCGTCGATGTTCGGCCGGGGATTGCCGAGCTCGTCGCGACAGATGATCGTGTCGTCGCCACGGGTCGGATCCTCGGTCCAGTGACCGGCGATGTCGTAGTAGTCGTACCTCCCGTCGTTCAGGTACCCCGGGAAGTTGTTCGACACGAACGCGCCGGCGACGCCGGAGCGATCGCTGTGCGTGAACGACGGACCTGCCGCCGGGATGTACGCCTCGTAGAACGGGGCGTACAGGTTGTGCGGCTCGTCGTCCGGGAGCGACTGGTCGCGGACGTAGATGTCGTCCTTGTCAGCCTTCTCCAGCGAGCCGATCCCACCTGCGGCGATCCGCACGTCGACGCGCAGCGCCGGCATCGGAGCGTCCCAGGCGTCCAGCTTGTTGTCGGCCAGGAACGTGTCGTGGCCGCGCACGGGGTCGAACGGGCCGACGGTCCAGTCGGACGAGAACCCGTAGAAGTGCGAGAACGGGCCTCTCTCGCCGCCACCCGTGCAGTTGTCGACCGCGTCGACCGTGCCCGCTCGCGGCGTGCACGCGTTGTCGCCGGCGTGATCCGTCGCGGTCGAGCTGTCGTCGTGGATGTCCCAGCGCCACGCCGCGCTCCCCGGGACGCCGCCGCTCGCTGCGTAGTCGTCGACGCCGAAGCGGCTGGCGAGCCACTCCCAGTCGGCGGGCAGCGTGACGGAGTTGTCCGGGTCGATCCCGGCGAAGTCGTTCCCGAGCGGGAACGTGCCCTGCACGTTGATCTGCACGAGCCCGTTCCGGAACAGCGGGTTGAAGATCCCGTCGCCGTCCGGGTCGCCCAGGTCGAGGTCCGGGAAGTCGTCATTCGCGACTTCGCGGATGACCGGGGCGTGAGCCCGCAGCCAGATCACCAGGAACTGATGCTTGCCGAGCACGTCGTAGCCCGGTGTCTCACCGCCGAGGTCGATGCGGGCGGCGCCCTTGATGACCGCCATGCCCGGCTTCAGCGAGGAGACGTGCACCGAGAAGCACAGCCGCCCGTGCTTGTCCAGGTACGCCAGGGTGTCGCCGTCCTGGTCGTTCAGGAACTGCGGCATGATGCTCGCGGTGGTGCCGTTCGGCTCCGTGCCGCTCCAGTCCTCGATGCGGAACTTGGCGCGGAGGACGAACCCCGGTGTGAGGATCCTCTGCACCTCGGCCGACGGGATGCGGAGATCGTTCTCCATCTCCCGGCCACCGATGCACTTCGCGATGCGGACCTGGTTGCCCGCCCACGCGAGATATGGAATGTTCGCTGTCTGCGGATCCAGCTCGTCGTCGTGCGACGCAATCGCCGGTGAGGCGAAGACTGCGCCGATCACCGCGACGGTGGCCGCGAGCAGCGCGAACCTTGAGCTCTTACGCATGTGTGTTTCCCCCACGTAGTCGATTCCCCAAAAGACTCAACCCGTGTTGCGAGCGTCTCCGCTCATCCTCGTTCGCGTCTCTGCCCGCCGCCTCCTTTCCGCGAGCGTCCCGCCCCGAGCCCGCGTTGCCGTTTGTAGTGCCGTTTCTAGCCCCTCCGTGAGCGGTCCGCAAGACCTGGACGGGTAGGGTTTCGACGCGGCGAAAAAGTCCCCCCGCGGCCGCGATCGAGGGCCGGTGACAGCGGTCTACACTCGGCACGATGCGGAGAGGCGTCGTCTCGGCAGCTGCGGCGGTCGCCGCCCTCGCGCTCGCGGCGCCGGCGGCCGCGGCCGTGCGGCCGAACGACCCCGTCTGGGACGAGCAGTGGGCCGCCCGCCAGATCGGGCTGCCGGACGTGTGGAGCGTGACGACGGGGGACGCCGAGGTCGTGATCGGCGCCGTCGACACCGGCGCGAACCCGCTGCCCGATCTCGAGGACGCGCTCCTGCCCGGCTGGGACTTCGTCGAGAACGACGGCGCGCCGCAGGACACGCTCGGGCACGGGACGCACGTGGCGAGCGTGATCGCGGCGCGCGGCAACAACCGCACGGACATGGCCGGGCACTGCTGGAAGTGCCGCGTCCTGCCGGTGCGCGTGACGGCGGGTGGCGCGGTGCGGCCGGAGCGGGTCGCGGAGGGGATCCGCTGGGCCGTCGACCACGGCGCGCGCATCGTCAACATCAGCCTCAGCCGTCCGGGGCCGCCGGACGCGACCGAGCGCGAGGCGGTGGCGTACGCGCTCGCGCGCGGCGTGCTCGTCGTCGCCTCCGCGGGGAACACCGGCGACGACGTGCCGCAGTACCCGGCCGCGTATCCGGGCGTGCTCGCGGTGGGCGCGACCGACGACTCCGACGGCCTCTACTTCTGGTCGGCACGGGGGCCATGGGTCTCGCTGACGGCGCCGGGCTGCCAGATGGTGCTGGACCCGCGCGGCCCCGGCACGCTCTGCGGAACGTCGTTGACGCCCGCCGCCGTCGCCGGGGTCGCTGGCCTGATCCTGTCGCGTGCGCCGCAGCTCACCGGCGCCGAGGTGTCGGCGGCGCTGCTCGCGACGGCGCGGCCGGTATCGGGCGTCGGCGGCGGCCGGGTCGACGCCGCCGCCGCGTTCGCGCGGCTCGGGCTGCTCGCGCCGCCCGCCGCGACACCGCCGCCGCGCGCCGCGACGCCCGCGCGCGGCCAGCGGTTCGCACGGTCGGCCCAGCTGCGGACCGGCACGTTCCGCGGTGGGATGCGACGCCGCTTCCACGTCGGGAAGGGGCGTCTCGAGCTCCAGCTCG
This sequence comes from Gaiellaceae bacterium, assembly GCA_036276675.1. Classification (GTDB taxonomy): domain Bacteria; phylum Actinomycetota; class Thermoleophilia; order Gaiellales; family Gaiellaceae; genus Gaiellasilicea. The sequence continues at coordinate 1,446 of DASUOK010000067.1, read as the reverse complement.
TGACGCCCCTCGCGCGCCGGTGCGCGCTGATGCTCCGGTCGCCTCAGGAGGTGATCGTCGGCTCTCCCGCCGTCGGCAACCTGCTGAGCCTGTCCGTCCTCGTCCCCGCCGGCCAGTACGTCCTCGACGTCCGGTGCGCCGGTGCGCGGACGAGGAGGTACACGCTCGGCGTCATGGCGATGTTCCCGGTCGGGGCGTGAGGGCGGCAGCCGTCGCACCGCCGCCGCTCCCGTTGGTCGCCACCGGGTCGAGCAGGCCGTGCTCACGCGCCGCCTGCGCCGCCTCGTAGCGGCTGCCGACGCCGAGCTTGCGGTAGATGTTCGCCAGGTGGAACTTCACCGTCTGGTCGGACACCCACAGGAGCCGGCCGACGTCGCGGTTCGACCGCCCCTCGGACACGAGCCGCAGGATCTCGAGCTCGCGTCGCGTGAGCCGCGGGCCGTCCGCCGCGGCCGCCGCGGCGGCCGCCTTCGCTCGCGGGAGCGAGCCGCGTGACGGTCCATCCAGCGACGTGACCGCGAGCGCCGCAGCGAGGCCGAGCGCCCGTCGCATCCTCTTCAGGACGAACGCCGCCGCGCCCGCCGCCAGCGCCTCGTCGACCAGCCCGCTCTCGGCTCGGTCCGCGAGCGCGACGACCGCTAGGCTCGGGCGCGCGCGAACCGCGCCCGCGATCAGCCGGAACGCGGCGCCGGTCCCTTCCGGCAGGTCGACGTCGACGACGAAGACGTCGGGATGGTGCTCCTCGAGCAGGGCCGTCGCCCCATCGAGCATCGCTGCCGCTGCGACGACTTCGACCCCGCCGCAGCGCAGGACCTCGACGACAGCCGCCCGCTGTGTCGAATCCGGTACCAGGAGGACCGCCGTCCCGCCTGATCGTTGTACGTGCCTCATTTCGTCCCCTCCAGGTCGATTGACCAGAACGCCAGACCGTGGAAGCTCCGCAATTCCCGGAGCGGAGCCGGTCTAACCAGGGCGTTCGAGAGGTTCCGGCCGCAGCTCGCCGGCGAGCAGGGGCACGGACGGCGGCGTGAGCCGCCAGGAGCGTGGCCGCACGGTCCGATGGGACGCGCGCGCGATCGCGACGAGCTGCTTGGGAGTCGTTGCTGCGGCCGCGGGGCCCTCGACGTCGCCGGCCGCGCGGAGCCAGAGGCTGCGCGCCGACTCGACGCGCGCCGGCTTCGCGACGGGCCGGACGGTCGGGCTCGTCTCCGCCGTCGGCCGCCGCACGAACGGCCGGACGGCGTTCTCGTGGTGCGGCGCCGCCTGCGTCTGCGCTGGACGCGAGACGGGCGTGACGGGTGTGCGTACGAGCGCCGCGACGAGTGCGGTGAGCGAGCGCTGCTGAGTGCAGGTCTCGGAAAGCGGAACACGGGCAGCGAGGCGTCCGCAGACTGGGCCGGGGCGGGTGGCGGCGGACGTCGACCGTGGCTTCTGCAACCGCGGGGG
>DASUOK010000066.1:0-5854 GCA_036276675.1 Gaiellaceae bacterium | reverse complement strand
GCCTGCGCCATCTTCTCGACGGCGCGCTCCCAGCCGCGCTCCGGCGCGTTCGTGTTGTGACGGACGTTCAGGTGCGAGATCTCGGCCTTCGTGCTGCCCGCCCAGGCGACCTCGAGGAACTCGTCGATCGCCTCGAGCAGGCCGGAGTCGCGGTTGCGGACGTGGCTCGTGTAGATGCCGTCGTACTCGCCGGCGACCGCGTTCAGCCGCCGGAGCTCCTCCGTCGTCGCCTCACGGCCCGGGTTGAACTCGAGCCCGGTCGACATGCCGAGCGCGCCCGACTGCATCGCGTCGCGGACGAACCCCTCCATCGTCGTCAGCTGCTCCTCCGTGGGTGACGAGCCGGACACGCCCGCCGCAAGCCGGACGGCGTTGTGGCCGACGAACCACGCGAGGTTCTGCGAGTGACCGACCTCCGAGATGAACTCGAGGTGCTCCCCGAAGCTCGACCACGGGATCGTCGGCTTGTCGTAGCCGAACGTGTGCAGGCGGCCGCGCATGTAGGCCTCGGAGGCGGGCGTGACGGGCGCGTAGCTCCAGCCGCAGTTCCCCACCACCTCCGTCGTGACGCCCTGGCGAATCGTGCTCTCGGCGGTCGGGTTCGCGAGCACGGAGAAGTCGCTGTGGCTGTGCGGGTCGACGAAGCCGGGGCAGACGATCTTGCCGGTGGCGTCGATCGCGCGCGTCGCGGTCGCGCCCTCGCCGAGCCGGCCCACGTCGGTGATGCGACCACCCTCGATCGCGACGTCGCCGAGGAAGGGCGGGCTGCCCGTGCCGTCGGCGACCCAGCCGTTCCGAATCAGGACGTCGAGCACCGCGGTCCTACTTCTTGGCCGGGCCCGCGCCCGCGACCTCGCCCACGACCGGGCCGAGGCGCGGGTCGAGGATGTCGCGGAGCCCGTCCCCGAGGAAGTTGAAGCCGAGCACGACCAGCATGATCGCGGCGCCGGGGAAGATCGAGAGCCACGGGTAGAGGTCGACGTAGGCGCGCGCCGTGTTCAGCATCCCGCCCCAGGAGGCCTCGGGTGGCTGCGTCCCCAGCCCGAGGAAGCTGAGCGCCGCCTCGCTGAGGATGGCCGTGCCGAGATAGGTCGTGACGAGCACGATCAGCGGCGCGCCGATGTTCGGCAGCAGGTGCCGGAGCATGATCCGGAAGCCGGAGGCGCCGAGCGCCCGCGCCGACTCGACGTACGGGAAGCCCATCACCTCCAGCACGGCGCCGCGGACGACCCTGGCGAAGGCCGGCGTGATCACGATCCCGATCGCGATCATCGCGTTGGTGCGGGTCGGCCCGAGCAGGCCGGCGATCACGATCGCGAGCACGAGCGCCGGCAGGGCGAACATCATGTCCACGAGGCGCATCAGCACCGCGTCGGCGAGGCCGCGGTAGTACCCGGAGAACAGGCCGATCAGGAGACCCGCGCAGAACGCGATCCCGACGGAGATCGCCCCGACCTGCAGCGAGACCTGCGCGCCGTGGATCACGCGGGCCAGCGTGTCGCGGCCGAGCTCGTCGGTGCCGAAGGGGTGAGCCCAGCTCGGGGGGAGCAGCCGCTCGGCCGCCTGCTCGTCGGGGTCGATGCGCCAGATGTACGGGCCGAAGATCGCGACGAAGATGTTGAAGCCGACGATGCCGGCGCCGACGAGCCCGATCGGGTTGCGCCACTTGCCGAGGAAGGCCAGCCGTCCACGCGGCACCTCCGACCACGCGGTGGGCTCGATCTCGCCGACGCCCTCCGCCGCGAGCACGGGTCGCCGCCTGAACGTCATGCCTCCACGATCCTCGGGTCGAGGAAGCCGTAGACGAGGTCGACGATCAGGTTGAAGCCGATGAAGATGATCGCGATCAGCATCGTCGTCGCCTGGATCAGCGGGTAGTCGCGGCTGAAGATCGCCTGCAGCAGCAGGTTCCCGATCCCGGGGAGGCCGAAGATGATCTCCACGATCGCGGCGCCGCTCATCAGCACGCCCACCTCGAAGCCGACGACGGTGACGACCGGGATCAGCGCGTTGCGCAGGGAGTGGCGGAAGATGATCTTGCGCCGGGGCACGCCCTTCGCCCGGGCCGTGCGCACGTAGTCCTGCGAGAGCACCTCGAGCATCGTCGCGCGCACCATGCGCATCACGATCGCCATCGTGAAGACGGAGATCGAGATCGCGGGCAGGATGAACTGGCTCAGGTTCGCGCTCAGGTCGTCGAGCGGCGACACGTAGGTGAGCGGCGGCACCCAGCCGAAGACGCGCGAGGTGAAGAGGAGCAGCAGCGTCGCGAGCCAGAAGCTCGGGATGCTGACGCCGATCAGGCCGGCGACGCGCGCGAGATAGTCGCTCGACCCGTCCCGCCAGACGGCGGAGACGACTCCGAGCGGGACACCCACGAGCACGGAGATGATCAGCGACAGGAAGACGAGCTCGAGCGTGATCGGGAGCGCGTCGCGCAGGATCGTGGTCACCGGCTCCGCGTTCCGCACGGACGTGCCGAGGTCTCCCTGGAAGGCGTCGGAGACCCAGCGCCAGTACTGCTCGGCGTACGAGCCGTCGAGGCCGAGCTGCTTGCGAGCCTGCTCGCGCACCTCGGGCGTGACCTGCGTGTCGGCGCCGAGCAGCACGTCGATCACGTCGCCGGGGAGCAGCCGGACCATCAGGAAGATCGCGATCGAGACGCCGATCAGCGTGGGGATGACGAGGAGGCTGCGTTTCGCGATGTATCCGAGCAACGGTCTCTCTCAGCCCCTCTCAGGCGTGCGGCCGGAGGGGAGGAGCGCCGCGGTGCCTGCGCTCCTCCCCCGTGGCCTTCGGCTCGTCGGTCAGCGCTTGATCCACACGGACGTGTGCAGCCCCGTGTTGAAGTCGCTGAACGCCACGTACATGTTCTGCACCCGCGGGCGCACGACCTGGAACTTCGACACCGCGACCAGCGGGATCTGCACCACGTCGTTCATCAGCAGGCGCTGCGCCTCCTTGTACATCGGGATGCGCTTCTTCTGGTCGAGCTGGATCCGGCCGTTGCCGACGAGGCGCCACACCCGCTGGTTGCGGTAGAGCGGGTACCACGCCTGGTAGGCGGTCGAGCTCGGGTTGAACTCCGCCATGTAGCCGTCGACATCGCCGCGCATGCCGCGCGCGGTGAGGTCCCATTCGAAGGAGCCGCGGCCGTTCTCGGTTGCGAACGTGCCCGGCTCCTGCGCGACGATGTTCACGTTGATGTTGATCCGGTTCAGCTGGGCCTTGATCACCGCTGCGACCTGCGAGAAGTCGAGCGGCGTCGAGAAGGTCGTCATCTCGACCGTGAAGCCGTTCGCCATGCCGGCCGCGCGCATCAGCGCCCGGGCCTTCGGCAGGTCGTGCTTCTCGTACCGGTTGCGCAGCTCGGCGCGGGTGAGCGGCCAGGGGCCGTACCCGGGCGGGACGAACCCGCTGTACTCGCCGAAGCCACTGTAGACCCGGTTGATGATCTCCTGCCGGTTGATCGCGAAGTTGACCGCCTGCCGGACACGGACGTCGTGCCACGGCTTGCGGGGACCCGGCTTGATCGTCATCTGCAGCTCGCGGAACGCCGCCGTCAGGCCCCGGAGGACCTTCAGGTTGCGGTTCTGGCCGAGCGCGCGGGCGCTGTCGGCCGAGAACGTGCCGCCGTCGATCGCGCCGGCCCGCAGGGCCGCCACGCGGGCCTGCTCGTCGGGCAGGACCTTGAACGACAGCGCGTCGAGGAACGGCAGCCCGCGCTTCCAGTAGTTGCGGTAGCGGGCGAACTCGAGGTGGCTGTTGGGCTGGTACTCGAGCAGCCGGAACGGGCCGGTGCCGATGCCTTCGCGCCCGGCGTTGACCTGGCCGTACATGCCCTCGGGCACCATCGCCGAGTAGCGGTTCCAGGCGAGGTAGCCGAACACGCGGGCGTCGGGGTTCTTGAGCCGCATCCGCAGCACGTACCTGCTGCGCACCTCGGTCCCCTCGATCGCGGGCACCTGCCCCAGCACCGCGACGCTGCCCGGCGCCGGCGGGTTGAGCTGCAGGTCGAAGGAGTACTTGGCGTCGGCGGCCGTGAACTCCTTGCCGTTGTGGAAGCGGACGCCCCGCCGCAGCGTGAAGTCGATCGTCCGGTTGTTGACGACCTTCCAGCTCGTGGCCAGCGCCGGCCGCTCGTTCAGCCTCGAGTCCCACTCGATCAGGGACTCGTACATGGGCGCCTTGCCCCAGTGGTTGGCGGTCAGGATGCCGCCGAACGGGGCGATGTGCGCGGGATCCTGCTCGAGCGCCCACGTCACCTTGCCACCGCGCGGCGGAAGCGCCTTCTTCCGCTTGGGAGCGGCCTTCGCCCCGCCCGCGAGCGCACTCGCGGCGACAGCACCGGCCCCGACCGCGCCGGCCCGCGCCAGCAGCTCGCGACGACTGAGGTCGCCGCCGACCGGGGTGTCGCCCGAAGATTCGTCTGACATCGTCCTGCCCTCCTCTTCCTCGTGATCGTTCAGAGGATCTGACCGACCCTTGGTGCCTCACCTTGGATGTCGTCGTAAAAGACGGATTCGCGGACCTCGAAGTTGGCGAGCCGTTCGACTTCGTGAGGATCGAGCCGCACTCCCAGGCCTGGCCCGCGCGGGACCTCGACCAGCCCGTCGCTCATTTCCAGCCGCTCCTCGAGGACGTCGAACTCCTGCAGCGGGTAGTGCGTGTCGCTCGCGAACGGGAAGTTCGACGACGACGCGACCACGTGCAGGTTGCCCGCCGTGGCCACGCCCAGCTCCGCCCAGCTGCCGATCGCGCACCACTTGCCCGCGGCGTCGGCGAGCGCGCCGATCTGACGGGCCTTGCCGAGCCCGCCGGCCTCCGACGGGTAGACGACGAGCACGTCGCACGCGTCGGCCTGGATCAGCTCGAGCGCGGAGCGCACGTCCGTGCAGGCCTCGTCGGCCGCGATCGGCACCGACACCGACCGCCGCACCTGCGCCAGCCCCTGGACGTCGAAGTCGAGCACCGGCTGCTCGACGTACTGGAGGTCGAACTGCTCCAGCCCGCGAATCCACCTGATCGCGGCCGGCACACTCCAGCTCATGTTCGCGTCGATGCGGATCTTCACGTCCGGACCGACGCGGTCGCGGATCGCCGCCAGGCTGTCGTGGTCCTGCTCGAAGCTGCGGCCGACCTTCAGCTTCAGCTCCGTGTAGCCCGCGTCCACGAACGCGCCCGCCTTGCGCGCCGCCGCCTCCGGCTCGTCGATGAAGAGGTAGCCGACCACGGGCACGCGGTCGCGGCAGAAGCCGCCGAGGAGCTCGGTCACCGGGACGCCGAGCGCCTTCCCCTTCAGGTCGAGCAGCGCGATCTCGATCCCGGAAATCGCGTAGTTGGCGATGCGGCTCCAGTTGCGCGCGAACTCCTCCATGCGATGGACGAGCCACTCGATCCGCAGCGGGTCCTGGCCGACGAGGAACTGCGAGAGCTCCTGGTCGATGATCGTCCGGATGGTGGGCAGCGTCGGGCCGGGCGCCTCGCCGACGCCCACCGGTCCCTCGTCGGTGTGGATCTGGACGAGCAGCCCCGACGCCGACTCGCGCGTGCCGCCGGGCCACACGAGCGGCTCACGCATCGGCGTTCGAACCGCGATCGTCTCGACCTTGGTGATCCTCACCAGGAGCGTTACACTAGGCCCGTGAATCGGGATTGTCAACCATTTTGAGATTGTCGACATGACCGGAGATGCAGGGCAATCGGTACCCGCGGTGCCGGTGCCGGCGCTGGCCGTCCCGACCCCCCTGGCGGCGCCGCAGAAGGGGCTTCCGCGCGCCCAGCAGATCGCCGAGTCGCTGCGCTCCTCGATCATCGCCGGCCGCTACGAGCCGGGTGAGCGGCTGATCGAGAC
>DASUOK010000065.1:0-6693 GCA_036276675.1 Gaiellaceae bacterium | reverse complement strand
GTCCGCCGCGGTGACGCGGCCCACGACGAGGTCGAGCTCCTGCAGTCGCTGCGCCGGCTCCACGCCACCCTCGTGCCCGCGTGGAGCCGGTGCGAACCGCGCTCAGACCGACGGGTGCGCCGTCGTCCGCGGCGGCGCGGGATGCGCCCTCGCTTCGCCCACGTAGCGGACGACGGCGAGGACGGCGAGCATGATCGAGAGCGTGAGCCTGCAGACGCCGCCGGCTGCACGTCCTCGACGTGCACGGCGACCACACCCGCGACGTCGATCTAGCCGGCCGCGAGCACGATCAGCGCGATCGCGCCGCCGGCGATCAGCATCAGGCAGAGGAACGCCGCCAGGAGCGAGAAGCCGAGGAACGCCGGCGTCAGCACTTTCAGCGGCAGCGCGAAGCCGACGAGGTCGCGGGTGGAGCCGACGGCGCCGCGCAGCTTCCAGAGGACCCTCGGCGCGCGCCGGAAGCCACCGCCGCGGGTCTCGCCGGCGAGCCGCGACAACGCCGTCAGCTGCGTTGCGCTCTCGCGCGGCATGCGGCGCACGCGCTCCGGGAGGCGCAGCAGCTGGGCCACGCCCGCCGTGAAGAAGAGGAGGACGGCCGGCGGCGCGAGGAGCAGGATCGTGAGCACGACGTCGGCCGGCTCGACGCCGTTGCGGGCGAGCAGCGCCGCGATCGCCGCGACGCCGAACACGGCGACGAAGGCGAAGCGCCGCAGCGAGCGGACGATGCCCGCGAGGAAGCGGACGAGCGCGTCCAGGCGCGCCAGCTGCACCTCGTAGCCGCTCACGGGGCGCCACGTTAACGTGCCGCCCGTGGACGCGCGCCTCGCCTTCGCCGTGGAGCTCGAGCAGCTGGACCAGGCCCTCGCTCAGCGGCTGGAGGCGCTCGCGGAGCTCGGCCACGCCGTGGCCGAGCTGCGAGCCGGGGCGGAGGCCGTCCGGGCCTTCAACCAGGCGCTGCCTGCGGAGCGCACGCACCTCGACGACGCCGGGGCGGAGGCGACCCGCGCACTCGAAGGGGCGCGCGCCGCGCTCGCGGCCGCACAGGACGCGGTTGGGCGAGCGCGCGGAGAGGACGCGCGCGCGGCTGCCCTCCGGGACGAGGCGCGAGCGACGAGCGCGCTGCGGGCCGCGGAGGAGCGGCTCGAGCGGCTGCGCGGCCGGCGGTCCGCCCTCGAGCGGGAGGCCGAGCAGCGCGGGGCGGAGGCGGCCGAGCTCGATCGTCGGGCCCGCGAGCTCGCAGGGCGGCTCGCCGAGTCGCCCCGCGTGTCGACCACCGCCCCGGCGGAGCCGGGCCTCGAGGGCGTCCTCGACTGGGCGGCGCGAGCGCACGCGGCGCTCCTCGTCGCCCGCGGCGGGCTCGAGTCCGAGCGGGAGCGGATCGTGCGGGAGGCGAACGAGCTGGCGTCGTCCGTGCTCGGCGAGCCGCTGCACTCCACGAGCGTCGCCCTCGTGCGCACGCAGCTGGAAGAGGCGCTGCGCTAGGGGAAGGTCAGAGCAGCTCGCGGAGCCGCACGGCGCGGTAGTCGAAGATCTCGTCCACGAGCCGGCGCACGACGCGCACGGGCGCGAGCAGCCCGCCCGGCACCCGGTAGCGGACGTTGTCGTAGATCTCGGTGCCGTCCGGAACGGGCGTGAACCGGTGTGTGTGCTCCCAGAGGAGGTAAGGCCCTCGCAGCTGGCGGTCGGTGAAGCTGCGCGGCGGCGACCACGCGTCGATCTCGGTCAGCCACCGCACCGGCAGGCCGTAGAGGCGCAGCCGGTAGCGGAGCAGCGACCCGCGCTCGAGCCGGGCGGGCGCCTCGAGGATCCGGAAGTGCAGCCAGGGCGGCGTGATCGCCTCCAGGTTGAGCGGATCCGCGAAGAAGGCGAAGGTGCCGTCGAGGTCGCGGGCGACCACCTGGGTGCGCTGGAGCTCCGAGGTCACGTTGCGGCGAGGCGCCGTCGCCAGGCCTCGCCGGCCGCGCGGCCCTCCGGCGTCGCGAGGAAGTGCTCGAGCGGCACGTGCAGGAAGGCGCCCTCGGCCTCGGCGAGAATCGTGTCGCCGTCACGCAGCTCCGCGACGATCTCGATCCTGCGCCCGCGCTCGGCACCGATGCGGGACGCCACGCGCAGCTCGCGGTTGATCGGCACGGGCTTGCGGAAGCGCACGGCGATCCGTGCCGTGACGGTCGGAAAGCGGTGCCAGGTGGCGAGGAGGCCGCACGCCTCGTCGAGGGCGGCACCGACGACGCCCCCGTGTACGAGACCCGGTCCGCCCTGATGCTCCTCGCGGAACAGGACGACGGACTCGTAGCGGTCGACCCCCTCGCCGTCGGGCGGCGCGAGCCGCAGCCCGTGTGGGACGTCGCCGCAGCCGAAGCAGGACGGGTCGTGGTGCGGCGGGATCGCGGGCGCGCCGGCTATGCCGCGAACGGCAGCTCGATGTCGGACACGTCGAGGCCGAGGCTCGAGGCCATCCGGATCCCGTCCAGCACGTCCTCCTGGAGCCGCCGGATGTCGGTCTCGCGCATGACGTTGCCGATCCAGGCCCGCTCCTTCGGCCGCCACATGGCGTGCTCGACGAAGATCGGCAGCAGCCGGTTCGCCGCCTTGACCAACCGGTCCTTCGTCTGCTTCGAGGCGCCCTCGAGCAGGATCCGCTCGTAGGCGACGCCGGAGCTGTGGTGGATGCCGTCGTCGATCGTGAGCCGGTTGCAGAGGTCCTCGAGCACGGTGCCGCGCGAGGAGCGCGCGATCAGGCGGAAGCGCGGGATGATCAGGCGCTCGAAGAAGACCTGCATCTGGAAGACCTTCTCCTCGAGCGTCTCCGCGTGGAGCGTCAGCTCCACGAGCCGGTCCAGGTGCGGGTCGCGCTCGGCGGTGCCTCCGGCCTCCTTCGCGAGCTTCAGCCACGCCTCGACGTGCCGTGCCTCGTCCTGCACCATCGTCGAGTAGTAGAGGCGGGCCTCGGGGTGCGGCGCCAGGTTCAGCAGCTGCCCGGCCATCATCACCGCGAGCTCGTCCGCCTGGAGCTGCTGCGTGACCACCGAGCGCCAGACGGCGCGGCGTCGCTCCTTGCGCTCCGGGGAGGCGCCGGCCCGGGTCTCCGGGATCGGCGGGATCTCGCCCCACGGCATGTCGCGTACCTGCCACTCCTGCTTCTTCGCGAGCTCGTAGAAGCGGAGGACGCCGCGGCCCTTGTCGTCCGCGGCCGCATCCGCCTCGGCGGCGCGCTCGGCCTCGATCAGCGGCTGGTACGTCGGCTTGGCGTCGATCGGCTCCTCGAGGGGCTCCACGTTCACGGGCCGTAGCTTAACGGCGCCCGCCTGCGGTCTTACCGCAAGCCGCCGCGCTCGTGGTGGGCGCGGAAGAAGTTCTCCGAGCCCGCCGTCGCCATGGCCGCGGAGGCCGAGATCTCCAGCGCCAGGGCCGTGGCGGCGACGATCTGGGCGAAGCGGTAGACCTTCCCGGAGCCGGCGCAGCCGAGCAGCTCGAGCCAGGAGCGGGCGTAGGGGAGGGTGGTGCCGCCGCCGACCGTGCCGACCTCCAGCCCGGGGAAGCGGATCGTCGCGTGCAGGCCGCCGTCCTCGCTCCGGTGGGCGGTGCCGTGGGCCATCGAGCTCGTGCCGACCATGCCGAGGTCCTGGCCGGTGCAGGCGAAGAGCGCGGCGATGGCCGAGGCCGGCGTGAACGCCACGGACTGCATCCCGGAGGCGACGGCGCCGTGTGTCCCCGCCCACGAGAGCTCCAGGAGATCGTCGACCGTCGTCCGCAGCACGCGCCGCACCGTCTCGGCGTCGAGGGTCGCCTCGGCGAGCACCGTCTTCCCGTGGCCGGAGCGGAAGAACTCGTGCGACGGCTTCTTGTCGCCGCCCATGTTCGCCTCGAGGATCACCCGCTGCGGCCGCACGGGCGCGTTCGGCAGCACGAAGCCCATGTTGAGCGCGTAGCTGTTGCGGGTCATCATGTTCGGCCCGCAGGCGTCACCGGTCGTCCAGGCCCAGAGGACGTGGCACATCGGGCCGACGACGTGCGTCTCCACCTCGCGCAGCCTGGCCCGCTTGGAGAGCGACGGGTCGTCGAGCGCGGCGAGGAAGGAGCGCATCTCCGTAACGGATGCCTCGAGCCAGCGGGCGAGCGCGACCGCGTCGGCCGTGTCCTTGCAGACGAAGCATGATGCTCTAGTGATCCTGTCGTGAAGCACGTATGTTCTGAAGCCGCCCGACGCCGCGGCCGCCTTTGCGCCCCGCGACGCCGACGCCGACAGGCCGCCCTCCGTGTGGGCGAGGGGCACGAGCACCTGCTCCTGCGCACGGGCGGTCTCGCGCAGGGCCCCCGAGGGCTCCTCGAGCTCGTAGGAGCCGAGCTCGATCAGGAGCGGGCCGACGACGGCCACCGGGATCAGCGTCGCCCCGGTCAGCACCTCCTGGGCGCTCGTCCACGGCTCGAGGTCGTGCGCGAGCACCTCCGGGCCGACGGCATCGCGGATCGCGTCCTGGCGCGCCCGGATCGAGTCGGGGTCGTTCCTCCGCGGCCAGCGGCGCAGCTCCATGCGCGAGAGCTTATGCAGGCGGTGGCGGAGACCGGCGCGTATCCTCGCGCCCGTGACGGCCACCCTGATGGACGGCAAGGCGCTCGCCGCGCGCATCCGGAAGGACGTCGCCCGTGAGGTGGCGGAGCTCGGCCACGTCGGGCTCGCGACGGTGCTCGTCGGGGACGATCCCGCCTCCGACGTCTACATCCGCGCGAAGCACAACGCCTCGCAGGAAGTGGGGATCGTCGCGCGCGACCTGCGGCTGCCCGAGACGACGACGGAGGCCGAGCTCCTGGACGCCGTCGCGGAGCTCAACGCGGACGATGCCGTCGACGGCGTCCTCGTGCAGCTCCCGCTGCCGGAGGGGATCGACGAGGCGCGCGTCATCCGCGCCGTCGACCCCGCGAAGGACGTGGACGGGTTCCATCCGCTGAACGCCGGCCAGCTCTACCTCGGCCGTCCGACCTACGTGCCCGGCACCGCCCTCGGCGTGCTGGAGCTGCTCGACGCCTACGACGTGCCGCTCGAGGGCGCGCACGCCGTCGTGCTCGGGCGGAGCGACATCGTCGGCAAGCCCGTCGCGATGCTGCTGCTCCAGCGCCACGCCACCGTGACCCTCTGCCACTCGCGCACGCTCGACCTCCGCGCCGAGGTCGCGCGCGGGGACGTCGTCGTCGCCGCCGTCGGCGTGCCGGGGCTCGTCGAGGGCGACTGGGTGAAGGAGGGCGCGTGCCTGATCGACGTCGGCATCACGCGCACCGGCGAGGGGATCGTCGGCGACGTCGCGCCCGCCGCGGCGGAGCGGGCCGCGCTGCTCACGCCGGTCCCGGGCGGGGTCGGGCCGATGACGGTGGCGATGCTCCTGACGAACGCCGTGCGCGCGGCGCGCTACCGTCGCGGGCTGCTTGCGTTTCCGGCCGCGTAAGGCTATGTTTCGCGCGCTTTATCAAGGTCGGCGGCTCGGTGCCCGGGCCGTCGCTTCATTTGCAAGGAGGCAGTTAGTTGGCTCAGGGCACCGTCAAGTGGTTCTCGAACGAGAAGGGTTACGGCTTCATCGAGCGTGAGGGTGGCGAGGACGTCTTCGTGCACTTCTCCGCGATCGCGATGGAGGGCTACAAGTCGCTGACCGAGGGTCAGCGGGTCGAGTTCGAGGTCGTGCAGGGCCCCAAGGGCGCGCAGGCCGCGAACGTGATGGCGATCTAGCACCTTTCCGGATTTCGAGTGACAGAGACGGGCTCCGGGAACGGGGCCCGTTTCCTTTTGCGAGGATGAATCGACATGGCGATCACGCGTAGAGAAGTGCTCCACGTGGCGAAGCTGGCGCGACTCGAGCTGACCGAGGAGGAGGTCGAGCGCCTCACGAGCGAGCTCGGCGCGATCCTCGATGCGGTCGGCAAGGTGGCCGAGCTCGACCTGGCCGACGTGCCGCCGACGTCGCACCCACTCGCCCTCGTCAACGTCTGGGACGCGGACGAGCCGCGCGAGTCGCTCGGGCTCGACGAGGCCTTCGCGAACGCCCCGCAGCGCGAGGACGACGGCTTCCGCGTCCCCCCGACGACGTGAGCGGCGGGATCGACACGCTCCGCCTCACCGCCGAGGAGGCGATCGGCCTGGTCGAGCGTGGCGAGGCCTCCGCGGCTGAGCTCCACGCCGCGTACATCGAGGCGATTGCGGAGCGCGACCCGGAGCTCCACTGCTACCTCCGCACGCTCGTCGAGCCGAACGGCACCGGCATTCCGATCGCGCTGAAGGACGTGATCTCGACCCGGGGCATCGAGACGACCGCGGGCTCCCGGATCCTGGAGGGCTACGTGCCGGTCTTCGACTCGACCGTGGCCGAGCGCTGCCGGGCCGCCGGCCTGTCGGTGCTGGGCAAGACGAACACCGACGAGTTCGCGATGGGCTCCTCGACCGAGAACTCCGCCTACGGCCCGACGCGCAACCCCTGGGACCCCGAGCGCGTGCCCGGCGGCTCGGGCGGCGGCACGGCGGCGGCCGTGTCGGCCGGCCTCGCGCCGTGGGGCCTCGGCTCCGACACGGGCGGCTCGATCAAGCAGCCCTCCGCGCTCTGCGGCAACGTCGGCCTGCGACCCACCTACGGCAGCGTCAGCCGCTACGGCATCGTCGCCTTCGCGTCCAGCCTCGACCAGATCGGGCCGGTCGCCCGGAACGTGCGCGAC
>DASUOK010000064.1:0-8632 GCA_036276675.1 Gaiellaceae bacterium | reverse complement strand
GCCCGGCCAGCTCGTGCTCGGCGGGGAGGACGAGCACGTACGGGTCGCGCAGCAGCTCGAGCGCGGCGAACGGCCCGTCCGGCAGCGGCAGCATCGCGAAGGTGAGGTCGAGCTCGCCGCGCTCGACGAGCTGCAGGAGCTCGACGTCCGTCGTCGACTCCCGCAGCTGCAGGTCGACGCGCGGCCAGGCGCCCAGGAAGCGGCGCATCAGCTCCGGCAGGATCTTCGCGCCGGCGCTCTGGAAGGTGCCGACGCGGAGCGCGCCCGCCTGCCCCTGCGCGAGCGCGGTCAGGTCGGCCTGCGCGGCGTGCAGCCGTGCCACGATCGCCTCGGCATGGCGCAGCAGCAGCCGCCCGGCCTCCGTCAGCGACACCGCCCGCGGCCCGCCGGGCCGCTCCAGCAGCCGCTCGCCGACGAGCCGCTCCAGCGTCTGGATCTGCTGGCTGACGGCCGACTGCGTGTAGCCGAGCGCCGCTGCGGCCCGGCCGAACGAGCCCTCGCGTGCGACCGCCTCGAGCGCCGCCAGGTGCCGGACCTCGACGCCGAGCCAACGATCAGGTTCCATGATCGAATTGAACCACAACCCGCGTTGGACTGATAGTCCCTGCTCAGCGACACTTCGGTGCATGGCAATCGTGGTGCTCCTCTTCCTCGTCCTCATCGGGCCACTCGCGCTCCTCTTCGGCGCCGACTCGCGCCACACCCGCTCCGAGCTCACGCTGCGGTAGTCGGCGGCGCGCGTCGGCGGCACGGTTAGGATCGCCGCCGTGGAGGTGCGGAAGGTCGGCGTGATCGGGCTCGGCGCCATGGGCGCCGGGATCGCGCAGCTCTGCGTCGAGGCGGGTGTCGACACGGTCGGCCGCGAGATCTCGGACGAGCTCGGGGAGCGCGCGCGCGACCGGATCGGGCACTTCCTCACGCGCAAGGTCGAGAAGGGCTCGCTCGGGCAGGCGGAGCGCGACGCCGCGGTCGGCCGGCTCGCAGTGACGACCGAGGTCGGCGACCTCGCCGACTGCGACCTCGTGATCGAGGCGATCGTGGAGGAGCTGGCGCCGAAGCGGGAGCTCTTCGCCGAGCTCGACCGTCTGACGCGACCGGAGGCGGTGCTGGCGACGAACACGTCCGCGCTCTCGGTGACGGAGATCGCAGCCGCCACGGAGCGGCCCGAGCGCGTCGTCGGCATGCACTTCTTCAACCCGGCGCCGCTGATGCCGCTCGTCGAGATCGTCCGCGCCGAGCTGACCGGCGACGAGGCCTTCGAGACCGCCTTCGCGTTCGGCGAGCGCATCGGCAAGACGCCGATCCGCTGCCACGACACGCCCGGCTTCGTCGTCAACCGCGTGCTGATCCCGCTCTTGAACGACTGCGTCCGCGTCCTCGACGAGGCCCGCGTGAGCCCGGAGGATCTGGACAAGGGCCTGCAGGGCGGTGCCGGCTGGCCCATGGGCCCGTGCACGCTCGTCGACCTCGTCGGGATCGACGTGCACGTCCATGCCTCGGAGGCGCTCTTCGAGAAGACGCGCGAGCCCCGGATGGCGCCGCCGCCGCGCCTGGTTGCGATGAAGAATGCGGGCCTGCTCGGGCGCAAGAGCGGCCGCGGCTTCTACACGTACGACTAGTCGTCCGCGAGGCGCTTCAGCAGCGCGTGCGCGAACTGCGTGCGGGAGAGCATGCCGACGAAGCGGTCGTCGTCGTCCACGACCGGGAGCGCGCCCTCGTCGCTGTGCACGAAGCGCTCGGCCGCGTGCAGCGAGCCGGCCTCGAGCTCGATCGTGACCGGCTTGCGCATGTGCTCCCGCACCGGCTCCGCCCGCACCCTCGTCGCCTGTCCGCGCAGCGAGGGCAGCTCGGTCTCGAGGAACGCCGTGTGCCGCAGCTCGTCCAGGTAGCGCGGCGAGAGTGCGAGCAGCAGCTCCTCGTCGGTGAAGAGGCCGACCACGCGACCCGCGTCCAGAACCGCCAGCCCCGACAGCCGGCTTCCGCTCAGGACGCGCGCGGCGTCGCCGAAGGTCGCGGACACGTCGACGGACGCGTCGACCAGCGGGATCCCGTGGAGGGTGGTCGCCTTCACAGCTGGAAGATGAGCAGATAGGCGGTGGCGATCACAAGTGAGACGGCGGTCACCGGCAGGCCGACGAGCAGGAAGCGGACGAACGAGATCGTATGGCCCGTGCGGTCGAGGACGCCGCTCGCGGCGACGTTCGCGGCGGCGGCGATCAGCGTGGCGTTGCCGCCGAAGCAGGCTCCGAGCGCGAGGGCCCACCAGGCGGCGTCGTCGAACTCGTCCGCCTGCAGGCTCTCGACGACCGGGATCATCGCCGCGGTGAAGGGGATGTTGTCGACGACGGCGGAGCCGAGCGCCGAGCCCCAGAGGATCACGAGCGCCTCGGCGGTGCGATCGCCGCCGGTCAGGTCGGCGAAGCCCTCCGCGACCCGGTCGATCACGCCCTGCTCCTCGAGGGCGCCGACCATCACGAACAGCCCGATGAAGAAGAAGATCGTCGCCCACTCGACGCGCTCGAGCGCCTCCTCGACGTTGTCGGCGGCGACCAGCAGCATCACCGTCGCCCCCGTGAGCGCCACGACGGCCGGCTCGATGTGGAGCGGTGCGTGCAGGAAGAACCCGACGATCGTGCCGAGGAGCACCGCCAGCGACCGCTTCACGTAGGGCGCCTCGCGCATGTCCGCGGCGGCGTCGAGCTTGTCGACCTCCAGGGCGCGCTCCGGTGCGATCCTCAGCTGGCTGCGGAAGGCGAGCGCGAGCCCGGCCGTGACGACCAGCAGCGTCACGATCGCGACCGGCGCGAGGTTGACGATGAAGTCGATGAAGCTGAGCTCGGGCCGCGCGGTGCCGATCATGATGTTGGGCGGGTCGCCGATCAGGGTCGCGGTGCCGCCGATGTTCGAGGCGAGCACCTCGACGAGGACGAGCGGGATCGGCGAGATCCGCAGCAGGTCGGCGAGCAGGAGCGTGATCGGGACGACGAGCAGGATCGCCGTCAGGTTGTCGAGGAACGCCGACATCACGCCCGTGACGCCGGAGAGGAGGAAGACGAGCCGCATCGGCCGCCCGCGCGAGAGCTGGGCGACGCGCAGGGCGAGGTAGGTGAAGACGCCGGTCCGCTCCGTCAGGCCGACGATCACCATCATCCCGACGAGGAGCCCCAGCGTGCTCCAGTCGACCGCCTCGATCGCCTGCTCCTCCTCGAGGACCCCCACCAGCACGACCGCGGCGGCGCCCAGCAGCGCGATCTTCGTCCGGTGCGCCCAGTCGAACGCGATCGCGCCCAGCGCGACGAGGAAGACGACGACGGCGACGACCTCCATCCCGGCGACCGTAACGGAGCACGTATCCTGGGGGTGGCGCGAACGTCGCTGCACCAGCCGCCTGCGGCGCCGGCGGCCGCTTACGTTTTCCTTACAGGCCGTTTATCCTCAACACACCCGGGGCCGAGATACTCAAAGCGATGCGCAAGAGCGTGCTGATCCTGCTCGTCTGCCTCCTCGCGGTGCCCGCGTTGGGCTCCGCCGCGCTGCTGCGCAAGAACGGTGACGGCACGCTCTCGGTCGAGGACGGCCGCGGCCGCGTCGTCGTCGCCGTCCGCGGCGCCGTGATCGGCCGCTTCGACCGCGGCTCGGTCACCATCTACGACCGTACGCCGCGCGACGCGTTCGCGCCGCGCGTCTGGGGCGCGCTGCCCGCGTTCCAGATCGGCCTCAACGGTGAGCGGCATCAGGGCGAGAACGTCCGCTTCCGGCTGCTCGGCGGCGAGTTCATCGTCGTCGTCAGGGGCTCCGGGATCGAGCTCTCCGCCGTCGGCACCGGCTCGGTCACGCTCGAGGGCCGGGGACGGGCCCCCGGCGTCTACTCGCTCGAAGGCGAGGACTGCTCCGCCCCTCGCGCCCGCTGCCCGGTCCTGCCGGATCCTGCGAAGACCTTCCGGCTCGGCACCGACCCGGACGAGCGCGGCTCGTCGCGCCCGAGCGGCTGATGACCGCGGGCGCGCAGACGATCCTCGTCGTCGAGGACGAGGCGTCGATCGCCTCCTTCGTCTCGCTCTACCTGAAGAACGCGGGCTACGACGTTCGCGCCGTCGCCACCGGCGGCGCCGCCCTCACCCAGGTCGCGAGCGACCCGCCGGCGCTGATCATCCTCGACCTGATGCTGCCCGACCTGGACGGGATCGAGATCTGCCGGCGCGTCCGCAAGACCTCCGACGTGCCGATCCTGATGCTCACGGCTCGCGACGAGGACGTCGACAAGATCATCGGCCTCGAGGTCGGCGCGGACGACTACCTGACGAAGCCGTTCAACCCCCGTGAGCTCGTGGCGCGCGTCAAGTCCGTGCTGCGCCGCTCGTCGACGGAGCGGCGGCGCGACCTCGAGGAGCAGGAGCTGCGGCACGGCGACGTCGTCATCAATGCCGGGCGGCGCGAGGTGAAAGTGGGCGAGGAGGAGATCCAGCTCGCCCCGAAGGAGTTCGACCTCCTCTGGGAGCTGATCGACCATCGCGGGTTGGTGCTCACCCGCGACCAGCTGCTCGAGCGCGTGTGGGGCTATACCTTCGCCGGCGACACGCGCACGGTGGACGTGCACGTGCGGCAGCTGCGCCGCAAGCTCGGTGAGGCCTCGCCGATCGTCACCGTCTGGGGCGTCGGCTACAAGGTCGGCCCCGAGCGGGCGCCCGTGCAGAAGACGGCGTAATGCTCAACTCACTCCGCTTTCGCCTGCCGGCGCTCTTCCTGGCGGCGATCGCGCTCGCGTTCCTCGTCGCCAGCCTGATCGCGGTGCAGCTGTTCCAGGATCACACCCGCACCGAGACGCTGAACGAGCTGCGCCGCGAGGCGCGCGGGATCGCGCAGCTCTACGCCGAGTCGTCGCTGCGAACCGTCGACGAGAACCGCGCCGCGCCCGTGTTCGCGGCGGCGAAGCTCGAGGCCGCGACGGGTGACCGCATCTTCTACGTCGGCGCGACCCCCTTCCCCGGGGACGACGCCGGCCTGACCCGGCTCCGGCCGGCCGATCTCGACGTCGACCTCTCCGGCGACGCGATCCGCACGTTCGAGTTCACGCCGCCCGGGGAGGACCGGGTGCTGCTCGCGGCGTCGCACCCGCTCCGGCCCGGAGGCGAGAACACACCCGCGTTCGGGGCGCTCGTCGTCGCGAAGGCGAAGACGGAGCTCCGCGACGCCTGGCTCGACCTGATCTCGCAGCTCGCCCTGGCCTTCCTGATCGGCCTCGCGGTCGTCGGCGTCCTGGCGTGGTACCTCTCGCGGCGGATCACCGATCCGCTCCTGGCGCTGTCGAATGCGGCCGACGAGATCGCGGAGGGCCGGTACGAGGTGGCGGTGCCGGAGGTGCGCACGCGGGACGAGATCGGCCATCTCGCCGATCGCTTCCGCGAGATGGCGGCCCGGCTGGCGGAGGCCGAGGAGCTCGAGCGGAACTTCCTGATGTCCGTCTCGCACGAGCTGCGGACCCCGCTGACGGCGATCCGCGGCCACGTCGCCGCGCTCAGGGAGGGCGTCGTGACCGATCCTGACCTCGCCGACCAGTCGCTGGCGACCGTCGCCGAGGAGGCGGAGCGCCTGGGCCGCCTGGTGGGCGACGTGCTGGACCTGGCCAAGCTCGACGCGCACCGCTTCACCGTCCTCACGGAGGAGGTCGACATGGGGCGTCTTTGCGACCGCGCCTACTCGACGTTCCTCGACGAGGCGCGCCGTCGCGGCATCGACTACACGAGCCGTGCGGAGGCCGAGCCGGTGATCGTCTCCGACGGCGACCGCGTGCTGCAGATCATCTCCAACCTGCTCGCGAACGCCTTCCGCTGGACGCCGGACGGGGGTCGGATCGACCTGGCGCTCGGCAGCTCGAACGGCGCCGTCACGGTCGACGTCGCGGACACCGGCCCCGGCATCGCGACCGAGGAGCAGGAGCGGATCTTCCGGCCGTTCTGGTCGCGCGACGGCCGCGGTACCGGCCTCGGGCTGCCGATCGCGAAGGAGCTCGCCGTCGCGCTCGGCGGCCGCATCGAGCTCGAGACGGAGGTGGGCGAGGGCAGCCGCTTCCGGCTCGTCCTGCCCGCGAGCACCGTCTGAGCGCCGACCGGCGTCACTAGGATCCTGCGGATGTCGCGCCCCGAGCCGGTCGCCGCGCCCGCCGTTCAGGAGGTCGTTCCGCTCCCACCGCGCCGCTCGCCCGTCGCGGCGCTGCTCGTCTCGCTGCGGCCGCGCCAGTGGACGAAGAACCTGCTGCTCCTGGCCGGGATCGTCTTCGCCGCGGAGATCGGCGACGCGAGCCGGTGGTGGCGGGCCGCCGCCGCGTTCGCCGCCTACTGTGCCGCCTCCAGCGCCGCCTACCTCGTCAACGACCTTCGTGACGCGGCGTCCGACCGTCTCCATCCGGTCAAGCGCCGGCGCCCGATCGCGCGCGGCGAGCTGTCGGTGCGCGCCGCCACGCTCACGGCCGCCGGCCTGGTGCTGCTCGCGGTCGTGCTGGTGCTGCCGCTCGGCCCGGCAGCGCTCGCGTTCCTCGCGGCCTTCGCCGCCCTGCAGGTCGTCTACACGGTGCGACTGAAGCACGTCGTCCTGATCGACGTGATGGCGATCGCAGCCCTCTTCGTCGTGCGGGCGGCGGCCGGCGCGGACGCGGTGGACGTCCGCATCTCGCCGTGGCTGCTCGTCTGCACCGCGCTGCTCGCGCTCTTCCTCGCGCTCGGCAAGCGCCGCGGCGAGCTCGTCCTCGTGGGGGCCGAGCGCACGCCGGGCCGTCCCGTCCTCGAGGGCTACTCGCTCGCCCTCGTCGACCAGCTGGTCACCACGGTCGCGGCGGCCACGGTGATCGCCTACACGGTCTACGCGCTCACGGCACACGACACGCAGCTGCTCGCGGCGACGATCCCGTTCGTCGTCTTCGGCGTCTTTCGCTATCTGCTCCTGCTCCACCGCACCGGCACGGGCGAGGAGCCGGAGAACGTCCTCGTCAGCGACCCACCGATCCTCGTCACCGTCGCCCTCTGGGCGGCGGCCTGCGCGGCGATCATGCTCCTGGCCTAGACGGTCTAGCCGGCGCGGAGCTGGTGGACCGGGGCGTCGTCCTGGACGCGCTCGAGGTGCTCGAGCCGGTCGCTGACGCCCTTCCAGCCCGACGAGATCAGGTCGACGAGGAGCGCCAGGTCGTCGATGCGAGCGTGGCGCTCGGCGAGGAGGTCTCCCTCCAGCCGCTCGAGCCGGCGGATCGCCTGGTTGAGCAGGCCGCGGATCTCGGCGATGTGACGCGCGACCGGCAGCACCTCCGCCCGCAGCCCGTCGTGCACGGCTGCGCCGATCTGCTCGGGCAGCGCACCCTCGAGCTCCGCGGTCGACTGTGCGAGCGTCTCGATCTGGATGCGTGCGCGCTCCAGCGCGGCCTCGAGCTCGGCAGGCGCCGTGCGGCCGGAAGCGGCATCAGCGATGCGCGCCTTGGCCCGCTCGAGTGCCTGCTCGTCCACGGGGCGAGAATACTCTCCTCGGCGGATGGATGCGAGCGAGCTCGACTACGACCTGCCGCCGGAGCTGATCGCGCAGCAGCCCGCGGCGCGGCGGGATGCGTCACGGCTCCTCGTCTACGACCGCGCGACCGGCGCCGTGCGCCACCGCACGTTCGCGGAGCTGCCGGACGAGCTCGCGGGCGAGCTCGTCGTCGTCAACGACACGCGCGTCGTGCCGGCCCGGATCCGGCTGGAGCGGCCGAAGGGGGAGGTGCTGCTGCTCGAGCGCCTTGCCGGCCAAACCCGGGGCGGCGGGGAGTGGCTCGCGCTGGCGCGGCCGACGCGGCGGCTGAGGCCGGGCGAGCGCCACGGCCCCGTCGAGCTCCTGGAGCACCTCGGCGAGGGGCGCTGGCGCGTTCGCCTCGAGGGCGAGCCCGCGGGCGAGGCGCCGCTGCCGCCCTACATCACGGCCGCGCTCGACGATCCCACGCGGTACCAGACGGTCTACGCCGACGAGGCCGGGTCGGCCGCCGCGCCCACCGCGGGTCTCCATTTCACTCCCGAGCTGCTGTCTCGGCTGGACGTCGAGCGTGTCACCCTCCACGTCGGCCTCGACACCTTCAGGCCGCTGACGGCGTCCACGCTCGAGGAGCACGAGCTGCACGGCGAGCGCTACGAGGTGCGGCCGGAGGCGTGGGCGCGGATCGCGGCGGCCGAGCGCGTCCTCGCCGTCGGCACGACGACGGTGCGGGTGCTCGAGACCGTCGCGCACAACAGTCTGCTGGCGGGCCGCACCTCGCTCTTCGTGACGCCGGGCTTCGCTTTCCGGCGGGTCGACGCGCTCCTGACGAACTTCCACCTGCCGCGCTCGACGCTGCTCGCCCTCGTGATGGCGTTCGCGGGCGTGGAGGAGACGCGGCGGCTCTACCGGCTCGCGATCGACGAGCGCTACCGCTTCTACTCCTTCGGGGATGCGATGCTGCTGCTGTGAGCGCCCGCGCCGTCCTCGCGTCCATCGCCGTCGCCGCCGCCGCGGCGGGCACGGCCGCCGCCGATGCAGCCGCCCCGCTGCGCGTGATCCAGGGCGACCGCGCGGTGGGCGGGCTCCGGATTGCCGACGCCACGCTGGCCGACGCGCGAGCCCGCTTCGGGGTGCCGACGGC
>DASUOK010000063.1:0-7027 GCA_036276675.1 Gaiellaceae bacterium | reverse complement strand
CGCGCGCGGCGGAAGTGGTGGCCGCCGGCGCTGGCCCCGTAGCTGAGAGAGCCGCGCAGGATCGCGCCCGCGGAGGCGCCCGTCAACAGCAGCCCACCCGCCACGAGCGCGGTGAGGCCGACGAGCGAGGCGCCCGTGTCGCCGAGGAGCTTCGCGAGGCCGCCGCCGAGGACGTCGCCGACGAAGCCGCCGTGGTCGGAGCCGAGCGTCGTCATCAGGCCGGCCGTCGCGAGGGCGAGACCGGTGCGGAACGGCCGCACCTCCACGAGCGCGCTGCGGAAGAGCATCAGCGCGCCGACGACGGTGAGGGCGAGCGGCGCCGCGTAGGCGGCGCTGCCGATCGCGTCGCGCAGCCCCGCCTCGACCTCTTCACCGACGAGCCCGCCCTCCCAGCCGAGGTACAGCAGCGTGCCGAGGAAGAGCCCGGTCGCGGCGAGTCCGAGCCCGACGAGCTCGGGATGGTGGTGGCTCCTCGCACCCTTTCGCTTGCGCGTCCGCTTCTTGACGCGCGACGGGGTGCGCGGCTTCAGCGGCCGCTTCTTCTTCGTCGCAGCCATGAGACGGCGGTTCGACGTGCGCCGACGAAGCCCTGCCGTGCATCCTGCCGCGCATGCCCCGCGCCGCCCGTGCCGCCGTCACCGTCGTCTTCTTCGCGAGTGGCGCCTCCTTCGGCAGCTGGGTCGCGCGCGTGCCCGCGCTCCAGGAGCAGGTCGGGGCGACGCCGGCCGAGCTGGGGCTGGCGCTCTTCGGCGTGGCCGCGGGGGCGGTGCTCGCGCTCCCCGTCGCGGGGCTCCTCTCGGTCCGCCTCGGCAGCCGCACGGTGGTGCGGGCGGCGCTGCTCGGCGTCGCGATCGCCCTGCCGCTGCCCGCTCTCGCGCCGTCGCTCCTGCCGCTCGCGCTCGGGTTCGCGGCGCTCGGTGCCGCCAACGCCGTGCTCGACGTGGCGATGAACGCGCACGGCGTCGTCGTGGAGAACCGGTACGCGCGACCGATCCTCTCCTCGTTCCACGCCTCGTTCAGCCTCGGCGGGCTCGCGGGCGCCGCCTTCGGCGGCATCGCGGCGGGGCTCGGGATCGAGCCGCTGCCGCAGTTCCTCGCCGCGTCGGGCGCGATCCTCGCGATCTGGGCCTGGAGCGCCGCTCGGATGCTCCCGCGCGAGGTGGACGTCGGTGCGCCCGGGCCGGTCTTCGGCGGTGTCTCGCTCGGCCTCGCCGCGCTCGCGGCGGTCGCGTTCGCGGGCATGCTCGCCGAGGGCGCGGCCGGGGACTGGAGCGCCGTCTACCTGAACGGCACGCTCGGCACCGGCGAAGGGGCCGCGACCGCCGCGTTCATCGCCTTCTCGCTGACGATGACCGCCGGGCGGCTCGTCGGCGACCGCCTCACGGCCCGGATCGGCTCCGTGCGCGTCGCCCGCGCGGCCGGCCTCGCCGCCGCGGGAGGGCTCGCGCTCGCCCTCCTCACGGACGACGCCCTCGTGGCGGTCGCCGGTTTCGCCTGCCTCGGTGCGGGGCTCTCCGTCGTCGTGCCGACCGTCTACCGTGCGGCGGGCACGAAGACGGTCTCGCCGGGCGCCGGGATCGCCGCGGTCTCGACCGTGGGCTACGGCGCCTTCCTGATCGGGCCGGTCGCGATCGGCTTCCTCGCGGACGCGACCAGCCTGCGCGCCGCGCTGTGGCTCGTGGTGGCGCTGCTCGCGTCGATCCCGCTGCTCGCGCGCTCCGTTCGCTAGCGTCGCTACTCGGGCCGCATGATGCTCCACCAGATGAGGGCCGCGCCGCCCAGGACGAGCGCGCCGCCGACGAAGACGCTGTTGAGCAGCAGGACGACGCCGACGGCCAGCAGCAGGCCGCCGAGCGCCGCCGCCGCGAGCTGCGGCACACCGGGCACTAGCCGAGCCTGCCGATCCGCTCCAGCAGGAGCTCGAGGAAGGCGTCACCGTCGATGTCGACGGCGACGTCCGCGTTCGGCGGCCGCTCCGTGCGGTGCCAGCGGTCGACGACGGTGCGGCCGCGGCAGAGCTCCGACTCCACCTCGACCTCGACGTTCACGTGCTCGGTGGCGACGACGCCGGGCCGGAACGCCTGCGCGAGCGCGACCGCGTCGTGGATCGGTGCCCCGTCCCAGCCGTAGGTGCGCGCGTGGTAGCGCTTGAAGAACTCGACCAGGTCGGCGACGAACGCTCCCACGCGCCCGGCGGCGCGGAAGCGCTCTCCCCACTCGGGCGTCAGCAGCGCGCGGTGCGTCACGTCGAGGCCGACCATCGTGACCGGCACGCCGGCGTGGAAGACGCGCTGCGCCGCCTCCGGGTCGGCCCAGATGTTGAACTCGGCCGCCGGGGTCATGTTCCCCTCCCCGATCGCGCCGCCCATCAGCACGATCCGCTGCGGCCGCAGGCCCTCGTCGAGCGCCAGCGCGACGTTCGTCAGCGGCCCGACGGCGACCAGGACGACGTCCGGATCGACGTGCTCGAGCAGGAAGTCGACGGCCCGCTGCTCCACGGGCGCCCCCGTGGCCGGCGGCAGCTCGGGCCCGTCGAGGCCGCTGTCGCCGTGGACGTGCGCGGCCACGTGCAGCTCGCGCGCGAGCGGACGGTCGGCGCCCCGGGCCACCGGGACGTCTGAGCGGCCGACGAGCTCGAGCACGCGCAGCGCGTTGTCCGTCGTCTTGTCGAGCGTCTGGTTCCCGTGGACGGTGGTGACGCCGAGCACGTCCACCTCCGGGCTCGCGAGCGCGAGCAGGAGCGCGATCGCGTCGTCGTGGCCGGGATCGCAGTCGAGGACGAGCGGGGTCATGCGGCGAGTATGTCGTCTACCTCGGCGGCGGTCGGCAGCGAGGGCTGCGCCCCGAAGCGCGAGGCGGCGAGCGCGCCGGCGGCGCACGCACGCCGGAGCGACTCCTCCTGCGAGCGGCCCTCCAGCAGCGAGACGAGGAGGCACGCGGTGAAGGCGTCGCCGGCGGCCGTGCCGTCGACGGCCTCGACGCGGGGCGGCCGTGCCCGCGCCACCTCCTCCCCGTCCTCGAGCAGCACCGCACCCTCGGGGCCGAGCGTGACCGCGACCAGCCCGTCGCGGCGGGCGAGCACCTCCAGCTCGTAGCGGTTGACGACCGTGAGGTCGGGATCGACCGCGACGGGCCGCGCGGGCGCCGCGTTGAGGCAGAAGAGGCCCGCGGCCTGCTCCCAGGCCGACTCGACGGCCGCGTCCGGCACCTCGAGCTGGCAGAGGACCCCGTCGGCGTCCACGAGCTCGAAGGCCCCGAGCTCCGCGTTCGCGCCCGGCGCGACGACGATCTGGTTCTCGCCCTCGGCGTCGACGAGGATCAGCGCCACGCCCGTGGGCGCGTCGACGCGCTGCGCCTCGACCGTCAGCCGCTCCTCGCGCGGCAGCGCCTCCTCGGCGAGCGTATCGCGGCCCACGCAGCAGACGAGCGTGACGTCGGCTCCGAGCCGCGCCGCGGCGACCGCCTGGTTCGCGCCCTTGCCACCGGGAATGCGGCTGAAGGTGGCGTTCGTCACCGTCTCCCCCGGGCGGGGCAGCCGCTCGCAGAGCGCGACGAGGTCGAGGTTCACCGAGCCGACGACAGTGACCGTGGGAGCCAAGCGCGGCTGTGACTAGGCGGCGATCGCGCGCAGGTCGCCCACCGTCGAGCCGAGCAGCGTGTCGCGCAGGTCGAACAGCCCGGCCCAGAGCGAGGAGGCGTCCGGGGTGGAGTCCATCCGCGCCGCGTCCGAGAGGCCCTGGAGCGCGCGGACCAGCACGGCGAGCTCGAGGTAGGCGGCGGTGACGCGGTTGGGGCACGCACTGACGCCCGCTCTCGTGAGCACGGGCGTCCACTCGACGAGCTCGCCCGCGCCCGGCCCGCCGTACCACGAGCGGCCCTCGGCGGCGTCGGCCTCCAGCTCGAGCAGGTAGCGCGAGAGCGGCCCCTCGAGCCCCGCGAGCGCCGTCTCGACCCGGTCGGCCGCGTGCCGGAGCGCCGCCTCGCGCGCACCCGGGGTCGACGGTGCGGCCTCGCCGCGCCCCCAGCGCTCGAGCAGCCGGCAGAAGGCGAGCGCGGACACCTCGCAGGCGCGGAGCTGCGCGATCAACCGGCGCGCCGTGAGGTCGTTCGGCGCGTGGTGCACGAGCACGTCGGGCCAGGCGGGGACGGTCATCAGACCTCGATCACCACCGGCAGGATCATCGGCCGGCGACGCGTGCGGTCGTAGACGATCTGGCCGACGGCGTCGTGCAGGTGCTCCTGGAGCAGCTTGATCTCGCGGATGTCGTCCTGGCCGAGCTGCTCGAGCACGCGCGCGGCCTCCTCGCGCAGCTCGTCGAGGAGGTCGTCGGACTCGGCGAAGCCGCGCGCGATCAGCTCGGGCGGGCCGGCCGCGCCGTTCGCGTCGGCGAGGGTCGTCACGATGATCAGCACGCCGTCCTCGGAGAGATGGCGCCGGTCGCGGAGCGCCACGTCCTTGACGTCGCCGACACCCAGCCCGTCGACGAGGGTGACTCCGGACTCGATGCGGTCGACGATCCGCGGCAGGCCGCCCGCGCGCAGCTCGACGACGGAGCCGTTCTCGGCGATGACGAGGCTGTCGGCGGGCACGCCTGCCTCGCGCGCGAGCTGGCCGTGTGCAGCGAGCATGCGGTACTCGCCGTGCGCGGGCACGACGCTGCGCGGCCGCACGAGTGCGAGCATCGTGCGCAGCTCCTCGGAGCAGGCGTGGCCGGAGACGTGGACGTTCGAGATCTCCTGGTGCAGCACCTCGGCGCCCATCTTCGCGAGCCGGTTGATCGAGTCGTGCACGCGCAACTCGTTGCCGGGCACCGGCTTCGCGGAGAGGATGACGGTGTCGCCGCGCTCGATCGAGACCGAGGGGTGGTCGCCGTACGCGATCCTCGTGAGCGCCGACATCGGCTCGCCCTGGCTGCCGGTGCAGAGGATCATCACCTCGCCCGGCGGCAGCTCCATCGCCTCCTGCGGCTTCACGATCAGACCGTCGGGCACCTCGAGGTAGCCGAGCCCGCGGGCGATGTTCAGGTTCTTACGCATGGAGCGCCCGACGATCGCCACCTTCCGGCCCACCTGGACGGCGACGTCGATCGCCTGCTGCATCCGGTGCACGTTCGACGCGAACGAGACGACGAGGATGCGGCCGCGGCGGAGCGGGATCAGCGTGCGGAACGCCTCACCGACGAGCCGTTCGGAGCCGGTCATACCGGGGCGCTCGGCGTTGGTCGAGTCGCCGAAGAGCAGGTCGACACCCTCGTTGCCGAGCTCCGCCAGCCGCCCGACATCGGTCTTCTGGCCGTCGACGGGCGTGTGGTCGAGCTTCCAGTCGCCCGTGTGGAGCACCCGCCCGGCCGCGGTGTCGAGCACGATCGACATGGCGTCCGGGATCGAGTGCGCCACGCGGACGAAGTCGAGCCGGAAGGAGCCCACCTGGATCGGCTTGCCGATCTCCGCCTCGCGCAGGCTGGTCGCGCTCGAGAGCCCGTGCTCGTCGAGCTTGGACTTGATCAGGCCGAGTGTCAGCCTCGTGGCGATCACCTCGTCGCAGTCAACCTGGCGCAGCAGGTAGGGCAGCCCACCGACGTGGTCCTCGTGGCCGTGGGTCAGCACGACCGCCTTCACGCGCTTGTCGTGCAGGTACGTGACGTCCGGGAGCACGAGGTCGACGCCCAGGTGCTCGTCGCGCGGGAACGCAAGGCCCGCGTCGACGACGACGATGTCGTCGCCGTGCTCGTACACGGTCATGTTCTTCCCAACCTCGCCGAGCCCGCCCAGCGGGATGAGCCTGAGGACGCCGTCCATCCGCTGAGTGTATGCCGGAAGCTAGACGGTGGCGGCCGCGAGCAGCCCGAGCCGGTCGAGGCAGGCGCGCACCTCGGCGCGCTCCTCGTCCGTCGCCTCGACGAGCGGCAGGCGGTGGCCGCCGACCTCGTGGCCGAGCAGGTTCAGCGCCGCCTTGATCGCGATCGGGTTCGTGACGACGCGGAGCAGCTCGATCGCCGGCCGCAGCTGCTCGTCGAGCTCGCGCGCCCCGGCGACGTCGCCGGCGCGGTAGCGGCGGACGAGCTCCCGCACCTGCGGCCCGACGACGTGCGTGTGCACGCAGATGCCGCCGCGACCGCCGAGCTCGAGGAAGGGAAGGACGAGGTCGTCGTCGCCGGCGTAGAGGTCGAGGCCGAGCTCGACGATCGCGCGCGCCTGTTGGAGGTCGTCGTTCGCCTGCTTCACGGCCACCACGTTCTCGATCTCCCCCAGCTGCGCGAGTGTGGCGGGCTCGAGGTTGAGGACGACGCGCGCCGGGATGTTGTAGACGACGATCGGCTTGTCCGTGACACCGGCGACCGCCCTGAAGTGCTCGACGATCCCGCGCACGGGCGGCTTCGAGTAGTAGGGCGTGACCACGAGGAAGCCGTCGACACCGAGATCGTGCGCGCGCTGTGTCAGCTCCACCGAATGCCGCGTGTCGTACGTGCCGGTGCCGGCGACCACGGTCGCGCGCTCCCCCACCTCCTCGACGGCGGCGGCGTAGAGGTCGAAGCGCTCCTCGTCCGAGAGCGTGGGCGACTCGCCCGTCGTGCCGGTGACGACGAGCCCGTCGGAGCCGTTCTCGACGAGGTGGCGCGCGAGCGCGCGGAACGCGTCGAGGTCGACCGACCCGTCCCGCCGGAACGGCGTCACGATCGCGGTCAGGATCTCGCCGAGCACGATCCGATCCTACCGCCGGCGGCAGGCGGACGCGCCGCCGCCGCGGATCGGCCGCGACTCGGGGTCTGACCCCTGCTCGCGGGCGGAAACGGCTTCGTTGACCGAGAACGCTGCGCGGAGAGGGGTCAGACCCCGTTCCGAGATGCGGACGATTCGCGCGCGGAAGCCGAACATCTCGTCCACGGGTGGCCCGGCGCGCAGGGGTGCTAGAGCAGCGAGTCGAGGCCGACGGTGAGACCCGGCGGCAGCGTCGGGAGCCGCTCGAGCGCGAGCAAGACTCCGGGAACGAAGGCCTCGCGGGAGGTCGTGTCGTGCCGGATCGTCA
>DASUOK010000062.1:0-16600 GCA_036276675.1 Gaiellaceae bacterium | reverse complement strand
CTGCTGAACAAGCTGCGCGCCTACGAGCTCCAGGAGCAGGGCCTCGACACCGTCGAGGCGAACCTGCGGCTCGGCTTCGCCGCCGACGGGCGCGAGTACGGGATCGGCTCGCAGATCCTGGCCGACCTCGGTCTCTCGACGATCCGCGTCCTGACGAACAACCCGAAGAAGATCTCCGGCATCTCCGGCTTCGGCCTCGAGGTCGTCGAGCAGGTGCCGATCCGGATGCCGCCGAACGCCGAGAACCGCCGTTACCTCGACACGAAGCGCGACAGGCTCGGCCACGCGCTCCACCACCAGGACCTCCGCTTCGACCCCGAGCTCTTCGACGGGGCGGAGGCGTGAGCGAGCGCTGGCCCGAGGTGCCCGAGTTCGAGGTCGCGCCCGAGCTGGCCGAGGAGGAGAACGGGAGCCTGGACGAGCCCGAGGCGGCAGCCGACCCTCGGCCTGCGGCGCCGACTGCTCCGCCGGACGCACCCGCGGAGGCCGAGCATGCCGCCGGCGAGTTCGCGATCCCGGCGGGCTACGGCGTCCTCGAAGGCTCGCCGTCGGGGACGCGACGTTCGGTCGGCGTCGTCGTCAGCCGCTTCAACGGTGCGGTCACCTCGAGGCTGCTCGAGGGTGCGCTCGCCGAGCTGGACGAGGCGGGGGTCGCCCGCGACGCGATCACGATCATGCCGGTCCCGGGCGCGTTCGAGCTGCCGCTCGCGGCGATGGCGCTCGCGAAGACGCGTCGCTACGCCTGCATCGTCGCGCTCGGCTGCGTGATCCGCGGCGACACGCCGCATTTCGACTTCGTCGCCGGCGAGGCCGCCTCCGGCCTCCAGCTCGCCGCGCTCGAGACGGGGGTCCCCGTCGCGTTCGGCGTGCTCACGCTCGAGGGAGCCGGTCAGGCGGACGACCGGCTGGAGAAGGGCGCCGAAGCCGCCCGCACCGCGCTCGAGATGGCCGACGTCTTCGCGCAGCTGCGCGCGGCCGCCTCGCGCTGAGCTTGCGGCGACGGAGTTCCGCTACACTCCGCGGCCGTGTCCAAGGTCTGCTCAGTCTGCGGCAAGAAGCCGTCGTTCGGGAACAACCGGAGCCACTCGATGGTGGCCACCCGCCGCCGCTTCAACCCCAACGTGCAGAAGATCCGCGTCCTCGTCGAGGGCGTGAAGACGCG
This sequence comes from Gaiellaceae bacterium, assembly GCA_036276675.1. Lineage (GTDB taxonomy): Bacteria > Actinomycetota > Thermoleophilia > Gaiellales > Gaiellaceae > Gaiellasilicea. Next base: position 15,438 of record DASUOK010000062.1, on the reverse strand, counting down.
CGCCTACGTCTGCACCCGGTGCCTCAAGGCCGGGAAGATCCAAAAGGCCGTCTAGCAACCTTCCGCCGCAGACGAGCCGTCTAAGCTCGCGGCGTGGACCGCGGGTACCCCACCGGCTCGTCCGACCTCGGGCGGATCACGATCGCGTCCGACGTGATCGTGCAGATCGTCGGCCACACGGCGGCGGAGTGCTACGGCGTCGTCGGCATGGCCGGGAAGGGCCTGAAGCGGCTGCTGTCGCGCGACCGGCTGCGGCAGGGGATCGAGGTCTCCTCCCGCGACGGCGCGATCGCGCTCGACCTCTACGTCGTCGTCGAGTACGGCCTCAACCTCGCCGAGGTCGCAGCGACCGTGCGCTCCCGCGTCGCGTACGAGGTCGAGCGGCTGACCGGCCTGCAGGTCGGGGCGGTCGAGGTGCACATCCAAGACGTCAGGCGCAGCGCGTGAGCGAGCTGGAGCGGGCGCGGGAGCTCGCGCGCGCGGCGCTCCGGAACCTCGAGGCGAACCGCCGGCGCATCGACGACCTGAACGTCTATCCCGTGCCGGACGGCGACACGGGCACCAACCTGACCCTCACGGCGCGCTCGATCGTGGAGACGCTGGAAGCCTCGAGCGCCGCCGACCGCACCGCCGTCGCGAAGGAGCTCACCCGCGCGGCGCTGATGGGCGCGCGGGGCAACTCCGGCGTCATCTTCTCCCAGATCCTGCGCGGCGCCGCCGAGGTCCTCGGCGAGGCCGGCCCGATCGACGCGCGGCGGGTCCGACGTGCCTTTCGCGGCGCCAGCGACGCCGCCTACCGCGCCGTGCGGCGCCCGGTGGAGGGGACGATGCTGACCGTGATCCGGGAGCTCGCGGAGGAGGCCGAGGCCTCGCGCCATGCGCGGCTCGACGTGACCGAGCTCTTCAAGGCGCTCGTCGCCCGCGGGGAGGACGCGCTCGCGCGCACCCCGGACCAGCTGGCGGTGCTGAAGGAGGCTGGCGTCGTCGACGCCGGCGGCGCCGGGCTGCTCGAGATCGTCCGCGGCCTCACGGCCGCGCTCGCGGGTGAGCCGCTGCCGGAGGCGCCCGTCGAGCCCGCGCACGAGGCCGGCCTCGACGCGATCCACCAGGAGCTCTCGGAGTTCCGCTACTGCACCGTCTTCGTCGTCGAGGGCGAGGGGCTCGAGCCGGATGCGCTCGAGGCGGAGCTGGAGCGGCTCGGCGACTCGCTCCTCGTGGTCGGCGACGAGACGGCGCTGAAGATCCACGTCCACACCGACGACCCGGGCGCGGCGCTCGCGGCGGGGACGCGGCTGGGGACGCTCGAGGGCGTCGAGATCGCGAACATGCACAAGCAGACGGAGGAGCGCTCGGGGCGCCTGCTCGAGGCGGTGCCGGGCGACGTCCCCGATCCCGCGCACACGCTCGAGACGGGCATCGTCGCCGTCGTCCCCGGCGCCGGGAACCGCCGGCTCTTCGAGGCGTACGGCGCGGCACGGGTGATCGAGGGCGGGCAGACGATGAACCCGTCCACAGAGGAGATCGTCGCCGCGATCGAGGCGACGCCGGCGACCGAGGTGCTCGTCCTCCCGAACAACGCCAACGTGATCCTCGCCGCCGAGCAGGCCGCGGCGATCGCGGCGAAGCCGGTTCGCGTGGTCCCGTCCCGCTCCGTCCAGGCGGGGCTCGCCGCGATCGTCCGCTACCTGCCTTCGCTCACCGCCGACGAGAACGAGGCGGCGATGCTCGAGGCGATCGAGCAGGTGACGACCGGCGAGGTGACGATCGCGTCGCGCGACGTCGAGCTCGACGGCGTGCGCGTGCTCAAGGGGTCGTTCCTGGGCCTCGCCGACGGACGGGCCGTCGCGTCGTCGGCGAGCTTCGACGAGGTGGCGACCGCCGTCGTCGAGCGCCTGGTGTCGAACGGGGCCGAGGTGCTCACGCTGCTCACCGGCGCGGACGAGCCGGAGCTCGGCGAGCTGCTGCGGCGCCTGCAGGAGCAACACCCGGCCGTGGAGCTCGAGGTGCAACCGGGCGGGCAGCCGCACTATCCGCTGCTCCTGGCCGCGGAGTAGCTCGTAAGGTGCCCGCGTGGAGTCCGAGCGAGATCAGATCCGCATCCTGCTCGTCGAGGACAACGACGTCTTCCGGCAGGCGCTCGAGCTGCTGCTCGGCCTCGAGGAGGGGATCGAGGTGGTCGGCGCCGTGGCGGACGGAACGGCCGTCGTGAGCGCCTGCTACGAGCTGCGGCCCGACGTCTGCGTGATGGACTTCCGCCTCCCCGGGATGGACGGCGTCGAGGCCACGACGGCGCTCCGGCAAGCCTGCCCGCAGGTCGCGGTCGTCTGCCTCACCGCGAGCGCGAGCCAGCGGGAGCTCGACGCGCTCGAGGCTGCGGGCGCCGTCGCCTGCCTGCGCAAGGATCAGGCGCTCGAGGAGATCGTCTCGACCATCCGCGCCGCGGCCGCCGCGGAGGCGTCGTGAACCTGACGCGAGAGAACACGGCGATCGTGCTCGACTCGACGGCGGACCTCCCCGACGCGCAGATCCGCCACCCGAACATGCGCGTCGTGCCGCTCTACGTCCGCTTCGGCGAGCAGAGCTTCCGCGACTACGTCGAGCTCGATCCGCACGGCTTCTACGAGCGGCTGCGCGGGGCCGCCGAGCTGCCGACGACGTCGCAGCCGACGCCGCAGGACTTCCTCTCCACCTACGCCGCGCTCGACGGCTACGAGCGGATCTACTCGGTGCACATCTCCGCGAAGCTGTCGGGGACGTTTCAGAGCGCCTCGCTCGCGGCGGACGAGCTCGGCGGCGACCGGACGCGGCTCGTCGACTCGGAGTCGGCGTCGGTCGGGATCGCGATGCTCGCGCTCGGCATGCAGCGGCTGCTCGAGCGTGGCACGACCGACGAGGAGATCGACCGTCTGGTCGAACGGCACCGCAGCGAGGCGGGGCTCCTGTTCACGGTCGACACGCTCGAGTTCCTCGCGAAGGGCGGTCGGATCGGCCGCGCGCAGGCGCTCGCCGGCAGCCTCCTGAACGTCAAGCCGATCCTGACGATCACCGACGGCGAGGTCGTGCCGCTGACGCGCGTGCGCGGCCGCACGAAGGCGCTGGAGGAGTTTCGCCGGCGCTTCGAGGCCGCGACGACGGACACGCCCGGGCTGCGTGTCGCCTTCGCGCACGCCGAGGCGGAGGAGACGGTCGAGCAGCTGCGCGAGCTCATCGTCGGTGCGCGCCCGGCGGCCGAGGTCGAGCTCGTCACCTCCCTCGGCGCCGTCGTCGGCACGCACGCAGGCCCGGGCACGGTCGGGTTCTACTGGTTCCAGGACTGATACCCGCCGGTCCCGCTGCCATACTCGCCCCATGAGCCGGCCCCAGCCCGGTTTCGCCGCTGTGGACCCGCCCGCGGGCGGGTGGGCGCCGACGCGCGGGCGGTTCCGGCCCGAGCGGCTGGAGGCGCCGCTCGACACGCTCGCGGGCGTCGGGCCGACGCTGAGCAAGCGGCTCGCGAAGCTCGGCCTGGAGCGCGTCGGAGACCTGCTCGACCACCGGCCGCGCCGCTACGAGGAGCCGGCGCCCGAGCGGCGGATCGCCGACCTCTGGGGGGAGGACGAGGTCGTCATCGCCGGACAGGTGCTGCGGAGCTCGTCGCGCCGGGGGCGCGGGCGGCTCCAGATCCTCACGGCGCAGGTCTCGGACGGCAGCGGCCAGATCACGGCGACGTGGTTCAACCAGCCGTGGCTGCAGGAGAAGCTCGCTCCCGGGACGCACGTGCGCCTGCGCGGCACGACGAACCGCTACGGCTTCCAGGTGCGCTCGTACGACCTGAACGGCGGCGCGGCCACGGCCGACTTCGCGCCGGTCTACCCCGCGAGCGAGGAGGTGGCGAGCGCGAAGCTGCGCGAGCTCGTCGAGGCCGCGCTGCCGTTCGCGGGCGACCGGCCCGACCCGCTGCCGGCGGCGCTGAAGGCGGAGCGCGGACTGCCGCTGCGCCGGGACGCGCTGCGGGCCCTGCACCGGCCCGGCTCGCTCGACGAGGCGGAGGAGGGGCGACGGCGGCTGGCCTTCGACGAGCTGCTCACGCTCCAGCTCGCCCTCGTGCGCCGCGCCGCCGAGCGTGACGACGCCGTGGCGGCCGCACTGCCGGCGCCGGGGGAGCTGATCGGCCGCTACCGCGCCGCGTTGCCGTTCACGCTGACCGAGCACCAGGAGGCGGCGATCGCCGAGCTCGACGCGGACCTCGCCCGCACGACGCCGATGCAGCGGCTGCTCCAGGGCGACGTCGGCTCCGGCAAGACCGTCGTCGCGCTCTACGCCCTGCTGCGCGCGGTCGAGGCCGGGCGCCAGGGGGCGTTGATGGCGCCGACGGAGACGCTCGCGGAGCAGCACTTCCTCACGATCGAGGCCATCTGCGCCCAGCTCGGCGTCTCGTGCTCGCTCGTCACCGGCTCGGTGCGCGCGAAGGGGCCGCAAGCCGACGTCGTCGTCGGCACGCACGCGCTGATCCAGGAGGGCTTCACGTTCCGCGACCTCGCGGTCGCCGTCGTCGACGAGCAGCACCGCTTCGGCGTCGAGCAGCGCAGCGCGCTCGCCGAGGGGCGGGCGCCGCACGTCCTCCACATGACGGCGACGCCGATCCCGCGCACGCTCGCGCTCACCGTCTACGGCGACCTCTCCGTCAGCGAGATCGCCAAGCCGCCGGCGTCGCGCAAGCCGGTGGTGACGGCGTGGGTGACGGACGAGCGCAGCTCCGAGGCGTACACGCGCCTGCGTGCGCACCTCGCCGAGGGCCGCCAGGCCTATGTCGTCTGTCCGCTGATCGAGGAGTCGGCGACGAGCGACGCGCGGGCGGCCGAGCAGGAGACCGAGCGCCTGCGCGGTGGGGAGCTGAAGGGGTTCCGCGTCGGCTGCATGCACGGCCGGCTCAGGCCGGGCGAGCGCAGGGAGCTGATGGCGAGCTTCAAGGCGCGGGAGCTCGACGTGCTCGTGGCCACCACGGTGATCGAGGTCGGCGTCGACGTCCCGAACGCGACGATCATGATCGTGCAGGAGGCGGATCGGTTCGGCCTCGCCCAGCTGCACCAGCTGCGCGGACGCGTCGGACGGGGCGCGGAGCAGTCGTACTGCCTGCTCGTCTCGCGCGCGAAGGACGAGCTGACCGAGAGCGCGCGCGAGCGGCTGGAGGCGCTCGTCGCGACGACCGACGGCTTCGAGCTCGCCGAGAAGGACCTCGAGATCCGCGGCGGCGGCCAGCTCCTGGGCGCGCGGCAGCACGGGCTCTCCGATCTCCGCTTCGCGCGCATCTCGCAGGACGTCGCGCTGCTCGAGACGGCGCGGGAGGTGGCGCGGTCGCTGCCCGCGGAGGCGCTGGCGGCGGAGGTGAGCGCGGTGCTCGGCGCCGCGGATCATCTCGGCGCCTCCTGAGCCGGAGGTACGGCTAGCCGTACCTGCGAGAGACGGGCGCGCCGTACGCGCTGCCGCAGCCGCTGCCGGCAGGGTGAGGGAGTGGACGCATTCGTGCTCAGACCGCTCCGCTCCGGCGAGCGACGCCCCGTCCTCGAGGTCTTCGAGGGCCTCTCGGAGCGCAGCCGCCGGCTGCGGTTCCTGGGCTCGAAGCCGCGCCTGCTCGAGCGCGACCTGGCGCAGCTCGCGGACGTCGGCTGCTGCGGGCGCGAGGCCGTCACCGCGACCGACCGGGAGACCGGCCGGACGGTGGGGATCGCCCGCTTCGTCCGCGACCCCGATGCCCCCGAGGCGGAGATCGCCTTCGAGGTCGTGGACGACTGGCAGGGACGCGGCCTCGGCAGGGCGCTGCTCCAGGCGCTGAGCGCGCTGGCGCGCGAGGAGGGCATCCTCCGCTTCCGCGCGCTGATCGCGTTCGGCAACGCCCCCGCGTTCGCACTCGTCCGGGGGCTAGGGGACGAGCTCGCGCGCCGCTACGAGGACGGCAACGTGGAGGTCGTCGTCCGGCTCGCCTGAGGTGACCGTGAGGTGAGAATGCGCCCGTGCGCATCATCGCCGGCAGCAAGCGCGGCTCCCGCATCGCCGCGCCCAAGGGGCTCTCCACGCGGCCGACCGGCGACCGCGTGCGCGAGGCCGCCTTCAACCTGATCGGGCCCGTCGACGGCGCCACGGTGCTCGACCTCTTCGCCGGGTCGGGTGCGATGGGGCTGGAGGCGCTCTCGCGCGGCGCCGCGTCGGTGACGTTCGTCGAGAGCGACCGCGACGCCTGCCGGACGATCTCCCGCAACCTCGAGAAGCTCGGGCTCACCGGCGCCCGGGTCGACTGTGCCGATGCCGTCTGGGCGCTGCGGCGCGAGCCGAGGACGTACGACCTCGTGCTCGTCGACCCGCCCTACGGGCAATGGCCGGAGCTCGAGCCCCGCCTCGCCGAGCACCTCGCCCGCGTGCTTTCCCCCGGCGGCCTGCTGCTCGTGGAGACCGGAGCCCGGACCGAGCCGGCGCTCCCGCTCGCGCGGCGGACCTCGCGGCGGTACGGTTCGGCGCGGCTCACCCTCTTCGAGCACCCATGATCACGGCCATCTGTCCCGGTTCGTACGACCCTGTCACGCTCGGCCACGTCGACGTGATCTCGCGGGCGTGCGCGATCTTCGACCGCGTCGTCGTCGGCGTCGTCGGCACGCCGCGGCACAAGGAGACGATGTTCACGCTCGACGAGCGCGTCGGCTTCCTCCGGGAGGCGCTCGCCGAGATCGGCAACGTCGAGGTGGACGTCTTCTCGGAGCTCGTCGTCGAGTTCGCGCGCCGCTGGGAGGCGCGCGCGATCGTGAAGGGGCTGCGGGTGATCTCCGACTTCGAGTGGGAGTTCCAGATGAACCAGCTGAACCGCCACCTCGCCCCCGAGATCGAGACCGTGTACGTGATGGCGAGCCCGCAGGTGAGCTTCGTCTCGTCGAGCGGCGTGAAGGAGATCGCGGCGTTCGGGGGAAAGGTGGACGAGCTTGTGCCGGAAACGGTGGCGCGCCGCCTCGCGGAGAAGTTCCCGAACGGCCGTCCCGGCGCTCCGGAGAACCCGCGGGAGTAAACTGGAGAACCCATGGACGTCCTCGTACTGATCGACAAGCTCGACGACCTCGTGCACAACGCGAAGGCGGTGCCGCTCACCGACCAGGTGCGGATCGACCGCGAGGAGATCTACGACATCCTCGACCAGATGCGCGCGACGATCCCCGAGGAGATCAAGCAGGCCCGCTGGATCGTCAAGGAGCGGCAGGAGATGCTCGCGGAGGCGAAGCGCGAGGTCGACCGGATCCTGGGCGAGGCGCGGGAGCAGGCCGTGCGCGAGGCCTCCCAGACGGAGATCGTGAAGCTGGCCGAGCGCCAGGCGCAGGAGATCGTCGACGAGTCCAGGCGGCAGGCGCGCGAGACGCGGCTCGAGATGGAGGACTGGGCGGACGGGATCCTGGGGAACCTCGAGTCGAACCTCGATCGCTTCCTGACCGCCGTGCGGCGGGGTCGCGAGCGGCTGCACGAGCGCTCGCAGGAGACGGTCGTCGCCGGCATCGGGCCGCGCGAGCCCGAGGACGATCCCAGCTACCTCTGAGCCTCGTGCGCGATCAGCGCCGCTGATCGTTCCGACCGCCGATCCGACTTGCCCGGCCGCCGCCGCGGCCTGAATCATCGTTCGATGGAGCAGCACGTCGACGCGCGCCGCCGGCCGGCCGTCTGGGTCGCCCTGGCGGCCCTCTACCTGATCTGGGGCTCGACCTACCTCGGCATCGAGGTGGCGATGCGGACGCTGCCGCCGCTCCTCATGCTCTCGCTGCGGTTCCTCGTCGCCGGCGCCGTGCTCTGGCTGCTCGTCGGCCGCGGCCAGCGGCCGACGCTGCGCCACTGGCGCGCCGCCGCGGTGATCGGGGCGGCGCTGCTCCTGTTCGGCAACGGCGGCGTCGCGCTCGCGCAGGAGACGATCGACACGGGCACGGTCGCGCTCATCGTCGGGTCGGTGCCGCTCTGGCTCGCCCTGCTCGACCGCGTATTCCTCGGCCAGCGGCTCGCGCGCGCGGCGGTGGCGGGGCTCGTCGTCGGCTTCGGCGGCGTCACCTTCCTCGCGGGCGGTGTCGGAGGCGGCTCGCTCGGCGGCGCCGCCCTCGTCCTCGTCGCCTCGCTCGCCTGGGCTGCGGGCTCGCTCTACGCGCGGCGGGCGGCCGCGCCGCGCCGGCCGCTCGCGGGTGCCGCCCTGCAGATGCTCGCCGGCGGCGTCCTCCTCGGGCTGGCCGGGCTCGCGCGCGGCGAAGCGGGGCAGGTCGACCCCGCGGCGGTCTCGGGCGAGTCCGTCGCCGCGCTCGTGTATCTGATCGCGTTCGGCTCGCTCGTCGGGTTCTCCGCCTACGTGTGGCTCCTGCGGAACGCGCCCATGGCCCTGGTGGGCACCTACGCGTACGTGAATCCGGTCGTCGCCGTCGCGCTCGGCACGCTGGTGCTCGGGGAGCCGCTCGACGCGCGAGTCCTCCTCGGCGGCGGCGCGATCCTCGCGGCCGTGATCCTGATCGTCTCTGCCCGGCCGATCGACGCGCCGGCTGCACGGACCGGCGCGGTCGCTCCGGCGCGGGCGCGCTAACCTCGGCGCGTGACGCGCTTCCCGCTCAGACGCCTGCGGCTGCGCTCGGGCGACGAGCACCGTGACGCGGTTCTCGTCGAGCTCGAGCCGTTCGACCTCGGCGGCCAGCGCTACCTGCCGGTGCCCCAGGAGGTCGAGGCCGAGCTGACGCTCGTGCAGGCGACCACCGGTCTCGACCTGCGGCTCCGCTTCGACGTGCGGCTGCACGGGCCGTGCATGCGCTGTCTCGCCGACGCGGTCGTCGACGTGTCGGTGGACGCGCGCGAGTACCACGCGGCCGATCCGCGCGCCGACGACGAGCTCCGGAGCGAGTACGTCGTCGACGACCAGGTCGAGCTGAGCGCGTGGGCGCGCGACGCGATCGCGCTCGCCCTCCCCGAGCAGATCCTCCACGACCCGGGCTGCGCGGGTCTCTGCCCGGTCTGCGGCAAGGACCTGAACAGCGAGCCGCACACCCACGAGGACGTCGTCGCAGACCCTCGCTGGTCGGCCCTCGAGGAGCTGAAAGACCGGCTCTGACCCGTGGCCGCTTCCGGCCACGCCCCTTCGGTACGATGCGGGCGGCGCTCCGGCGCCTTCCCATGACGGACTGAGGAGACACAGACCCTGCCGCACCCCGAGGGGTGCCCGTCCTCGTTCGTCCTCCGGAGGTCCTCCGTCCCATGCGAGTCTCGCTCGCCGGCGTCGTCAAGTCGTACGGCCCCCAGACCGTCCTCGATCGCGTCGACCTGGCGCTCGGCCTGCGCTCGCGCCTCGGCCTCGTCGGCCCGAACGGCGCCGGCAAGTCGACGCTGCTGCGCCTGCTCGCCGGCGCCGAGGAGCCCGACGAGGGCCGCGTCGAGCGCACGCCGGCCGACCTGACGGTCGGCTACCTGCCCCAGGAGCACGACGCACGCCCGGGCGAGACGCTGCTCGCCTTCCTGGCGCGCCGCACCGGCGTCGCCGCGGCCGAGGCAGAGCTCGAGCGGCACACCTCGGCGTGGGACGCGGATGCCTACGCCGCCGCGCTCGAGCGCTTCCTCGCACTCGGCGGCGGCGATCTCGAGCACCGCGCCGGCGCCGTCTGCGCCGAGCTCGGGCTGCCGGTGTCGCTCGAGCAGGAGACGGCGACGCTCTCGGGCGGGGAGGCAGCGCGTGCCGGCCTCGCCGCGATCCTGCTCTCGCGCTTCGACGTGCTGTTGCTCGACGAGCCGACGAACGACCTCGACTTCGACGGGCTCGAGCGGCTGGAGCGCTTCCTCGGGCGTTTCGACGGCGGCCTCGTCGTCGTCTCACACGATCGTGCCTTTCTCGACCGGACGATCGAAGGCATCGCCGAGATCGACCCCTGGACGGGCGGCGTGCGCGAATGGGCCGGCACCTGGAGCGAGTACGAGGCGCAGCGCGAGCGCGCCCGCCTGCAGCAGTACGACGCCTTCGAGCGCGCGCGGGAGCGGCGGCGCGAGGTCGAGGCGCTGCTGCACGAGCGGCGCGCGCAGGCGCGCGCGGGTGGGGCGATGACCGACCGCCGCGGCACGCACGCGCTGATGACGAAGGTGCGGCAGGCCGAGCGCGCGCTCGAGCGGGTCGAAGCCGTCGACAAGCCGTACGAGCCCTGGGAGCTGCGGCTCTCGCTCGCCGCGCGGCAGCGCACGGGGGACAGCGTCCTGTCGCTGGAGGGTGCCGTCGGCGTCCGAGGCGACTTCCGCCTCGGCCCGGTCGACGTCGACCTCGTGCCCGGCGAGCGCCTGGCCGTCACGGGGCGGAACGGGAGCGGCAAGTCGACCTTGCTCGCGCTCCTCCTCGGCGAGCTCCCGCTCGCCGCCGGTCGCCGGGTCGTCGGACGTGCGACCGTGCTCGGCGCCCTCGACCAGCGCCGCCTCGCCTACGACGGCGCCGGCTCGCTGCTGGACGCCTTCGTCGAGCGCAGCGGCGTCACCTCGCTGGACGCGCGCACGCTGCTCGCCAAGTTCAACCTCACGGCCGACCACGTCGCGCGCGCCTGCAGGACGCTCTCGCCCGGTGAGCGGACGCGCGCCCACCTCGCGGAGCTGATGGCGCGCGGCGTCAACTGTCTCGTCCTCGACGAGCCGACCAACCACCTCGACCTCGAGGCGATCGAAGAGCTGGAGTCGGCGCTCGCCGCGTACGGCGGCACGACCGTGGTCGTCTCGCACGACCGCCGCTTCCTGGAGCGGGTCGCCCCGACGCGCGAGCTGCAGCTCTAGCCGGGCGCGGGGGCCGAATCGCCTTTTCGCTACACTCCGCAGCCGCTCATGGCAGTCCCCAAGAAGAAGACGTCCAAGGCCCGCCGCGACAAGCGCCGCGCGCAGCACGGCATCGAGTCGCCGCGCGTCAACGTCTGCCCGACCTGCCACCAGCCCAAGCTGCCGCATCGCGTCTGCCCCACGTGCCACACGTACAAGGGTCGCGAGATCGAGCCGCTCCGCACCCCCGCCCCGTAGCGCCTTGACCCGCATCGCGGTCGATGCGATGGGCGGAGACGACGCGCCGGGCGCCATCGTCGCCGGCGCCCTCCAGGCCGCCGAGGACGGCCTGACGCCCGTCCTCTTCGGGCCTGCGGGGCTGGACACCGGCGGGCTCGAGCTGGTCGAGGCTCCCGACCGGATCGGCATGCACGACAAGCCCGCGGAGGCCGTCCGCGCGAAGCCGGGCTCCTCCCTCGTCGCCGCCTGCCGAGCCGTCGCGGAGGGCAGCGCCGACGCGGTCGTCTCGGCCGGGAACACGGGCGCGATGCTCGCCGCCGGCCTGATCCACCAGCGGCGGCTGCCGAACGTCCTACGGCCCGCGATCGCCGTGCCGATCCCGACGTCCCGAGGCCCCTCGGTCCTCCTCGACGCGGGTGCGAACGCCGATGCCCGGCCGGAGCACCTGCTCCAGTTCGGGCACATGGGCGCCATCTTCGCCGCCGAGGTCCTCGGAGTGGCCTCGCCGCAGGTGCGGCTGCTCTCGATCGGCGAGGAGCCGGAGAAGGGCAACCAGCTGACCCTCGACGCGCACGCGCTCCTCGCCGCGAGCGAGCTTCGCTTCGCAGGCAACGCGGAGAGCCGCGACCTGCTCGCGGGAGCGGGCGACGTGGTCGTCTGCGACGGCTTCACGGGCAACGTCGCGCTGAAGCTGCTCGAAGGGACGATCGCGACCCTGCTCGACTCGCTGCGCGACGAGATCGCGGCGACACCGCGCGGCAAGCTCGGCGGCCTCCTGATCCGGCCCGCCGCGCGACGCCTGCGGACGCGCCTCGATCCCGACACCTACGGCGGCGCGTATCTCCTGGGCCTGCGCGGCCTGTCCGTGATCGCGCACGGGAACTCCTCCAGCGCCGCGATCGCGAACGCGATCAGGCTCGCGGCGCGCGGCGTGGAGCACGACGTGGTCGGCCGGCTCGCCGCTCGTTTTCCGGAACGACGTGCGGCGACCGCTGTATGATCGGGCGCGCTCCAGCCCCCCACTGACGAAGAGAGGTCGATTTTGGCAGCGTCGCGTGAAGAAGTCTTCGAGCGGGTCAAGGAAGTCCTGAGCGAGCAGCTGGGCGTCGACGACTCCGAGATCAACGAGGAGGCGTCCTTCCAGGAGGATCTCGACGCCGACTCACTCGACCTCGTCGAGCTGATCATGGAGCTCGAGGATCAGTTCGGCATCAAGATCTCCGACGAGGACGCGCAGAAGATCACCACGGTCGGGCAGGCCGTCGACTACGTCTCCTCGCACCAGTAGCGCGGCTCCCACCGGCGACGCGGGAGCGCTCCGTCGCCTGATCGAAGCGCTTCCCCCGGAGCGGCTCGAGCACGTCCTCACGCACACGTCGTGGGCGCCCGACCGCGCCTCCTCGTACGAGCGGCTGGAGTTCCTCGGCGACAGCGTGCTGGAGCTCGCGATCGCGCGCGAGCTCTACGAGCGCTTCCCGGACTCGACCGAGGGCCGCCTCGCGAAGATCCGCTCCCACGTCGTCTCGCGCCAGAGCTGCGCCGCGGTCGCGCTCGAGCTCGGGCTGGGGGAACAGCTGGGCCGGGCCGCAGCCGCCGCGTCCGCAGTCGCGGACGACGAGCTCGCCCGGATCGTCAAGAGCCGCAACGTCGTCGCGGCACTGCTCGAGGCGGCGATCGCGGCTCTCTTCCTCGAGCACGGCTACGAGTCGATCGAGAGCGCGATCGTGGCGGCCTTCTCGGAGCGGATCGACTACGCGGCGACAACGCACGTGGATCACAAGACCGAGCTCCAGGAGGCGCTCGCGAAGTCGGGCCGCCAGGTGTCCTACGCCGTCCTCGAGGTCATCGGCCCGCCGCACGACCGCCGCTTCGAGTGCGCCGCCCTCGTCGACGGCGACGAGCTCGGACGGGGTGCGGGCCGCTCGAAGAAGGACGCCGAGCAGGCCGCGGCCAAGGAGGCGCTCGCCTCGCTCGGGGGCGCGGCAGCCTAGCCCAGCAGGCGACCGTGCAGCTCGCGGGTCTGCGCGCTGGGCGCGGTGCCGAGATCGTCGCGCAGCCGCCGCCGCAGCGCGTCGTAGACGAGCAGCGCCTCCGCTCCCTCGCCGCGCGCGGCCAGCGTCTCCATCAGCAGCCGGTGGCCGCTCTCCCGGTACGGCGAGCGCTCGATCAGCGCGCGGGCGGAGCGCTCGGCCGTGTCCAGCTCGCCGCCGCCGATCTCGACGCACGCACGCCCGACGAGCTCGAGCGCGCGCAGGTGCAGCTCGTCGAGTCGCCGCCGGCGCTCCTCGACCCAGGGAAGCTCCTCGCCCGGCAGGAAGCCGCGAGCGGCCACGTGCTGGGCGACTCGGGCCGGCCCCCACGCGCCCGTCCAATCGCCCCGGGCCACTGCCGCCTGGGCGCGGTGCAGCGCCTCGCCCGCCGCCTCGAGATCGATCCACGCGTCGTCGGCGAGCGCGAGGCGCAGCTCGCCGCGTCCCTCCAGCGGCAGCACCCGCCGCAGCCGGGAGAGGAGCGGGTTGAGCGCGTCGCCGGCCGGCGCATCCGTCCAGAGGGCCGCGACGAGCTCGTCGCGCGTGACGGGCCGCTGCCGGTGCGCGACGAGGTAGACGAAAGCGAGCCGCCCCTGCCGTCCCGGCAGCTCCTGCTCGACGCGGCGCGAGTCGATGCGCGCGACGAGCCTGCCGCAGAGCTGGATTCTCGTCTCCGCCAAGGTTTCGCCAAGGTAACGGCAAGCGTGGGCACGGACAATCGAGGCCTGGCGAAGCTCCAGAAACCACTGAGGAGGAACCGATGGCGAAGGTGATCAACTGCGAGTGCGGCGAGGTCGTGCGGGCCGACAGCGACGACGAGCTCGTCGGCAAGGTCGAGCGCCACGTGGGCGAGTCCCACCCCGAGCTGGTCGGGAAGATGACGCGGGACGACATCCTCGGCATGGCCGAGGAGTCGTAGCCCCCGGCGGGGGGACCCCGTCCGCGGCGCCCGCTAGCCTCGTCGGGTGCACCTGCGCTCTCTTCGCCTGCGCGGCTTCAAGTCGTTCCCGGAGCAGCTGGAGCTGAAGCTCGAGCCCGGCGTCGCCGTGGTCGTGGGCCCCAACGGCTCGGGCAAGTCGAACGTCGCCGATGCGATCGTGTGGGCGGCGGGCTCGCTGACGCCGTCGGAGCTGCGCGCGGAGAAGCCCGACGACGTTCTCTTCAACGGCGCCGAGGGGCGCAAGCCGGCGGACACGTGCGAGGTCGAGCTCGTCTTCGAGAACGACGACGGGCGCTTCGGCGGGCTCGACTACTCCGAAGTGTCGATCGCGAGGCGGCTGCACCGCGGCGGTGAGGGGCAGTACCTCGTCAACCGCGCGTCCGTGCGCCGTACCGACCTCGTCGAGCTGCTCGCGGACGTCGGCCTGGGCGGCTCCATGCACTCGGTCGTCGGCCAGGGCAAGGTCGAGGCCGTGCTCGCGTCGAAGCCCGAGGAGCGGCGCGAGCTGGTCGAGGAGGCAGCGGGGCTCGGCAAGTTCAAGCGCCGCAAGCACCGCGCCGAGTTGAAGCTGGCGCGGGTCGCGATCCAGGTGGAGCGGGCACGCGACGTCGAGGCCGAGGTGCGGAAGCGGCTGCGGCCGCTCGCGCTGCAGGCGACCGCCGCCGAGCGCGCCGAGAAGCTCGCGGTCGAGGTGGCGCGCCTGCAGGCGCGGATCGCCGAGCTCGACCTGGCCGCAGCAGAGGCCCGGCGCGAGGAGGCGGAGGAGCGGAAGACGGCAGCGGCGCTCGCGCGGCGGACCGCCCAGGAGCGGCTGAACGGGCTGCTGGCGCAGCGGCAGGCCGCGGAGGAGGAGCTCGCCGACGCCGCGGGCCGCCGCGAGGCCGCCGTCAAGGCGCTCTACCGGCTGCAGGGCGCTGCGGAGCGCCTCGCCCTGCGTCGGGAGGCGACGTCGGGCCTGCTCGCCCGCCTGGCGGACGACCTCGGACAGGCGGAGCTCGCGGCCGCACGCCGGACGGACGAGCGCGTGCGGGCGCTCGAGGCCGACGCAGCTGCTGCGACCGCGGCGGCGCGGGCGGCGGCGGCGGCCAGCGGCGCCGGTGCGGAGCGAGCGCGGGCGGCGCAGGAGCGGCTCGCCGCGCTCGAGCGGGGAGCGGCGGCGCGCGCCGAGGAGCGCCTGGAGTCGCTGCGCGGCGAGCGCCTGGAGC
Organism: Gaiellaceae bacterium; assembly: GCA_036276675.1. GTDB lineage: Bacteria > Actinomycetota > Thermoleophilia > Gaiellales > Gaiellaceae > Gaiellasilicea. The sequence goes on along the minus strand of DASUOK010000062.1, from coordinate 271 downwards.
TCGAGGCCGCGCTCGCGGACGTGGCCGGCGGCCGCGACGGCGCCACGAAGGCGCTGTACCGGCTCGGGAGCGCGAGGGAGCGGCTCGCACTCCGTAGCGAGTCGGCCGCTGCCCTGCGGAACGGCCTGCGGGCCGAGCTGGCCGAGGCCGAAGCGGCGGCGCGCCGGCCCGGACCGACGCCCGCCGAGCTCGAGCAGGCTGCGAACGAAGCCACGGCGCTCGCACGGGAGACGGCGCACCGTCGCGACGACCTCGCCTCGCGCGCGGCGCT
>DASUOK010000061.1:0-4640 GCA_036276675.1 Gaiellaceae bacterium | reverse complement strand
CGCTGCTCCGCGTACGGACGGCCGTGCACGAGCGCCTGACCGGCGGCCGGCTTCACCATCCCGAGGATCGCGCGCATCAGCGTCGTCTTGCCGGCGCCGTTCGGGCCGACGATCGCCATCAGCACCCCCTTCGGGACGTCGAGGTCGACGTCCCAGAGGACGGGCTTCTCGCCGTAGGCGACGGTGAGGTCGGTGACCTCGACGGCCGGCGTGCTCATGCCCGACGCCCCGGGAACGTGAGCGGGCTCATCCCAGCAGCCCGGTCACGATCGTGTCGACGTTGTGCCGCACCATGCCGATGTAGGTCCCTTCCGGCGTGCCCTCGTCCCCCATCGCGTCGGAGAAGAGCGAGCCGCCGACCTCGACCTCGAAGCCGCGGCTGCGCACCGCCTCGCGCACGGCGCTGATCGTGCGCGGCGAGACCGACGACTCGACGAAGATCGCCGGGATCCGCCGCTCGGCGATGAACTCGGCGAGCGCCTGCACGTCGCCCGCGCCGGCCTCCGACGCCGTCGAGATCCCCTGCAGCCCGCGCACGTCGAAGCCGTAGGCCTCGCCGAAGTAGCCGAAGGCGTCGTGCGCCGTGATCACGACCCGTCGCTCCTGCGGAACGCGCGCGACCTGCTCGCGCACGTAGCGGTCGAGCTCCTCGAGCTCCGCGAGGTACGCCGCCGCGTTGGCCCGGTAGAGCTCGCGGCTGCCCGGGTCGAGCTCCGTCAGCGTGTCGCGGATCTGCTCGACGGCGCGCATCCACAGCCGCACGTCGAACCACACGTGCGGGTCGTACTGGCCCTGGAACTGCGCCGGCGAGAGCAGCTGCGAGCGCGGGATGGTCTCGGTGACCGCCTGCGTCTCCCGCTGGTCGGCGATCCGCTCCAGCACGTCGGCCATCTTCGCCTCGAGGTGCAGCCCGGCGTAGAGGATGAGGTCGGCCCGCTCCAGCCGGCGCAGGTCGCCCTCGCTCGCCTTGTAGAGGTGCGGATCGATGCCCGGCCCCATCAGCCCGTCCACGGAGACGCGCTCGCCGCCCACGCGTTCGACGGCGTCCGCGACCATCCCGATCGTCGTGACGACCGCGATCGGCTCGTCGGTCGGGATCCGCACCGTCGTCGTCGACACCGGCCCACACCCGGCGACGAGGGCAGCGGCGGCGGCGAGGACAAGGCTCAGAGCTCTCGTCACGGCGAAGGGTGTAGCAGAGCCCAATCAGCCGGCGAAGACGCCGGTCGCGTACATGACGGCGATGCCGGCGAGAAAGCCGCCGATCGCGTAGCCGGAGCGGAGCCCGGACGGATCGCGCCGCGCGACATAGCGCACCACCTCGACGACGACCTCGAACGCGGCACCGGCCGCAGCACCGAAGAAGAGCACCGCGAGCACGTCGTTCGCGACGAAGCCGCCCGTCCAGGCACCGAGGATCGCCGGGGCTCCGGCGATCAGGGCGAGCGCGGCCAGCCTCGGCCACGACAGCCGGGAGCCTTCGTCCGCGACCGGTGCCGCGATCCCCAGCCCCTCGGTCACGTTGTGCACCATGAACCCGACGATCAGGAACGAGCCGAGCGTCAGCTCGCCGAAGGCGAAGGACGTCCCGATCGCGAGCCCCTCGCCGAAGTTGTGCAGCCCGATCCCGATCGCGACGAGCACGGCGAGCGCCGCCCCGCCGAGCGCCTTGCTCCCGCCGGCCGAGAAGCGCGTCGACACGAGCGTCATCCCGAGGTAGCTGAGCGCGACCCCGACCAGCACGAGCCCCGGACCGCCGAAGGCTCCCGGCAACGCGGCCTGGAGCTCGAAGGCCTCGAAGAGCGCGCTGAAGCCCAGGAAGGTGAGCAATCCGGCGGTCAGGGCCATGAACGCCGTGAGCCAGCGCTGCCCGGCGCGCCGCAGCGAGGGCAGCCAGAGCAGGCCGAGCGCGACCGGCACCACGCCGACGAGCAGGCCGATGATGCCGTAGCCGAGGAAGGCGGCCGCCGTCACACCGGGAGTCTCGATCGCGGCCGCGACCTCCTCGACGGTCTCGATCCCACTCGAGCTCGTCACGCCGACCGCGATCGGATCCTCCTCGACCCAGTCGTAGGCGACGACGATCGTGCTGGAGCGCAGCCGCCCGAGCGTCTGCGGCCCGTCGAGCTCGAACGGGACGATCGCGTCGTCGACGGTCACGGACGCGATCGTCAGGTCGTCGGCCTGCGGATTGGTGACGCGAATGCGGATCTCGCCCGGCTCGAACTCGACGCGCCGGACGTCGAACTCGTCGGCCGGTGGCGGGTTGGTTCCGATCATGTCCGCCAGCGACGCGCCGGAGGCGACGTAGCCGCCGACCGCGAGCGCCAGCAGCACGATCGGGACGAGCGCCCACAGCCGCCAGCTCAGCTCGACGCGCCGTCGCTCCGCCCGCGCCTCCATCAGTCGGTCACGTTGAAGAAGCCCATCCAGCCGAGCTCCGCGAACTCCGACTGGTGCGCATGGAACATGAACAGGCCGGTGTTGGCGAACTCGAGCTCGATGATGCCGCGCTGCCCCTGGCACTGCATCACCGTGTCGGTGTATTCGCGGTAGTCGCCGGTCCCGTTGGGCTGGTAGTAGAAGAAGTCGGCGTGCAGATGGAGTGAGTTGATCAGGTCGAACTCGGTCAGGTTCGAGAGGTAGATCCGCACGAGCTCGTCGCGCCGGACGGTGATGGGGTAGCGGGCGTAGTAGAAGCTGCGCCCGTTCACGGTGTAGAAGTTGTTGCCGCCGTCCGCGTCGGTGTCGTAGCCGTTCATCACCATCACGAGCTCCTGCGCGGGCGGGCGCGGCTCCTTCGGATCGACGATCAGCGAGCCGTAGAGGCCCTTGTGGATGTGCTTCTTGAGCGGGGTCGCATGGCAGTGGTAGGGGTGGAAGCCGGCGGGGCGCGCCTCGAACTCGTAGGTGAGCTCGCCCCCCGGCTGCACGATCTCGAAGACGCCGTCCATGTTCGCGGGATGGATGCCGTGGAAGTGGATCGTGTGCGGGTGCGAGCCCGCGTTCCTGAAGTTGACCCGCAGGATGTCGCCCTCAGTCGCGCGGAGCACGGGCCCCGGCACGGTGCCGTTGTACGTCCAGGCGGGGAAGAACACGCCCGGGGCGATCTCGATCTCACGGTCGAGCGCGCGCAGGTCGTACTCCCGGATCCGCCCCGGCTCGTACGGGAGCGCGGGCGGCGGGTAGAGCAGCTCGTCGAGATCGTTCGGCCCGCCGACCGCCGGCACGTTCTCGCCGATCATCGCCGCGTGCCCGTGGCTCTCGTGGTCGTGGACGTGACCCTGCAGCGAGCGGTCCGCGGCGCTCGCGTCGCCATCGAGAGCGAGCTTGCCGAGGACAGGCGCGGCGACGAAAGGGGCCGCGCCGACGAGCAGCCGACCACGGGTAAGTTTAGTCACGCCTAAAAACATAGCGAAAGTTAGCCGTGCCTAATACCCGCGCCGGAGTGCGACGTTCTAAGGTGTCCTCTCGTGAAGCCCTCCCGCTCCGTGACCGCGCGCGAGGTACGGGCGCTCGCACACCCGCTCCGGCTGCGGATGCTGGAGTGCCTGCTGGAGACCGGCCCGGCGACGGCCTCGATGCTCGCGCGCGAGCTGGGCGAGTCCAGCGGCGCCACGAGCTACCACCTCCGCGCGCTCGCGGCCGCCGGGCTGATCGTGGAGGACCTCGATCGGCGTCGCGGCCGGGAGCGCTGGTGGAGCCACGCGCGGAAGTTCCGGCTGATCTCGAGCGCGCCGGCCGACGACCCGGAGTACAACGCGGCCGTCGCCCAGCTCGAGAGCGTGATGCTCGCGAGCGACGAGGAGGGGCTCCGCAGGTACCTGCACACGCGGGCGGAGTTCACGCCGGAGTGGCAGGAGACGGCGTTCATCGGCGGCTGGAACGTGTACGCGACCCGCGCGGAGGTCGACGAGCTCTCCAAGTGCGTCACCGACTGGCTGCGCGAGCGCCGCGCGCCGCCCGAGCAGCGAGCGGCGGACGCGACGCTGGTGCACCTCACCTACCGCGCGCTGCCGCAGCGGCCGCCCGGCGAGTAGTCGTTGGAGCTCGTCCCCGTCGTCTTCTCGAGCGGGTGGGCGAGCGGCGTCAATGCCTACGCGACGATCCTGGTGCTCGGCCTCTTCGGCCGCTTCACCGACGTCGCCGTGTTCCCGATCCCCGACGTGCTGACGCGCACGGACGTACTGGTGGCGGCCGCGCTCCTCTTCACCGTGGAGTTCGTCGCCGACAAGATCCCCTACCTCGACTCGGCGTGGGATCTCGTCTCCACTGCGATCCGCCCCAGCGTCGGCGCCGTGATCGCGCTCCTCGTTTCCGGTGACGCCTCCAGCCTCGACCAGGCGCTCTACGCGACCTTCGGCGGCGGCACCGCGCTGCTGTCGCACATGGTCAAGTCGGGTCTGCGGCTCGCGATCAACTCCTCGCCCGAGCCGTTCTCGAACGTCGGCATGAGCGTCGTCGAGGACTCGGCCGTCGCGGGGGTCGTCACGCTCGCCGTCTACCACCCGTGGCTGGCGCTCGGCGTCGCCGCAGCCCTGCTCGTGCTCGGCCTGATCCTGCTCTTCCTCGTGTTCCGCTACACGAGGCGCGGCTGGCGGCGCTGGAGCAGCCGCGACCGCCGCGTCCCGGGTTGAGCG
>DASUOK010000060.1:0-13337 GCA_036276675.1 Gaiellaceae bacterium | reverse complement strand
TGCTGCTCGGCGGCGACGAGTTCGCGCGCACGCAGGGCGGCAACAACAACGCCTACTGCCAGGACAACGAGCTCTCCTGGTTCGCGTGGGACCTCGACGCGCGGCAGCGGCACCTGCTCGCCTTCACCCGGCGGTTGATCGAGTTCCGCCGCCGGCATCCGGTCTTCCGCCGCGCGGACTTCCTCACCGGCGAGGAGCGGCTCGGCTCCGGGGCGCCGGACGTCTGGTGGTTCCGGCCGGACGGGCGCAAGATGGCCCAGCGCAACTGGCAGCAGAGTGACACGAAGACGCTCGGCGTCTTCCTCAACGGCGCCGAGATCCCGACGGTGAGCGAGCACGGCGCCCCCGTCATCGACGACACCTTCCTGATTCTCTTCAACGCGCACGCGGAGGCGGTCGTCTTCACGCTCCCCGCGGTCTCCTTCGGCCGCCGCTGGGTGCACGAGCTCTCGACCGCCGAGCCGGACGTGGAGCCCGGCGCCGAGGTGTTCCCGGCGCGCGGCGTGGTGCCCGTGGAGGGGCGGTCGCTGGTCCTGCTGCGCCGGATCGCGTGATCGACCTCCGCTGCACGTACCGGCTCCAGCTGGGGCCTGATCTCGGCTTCCGCGGAGCGCGCGCGCTCGTCCCCTACCTGCGGGAGCTCGGCGTCTCGCACCTCTACCTCTCGCCGTCCCTCCAGGCGCGGGAGGGCTCGACGCACGGGTACGACGTCGTCGACCCGACCAGGCTGTCGGAGTCGCTCGGCGGCGAGGAGGAGTTTCAGGCGCTCTGCTCGTCGGGCCGGCGAGCGGGGTTGGGGGTCGTGCTCGACATCGTCCCGAACCACATGGCGGCGACCGACGAGAGCCCCTTCTGGCGTGACCCGCTCTGGCGGGCGCGCTTCTACGACCTCGACTGGCGGACGGGCGCCCACCGTCGCTTCTTCGACGTCGGCGAGCTCGCGGGCGTGCGGATGGAGGACCCCGAGGTGTGGGAGGTGACCCACTCGAAGGTGGTCGAGCTCGTGCGCGAGGGACTCGTCGACGGTGTGCGCATCGACCATCCCGACGGGCTCGCGAATCCGCGCCGCTACCTGGAGCGGCTCGGGGAGGCGGGGATCGAGCGCGTCTGGGTCGAGAAGATCCTCGAGCCGGGCGAGCGGCTGCGCGCGGACTGGCCCGTGCAGGGGACGACCGGCTACGAGTTCCTGAACGACGTCACCGCGCTCTTCGTGGATCCGGCCGGGGAGGAGCCGTTGACGCGGCTGTACGAGGACGTGACCGGTGAGCGGCGGTCGTTCGCCGAGGTCGCGGCCGAGGCGAAGCTGGAGCAGGCGGAGACGACCTTCGACGCCGAGGCGGCGCAGCTGGCGGCCAAGCTGACGTTCGACGCGGACCTGCCTCGCGCGCTGGCCTCCCTGCACGTGTACCGCACCTACGTCGAGCCCGAGACGGGGCGCGTGGCGGCGGAGGACCGCGCGGCCGTCGCGGCCGCGGGGCTGCCGGAGGAGCTGGCGCGGATCCTCCTCCTCGAGGAGCGCGGCCACGACTCCTTCGTCACCCGCTTCCAGCAGACGACGCCGCCGGTGCATGCGAAGGGGGTCGAGGACACCGCGTTCTACCGCTGGAACCGCTTCGTCGCCCTGAACGAGGTCGGCGGTGACCCGGCCCGGCTCTCGCTCTCGGTCGAGGCGTTCCACGAGGCCAACCTGGCGCGGCCGCCGGGTGGCCTGCTCGCCACGACGACGCACGACACGAAACGCAGCGGCGACGTGCGGGCGCGGCTCGCCTGCATCGCCGCCGACCCGGACGAGTGGGCGGCGCTCGTGCGGCCGCGCGTCGGCCGGTGGCGCGACCCGAACGAGGCGTACCTGATCCTCCAGACCCTCGTCGGGGCGTGGCCGCTCTCGTCCGAGCGCCTCCAGCGCTACCTCGAGAAGGCGCTGCGGGAGGCGAAGGTGAGCACGAGCTGGCTGGAGCCGGACGAGAGGTGGGAGGCCGGCGCGAAGCGGTTCGGCGTGTCGCTCCTCGCCGACACCGAGCTCGGCGCGTATGCAGAGCGGCTGGCCGCGCGCGCCGAGCGGGTCGTGCTCGGCACGACCCTCCTCAAGCTGACGGCGCCGGGCGTCCCGGACCTCTACGGGGGCGACGAGCTGCCGTTCCTCGCGCTCGTCGACCCCGACAACCGGCGGCCGGTCGACTGGGAGGCGCGGCGCCGGGCGCTCGCCGGGCCCGACCCGCCGGCGAAGCTCGACCTGATCCGTCGCACGCTCGCGCTCCGCGCCCGCCGGCCGCGGGCGTTCGCCGGCGGCTACGAGCCGCTCGACGGCGGCCCCGACACCTGCGCCTTCACGCGGGCCGGTGAGGTGCTCGTCGCCGTGGCCGTTCGGGGCGACCTGCGCGAGCCCCGGCCGGCCGGCACCTGGCGCGACGTCGTCCGCACGCCGACGCTCCTGCTGGCCGAGCGGCTCTAGCGCGTCAGCCCTGCGGCACCTCGAGCAGGCGCAGGCAGATGTCGACGACCGTCGGGTCGAACTGCGAGCCGGCCGCCTCCTCGAGCCGGCGCCGCGCCTCGTCCGCGGAGAGCCGGCTGCGGTACGGACGGTCGGTCGTCATCGCGTGGAAGGCGTCGCAGGCGAAGATGATCCGCGCCTCGAGCGGGATCTCGTCCCCGGCCTTGCGGTCGGGGTAGCCGCGCCCGTCCCAGCGCTCGTGGCAGGCGCGGACGATGGCGCAGACGTCGCTGAGCTGGTCGATCGGCGCCAGGATCTTCGCGCCGAGCTCGGGATGCAGCTCGATCAGCCTGCGCTCCTCCTCCGTGAGCGGCCCCGGCTTGAGCAGGATCGAGTTCGGGATGCCGATCTTGCCGATGTCGTGGAAGAGCGCCCCGAGCTCGAGTCGCTTCAGCGAGTCGGCGTCGAGACCGAGCTCGCGGCCCACCCGCAGTGCCATGTCGGTGATCCAGCGTGCGTGCGACGAGGTGTACTCGTCGCGGGCCTCGAGCGCATTCGCCAGCGCCTCGACCGTGGAGAGGAACGTGCGCTCGAGCGACTCGAAGCTCGAGGCGTTCGCGATCGCGAGCTTCGACTGGTGCGCGAGGCCGCCGAGCAGATCCAGCTCGCGCTTGCCGCTCGCCGACCCTTCGGGCAGCTCGACCGCGATCGCGCTCCAGCGGCCGTCCACCACGAAGGGCGCGACCGCGTAGGACCCGGACGAGCCGGGCGGCGGCTCGGTCAGCGTCCCGTACTCACCGCGGGTGACGACGTAGGGCTCCGCCCGCTCGAGGAAGGGCCCGACCGACGCGGCGCCGAGCCGCGAGCCGAAGGCCTCGATCCGTGCCGTGTCGCCCGTCGCCGCCTCACAGACGAGGTCGCCGCCGGGGGCCTCCTGCAGCCACAGCGAGGCGTGCGGCGAGGCGAGGATTCGGGCCGCACCTGCGACGACGAGCTCGAGCACGCGCTCGAGTCCCTCGGCGGCCGCGAGCTTCCGGCCGAACTCGAGCAGTGTGCGCGCGCTCTCCGCCTCCCGCCGCTGTGCCTCGTAGAGGCGGGCGTTCTCCAGCGCCACCGCCGCGTGCCCGGCGAGTACCTCGAGCAGGCGCAGATCGTCCTCGTCGAACTGGCCGTGACCGAGCTTGGAGATCACGATCGCGCCGATCACGCGGGCGCCGTAGTTGAGCGGCACGGCGATCACCGATTCGTCGATCGGCGCCGTGCCCTCGATCGTCAGCGACGACTCGTGCTTCGTCGCGTCGGCGAGGAGCAGCGGCTCGCCCGTCTCGACGACGTAGCCGGTGAGCCCTTCGCCGACGCGGGTGCGCAGGACGTCGACGGCCGAGCGGTTCGAGACCGTCAGGTCGCCCTGGAACGCGATCGGCTCGAGCTCGTCGCCCTCACGGATGAAGACGCGGCAGTTGTGGTAGTCGATCAGGAGCCGGAGCTCGTTCGCGATCGCCATCCCGATCTCGCTCGTGTCGGTGAGCCGGTTCAGCTTCGCGGCGAGCGACTGCAGCATCTTCAGGTGCGCGATCGAGCGCACCTCCTCGCGCCGCGCGTCCTGCGCCTGCGGGCGCTCCGTCGCGGCCTCGTCGAACAGGCAGACCTGGTTCTTGCCGCGCGCCTTGGCGGTCATCATCGCCGCCTCCGCACAGGCGATCAGCTCGCGCGCGTTCGCCGCCTGCTCCGGCCCGTGCGCGATGCCGATCGAGACGGAGATGCGGCCGGCGCCCTCGACCTCCGCCAGCTCGAGCCGGCTCGCGAGGCGGCTCGCGAGCGCGAGGGCGTGCTTCGCCCGACCCGCCGGCACGATCACGGCGAACTCCTCGCCGCCGATCCGGCAGACGACGTCGGTCGAGCGCACGGCCCCCCGCAGCTGGTCGGCGAGCCCGGCGAGCATCTGGTCGCCGACGCCGTGCCCGTAGACGTCGTTCACCTTCTTGAAGTCGTCGATGTCCATCATCACGAGCCCGACCGACTCGTGGGAGCTCGACGCGCGCGTGAGCTCGTGGCGCAGCCGCTCGTGGAAGTAGCGGTGGTTGTAGAGGCCGGTGAGCGAGTCCGTCTGCGCCTGGTGCTCGAGCCGTGCCCGGATGTGGGCGTTGTCGAGCGCGAGCGCCGCGGCGTCGCCGAAGCGCTTGGCCAGCTCGAACTCCTGCTCGGTGAAGCTCGCGTCCTCGCCGATGCGGTAGACGTTGAGCGTTCCCTTCAGCAGGCCGCGCGCGACGAGCGGGACGACGATGAGCGCCTCCGGGTCGACGGGCGTCCCCGGGACGAAGGCGACGCGGTCGTCGAGGTGGGCCTGGTTCGAGAGCACGGGCTCGCGGTGCTCGACGGCCCAGCCGGTGATGCCGACGCCGAAGGGGAACGTGTCGTCGAGGACCGCCTCCGCGTACTCGCTGCGGACGAGCGTCGGCACGAGCTCGCGCTTCGCCTCGTCCGCCTCGTAGACGTGCAGCGCCTCGTAGGGGACGATCTCGGCGAGGGTGTCCGCGATGCGCACGAGCAGCGAGTCGAGGCTCTGCTCGGAGAGGACGTCGTGGAAGATGTCCGCGAGCCGGCGGTAGGAGTCGACGTCGTCGAGCCCGGCGGCAGAGGCTGGAGCCGGGTCCGGGGTGATCAGCCGGAATCTGGGGCCGGCGCGGTCGAACGGGAAGCGGGCTGGGTGATCCATTCGGTGAGCGGCGAGGACGTCGGCTCACGGCGGCCTGGCGCTGACCGCTGCATCGGCCGATCTCGCGCCTCTGCCCTCCCCCCAAAGGGGGCTACGGCCGGGCGCGGAGCGCGGTCTCGAGCTCCTGCTCGGCCCACCAGTGGACGTCGTGGCGGGCCACGCCGGCCGCCATCCGGTGGAGCCGCCGGCGCCGGTCGCTCTCCTCGAGCTCCAGCGCGAGCTCGATCGTGCCGGCCAGGCCCTCGACGTCGAAGGGGTTGCACGGGAGCGCGTCGCGCAGCTCGACCGCCGCGCCGGTGAACTCGCTCAGCACGAGCACGCCGCTGCCGCCCGTCGCCCCCTGGGCCGTGACGAACTCCTTCGCGACGAGGTTCATCCCGTCGTGGAGCGGCGTCACGAGGCAGACGTCGGCGAGGCGGTAGTAGGCGAGCAGACGGTCCGGGGTGACGCCGCGGTAGAGGTAGTGCACCGGGACGTCGAGGCCAGGCTCCGTGAAGCGGCCGTTGATGCGGCCGACGAGCTCCTCGACGGTCGCGCGCAGCTCGCGGTACTCGCGAATCTCGCCGCGGCTCGGCACCGCGATCTGCACGAAGGCGATGTCACCGCGGAGGTCCGGCCGGCGGCCGAGCAGCAGCTCGATCGCGCGCAGGCGCTCGATGATCCCCTTCGTATAGTCGAGGCGGTCGACACCGAGCAGGACGCGGCGGCCGGCGAACTGGCGCCGCAGTCCCGCGAGTCGCCGTTCGACCGGCGGCCGCTGCGACCGCTCGGCGAAGCCGGCGGCGTCGATCGAGATCGGGTGAGCGGCGGCGACCACGCGGCGGCCGGAGTCGAGCGCGACGCCGCCACGGTCGACCCGCACGTCGTCGCGCAGCCGGGCGCACGTGCGCACGAAGTTGTCGCGGTAGTGCGCCGTTTGGAAGGAGACGACGTCGGCGCCGAGGAGCCCCTCGAGCACCTGCGCGCGCCACGGCAGCCGGGCGAAGATCTCGGGAGCCGGGAACGGGACGTGCAGGAAGAACGCGGTCGGCCCCTGCGCGTCGCCCCGGCGCAGGAGGTCGGGCAGCAGCATCAGGTGGTAGTCGTGCACCCAACGGATGCACTCGCCCGGCTCGTCGGCCGTCGCGAAGGCCTCGTTCGCGCTCCGGTAGGCGCTCCACCAGTCGCGCTCGTAGGTCGGCTGCTCGACGAGCCCGTGCAGGAGCGGCCAGAGCGTCCGGTTCGCGAAGCCGTGGTAGTAGAGGTCGGCCTCGCGCCGGCCGAGCGTCACCGGGCGGAGCTCGACCTTCAGGCCGTCGACGTGGTCGGGCACGCCCTCGCCGCCGCCCTCCCAGCCCACCCACGCGCCGCCGTGCGCCTCGAGCGCCGGCTTGAGCGCGGTCACGAGCCCGCCGGTCGACGGGCGCCAGCCGTAGCGCGTGTGCGAGATCGGGAGGCGATTCGCGAACGCGAGCAGCGGCAGGTTGTCGTGCCCAACCCGCATCCGCACCCAGACTAAGGTAGCCCGATGGAGAGCGTCGACGTCCCCGTCGGTCTGCTCGGCTACGGCACGGTCGGCTCGGCGGTCGACCGCCTCCTGACGGAGGGCGCCGACGAGATCGAGCGGGCGACGGGGCACCGCCTGCGCGTCGTGAGAGCGCTCGTCCGGGAGCCGGCGCGCGAGCGAGCCTTCAGGCCCGCCGACGGCGTCCTGACGACCGACTTCGCCGCGATTCGCGACGACGCGTCGATCGCGCTCGTCGCGGAGGTGACCGGCGGGCTCGAGCCGACCGGGACGCGCGTGCTCGAGCTCCTGGGGGCGGGCAAGCCCGTCGTCACGGCCAACAAGCAGCTGGTCGCGCGACGCGGCGCCGAGCTCTTCGCGGCGGCCACCGCCGCCGGCGTGCAGCTCCGCTTCGAGGCCTCGGTGTGCGCCGCCATCCCGGTGATCAAGGTGCTGCGGGAGTCGCTCGTCGCCTCCAACGTCCATCGCGTGCTCGGCATCGTCAACGGGACGACGAACTTCATGCTGACGCGGATGGAGGAGGGGCTGGCCTATGCGGAGGCCCTGGCCGAGGCGCAGCGCCTCGGGTACGCGGAAGCCGACCCGACCGAGGACGTGACGGGGGCGGACGCCGCCGCGAAGATGGCGATCCTCGCCACCGTCGCGTTCGGCTCCCGCGTCGTGTTCGACGAGGTGGACTACGCCGGCATCGACACGCTGACGCCGGCCCAGGTCGCTGCGGCGCGGCGGCTCGCGCTCAAGCCGCGCCTGATCGGCTCGGCGACCCTGGTCGACGGACGGCTCGACGTGCGCGTGCGGCCGTCGCTCGTCGACGCGGGGCACCCGCTCGCCGCGGTGACCGGTGCGTTCAACGCGGTCATGCTGCAGGGCGACGCGATCCGCGAGATCACGCTCGAGGGCCCGGGCGCGGGCGGCCTGGAGACAGCGTCGGCGGTCGTCGCGGACCTCGTCTCGATCGTCGGCACCGCCGGCACGGGCTTCCTCCACGACGAGCCGGCGTGGCGCGTCCTCGAGCGGCTGCCCGGAGGCGAGCTGCGCTCGCCCTTCTACCTCCAGCTCGAGGTCGCCGACCGACCGGGCGTGCTCGCGCGAGTGACCGAGCGGCTCGCCGTGCACGAGCTCTCCGTCGCCCGCCTGATCCAGGACCAGGGCGGAGAGGGCGCGGTGCTGCACGTCGTCCTGCACGAGGCTGCGGAGGGAGCCGTGCTGGCGGCGCTGGCGGAGATCGGGGAGCTGGAGGAGAGCCGCAGCCGGCCCTCGGCGCTGCCGGTCGTCTCCGACCGCGGCGTTGCCGGCATGGGCTGGGCGTGACCCCGCCGGTCACGGTGGGAGTGGTCGAGCGCTGGCGCGACCGCCTGCCGGTGACGGAGGCGACGCCCGTCGTCTCCCTCGGCGAGGGCGGCACGCCCCTCCTGCCGGCGCCACGGCTCTCGGCCGAGCTCGGCTGCGAGCTCCTCCTCAAGTGGGAGGGCGCGAACCCGACCGGCAGCTTCAAGGACCGCGGCATGACGGTCGCGGTGGCGAAGGCGGTCGAGGAGGGCGCGGAGGCGGTGATCTGCGCCTCGACCGGGAACACGTCCGCTTCGGCCGCCGCCTACGCGGCCCGGGCCGGGCTGCGCGCGGTGGTGCTGCTGCCGCAGGGCGGCGTGGCTCTGGGGAAGCTCGCCCAGGCGCGGGCCGCCGGCGCGAGGCTGCTCGAGGTGCGCGGCAGCTTCGACGACGCCCTCGACGCCGCGCGCGAGCTCGCGCGGCGCGGCACGTACGTGCTCGTCAACTCGCTCAACCCGCACCGCCTGCAGGGGCAGAAGACGGCCGCGTTCGAGGTCGTCGAGGAGCTGGGCGGTCCACCGGACCTGCTCACGCTGCCCTTCGGCGGCGGCGGCAACACGCGCGCGTACGCGCTGGGGTTCGACGAGCTCGGCGTGGCCCCGCGGATCGTCTCGGTGCAGGCGGTGGACCGGGCGGCGACGCTCGCGTCGGCGATTCGCATCGTCGCGCCCGCACATCGCCAGGAGGCGGAGGCCGCGGCCGAGGTCGTGTCCGTGTCGGACGAGGAGATCCTGCGGGCGTGGCGCGACCTGGCCGAGCTGGAAGGGCTCTTCTGCGAGCCCTCGTCGGCCGCGGGGGTCGCGGGGCTGCGGGCGCGGCGACCCGAGCCGGGTGCGCGGGTCGTCTGCGTGATCACCGGCCACGGGCTCAAGGATCCGGCCACCGTCGATCGCACCGCCCCGCCGCCGGTCGCCGTCGAGGCCGACCTCGACGCGATCGAGGAGGCCGCCGCTTGAAGCTCGTCGTGCGCGCGCCCGCGACGACGGCGAACGTGGGCCCGGGCTTCGACTGCGCCGCGATCGCGCTCGACCTGTGGAACGAGCTCGAGGTCTCGGACGAGGGCGGCGACACCGCCGACCGAGAGCACCTCGGCGTGCGGGCGTTCTCGGCGGTCGCCTCACCGGCAGGGTTGTCCTTCCGCTTCACGGGCGCGATTCCGCGTGCACGCGGTCTCGGGTCGAGCGCCGCGGTGATCGCGCTCGGCCTCGTGGCGGGCTGCCGCGTCGCCGGCCGGGAGCCCGACCCGGAGGAGCTGCTGGCGCTCGGCCTGCCGCTCGAGGGCCACCCGGACAACCTCGCGGCGTGCCTCGCCGGCGGTGTCTGCCTCACGTGGGAGGGGCGGATCGCGCGGATCGCCGAGGACGTGCCGGCGACGGCGATCGCCGTCGTCCCCGGGGGCCGCGTGGCGACGGCGGCCGCGCGTGCGGCCCTGCCGCCGACGGTGGCGCATGCGGACGCCGCGTTCACCGCCGGGCGAGCGGTGCTGCTCGGCGCCGCCCTCGCCGCGGGCGACCCGGAGCTCTTCGCCGCGGCGCTCGCGGATCGCCTGCACGAGCCGTACCGCGCGGCCGGGGCGCCCCTCTTCGCGGAGCTGGGCGTGGCGCCGCCGGAGGGCGCGCTCGGCGTGACCATCTCCGGCTCGGGCCCGACGGTCGTCGTGTGGGCGCGCCGGGCCGAGGCCGACACGTGTCGTGCCGAGCTCGAGCGGCGGGCTCCCGAGGCGCGGGTGCTGCCGCTCGCCGTGACGGCGGCCGGCGCCGCCTGGCATCAACCAGCTAACTCAGGTCGTAGCGCGCCCTGAGCGCGGCGATCGCGTCCGGGTCGAACAGCGGTGCCTCGGGGTCGAGCGCCCGAAGCTCTTCGCGCGTGAGCAGCCGTCCGAGCTCGAGGCTGCGGCGCCGCGCGCGCCGCTGGCAGCCGTCGCAGAGCGTGACGAGGTCGGCGCCGGCACGCTCGGCCCCGAGGGAGTCGTGCCGCAGCTGCTGGACGCGCAGCTCGGTCGTGCCGCCGCACCGCGCGACCTCGCACGCGGCCGTGCGCGCGAGCTGCGCCCTCGTTCGGCGGGACCAGTGAGCGCTCGCGAAGTACGCCTCGGGCTCGTCGGCGAAGACGGCCGCGTAGGTCGCAGCCGACAGCCGGCCCTCGGAGTCGACGCGCGTGCCCTCGTCGCGCCAGCGGGCGACGAGCCGCGACGCTGCGGCCTCGGCCTCTCGCCGTTGCCGCTCCTCGTCCTCCCGCCGCCGCGCCGTCTCACGCTGCCGCAGCTGCTCGGGCGAGAGCAGCGCCGGCACGCCGCGCCGCGCGCGCAGGACGTCCTGCAGCGACTGCTCTCGTCTCCCCTTGGCCATGCGAGCAATGTAGACGTGGCGCCGGGTCGCCGAGAATCAGTAGTTGCCCCGATGCCGACGGGGGATCGTCGCGGCATGCTCCTTTCGTCGGAAGGAGGCTGACGTGGACACGACGACACACGTGGCCGAGGTCGGTGACCTGATCGTGATCGCGGGTCACCGCGTCGGCGAGGCGGAGCGAACCGCCGAGATCCTCGAGATTCTGGGCGAGGTGCCCAACGAGCGGTTCCGCGTCCGGTGGGACGACGGTCACGAGAGCGTGCTGCGGCCGGGCAGCGACGCGACCGTCCAACGGGTCACGACCCGGCCCTCAGCGAGAAAGGCGAAGCGATGACGACTCACACAGCGTCCCGGCGACTCGTCCAGCAACTCGAGCGGGCGTCGATCTCCTACGAGCTGATCGACCACCCACGCACGACGACCGCAGCCGCCGAGGCCGAGGTCCTCGGGCTCGATCCGCGTGAGGTCGCGAAGACGGTGGTGCTCGTCACTCCCGAGGGATTCGTGCGGGCGGTCCTGCCGGCGTCGGCGCGCCTCGATCTGCGCAAGGTGCGGGCGCATCTCGACACGAAGGACGTCCAGCTCGCGACCGAGGAGGTGCTGGCCGGCGCCTACCCGGAGTTCGAGCTCGGCGCCGTGCCGCCGCTGACCGGCGAGGACGGTGACCGGGTGCTCGTCGACCGCCGCCTCCGCGAGAGCGAGTGGGTGGTGCTCGAGGCGGGCACGCACGAGCAGTCGGTTCGGTTGCGGACGGACGACCTCGTCGACCTCAGCCACGGCCAGGTGCTCGACCTGTCGCAGGACTGACGCTCCCCGAGACTGAAGCTAGGGCAGCGGGACCTTCGGCAGCGCGACGACGCCGAGCCGGGCGAGGATCGCCGCGCCCTGCGTCCGGTGCGACTCGGCGTCGGGTGCGCCCGTGTCGGCGAGCGCGTTGAGCGTCAGCGCCTCCTCGTAGACGGCGTTCAGCTCGCGGGCGAGGCGCAGGCTCTCGAGCAGGTGCGGGCGTCCCTCGTCCGGCCTGCGGGCCTGGTGGAGCGCGAGCCCGATCGTGCGCTCGACGAGCGCCTCGAGCCCGCCGAACGGGGTTTCGTGCGCCGCCGCCACGAGCGCGGAGGCGACCTCGAGCGCCTCCGCCCAGCGGCCCTCGAGCACGAGGCACTCGGCCCGGCGCGCCTGCGTCTCGTTGACGTAGCGCCAGGCCTCGATCGCCGCGAACGCTGCGGCGGCCTCGTCCAGCAGGTCGTGTGCCTCCGCGAAGCGGCCGTCGCGCGCGGCGAGGCGTCCCAGGTTCCCCGTGCCGAGCGCCGTGCCGATGGGAAAGCGGGCGGCACGGGACACGCGCACCATGCTGCGGAAGAGCGGCTCCGCCTCCTCGAGTCGCCCCTGGTCGGAGAGCACCTCGGCCACGTTGTTCTCCTGCACCGCGGCCCCGAGCGGATCGCCGGCGCGGAGCTTGGCCTCCCGGCTCGCGCGGTAGCACGCGACCGCGTCGTCCCAGCGGCCCTCGGTGTAGTGGTGGATGCCGAGGTTGTTGAGCGCGGAGCCGTGCATGCGGTGCAGGCCGTGCTCCTCGCTGATGGCGATCGCGTGCTCGAACAGCGGCACCGCCTCCGGCTGCCCGAGGTCGGTGTGGGCGACGCCGGAGAGGAGCAGCGCATGCGCGAGCGCCTCGGGCAGGCCGCCCCGCTCGGCGAGATCCACTGCGGCCGTCGCGTGGCCGATCGCGTCCGCGTAGATGGCCCGGCGGTAGGCGACGCTCGCGAGCCCGATCTCGATCGTCGCGAGTGTCTCCAGCTCGGCCGGGCTCTCCGCCGTCAGGCTGACGAGCTCCCTCGCCTCCGCGAAGGCATGCAGCGCCTCGTCGTAGCGGCCCTCACGGTCGAGGCAGTGCGCGATCCGCGCGGTGAGCCGCGCCCGGTCGAGCGGCGCCTCGCGCGCCTCCCGCGCCTGCTCGTAGGCCTCGAGGGCGGGCTCGTAGGCGCCGAAGCGCTCGCGGACGTCTCCGAGCGCCTCCAGCACGCGGGCCTGGTCGTCCGCAGCCGCTGGCTGGAGGTCGTCGGCCGCGAGCGCGCGCTCGTAGAGCTCGGCGGCATCGACGTTGGCGAAGCCGGCGGCGGCGCGGTCGGCGGCCGCGACCGCGTAGCGCCAGGCGCGCTCGCCGTCACCCGCCTCGAGGAAGTGGAGCGAGAGGATCGCCGCCTCCTCGTCGGCGCGCCCGGCGGCACGGCGCTCGAGCGCGAGGCCGACGCGGCCGTGGATGTCGCGGCGCCGCCGGAAGGAGAGCCCCGCGTAGGCGGTCTGCCGGACGAGGTCGTGGCGGAACGCGAGCGTCGCCGTGCCGGCCTCGAGGACGAACTCGGAGAGCGCCGACCAGCGGACGGGATCGGCGCCGTCCGGGGCCTCGTGGGCGAGGATCTCGCCCACGAGCTCCAGCGGGAACGACGGCCCCACGACGGCGGCGTAGCGCAGCAGCATCCGGTCGGCCGGCGCGAGCGTGTCGATCCTCGTCGTCAGCAGCGTCTCGACCGACTCCGGCAGCTCTCCGGAGCCGCCCTCGCGGGCCGCTTCGACGAGTGCGCGCAGGAAGAGCGGGTTGCCGCCGGCGCGCTCGGCGAGCGCCTCCATCGCGTCGGGCGAGAAGGCGTGCTCCTCGGCGGCGGCGAGAGCGAGCTGCTCCGCGGCGTCAGGAGCGAGCGGCGCCAGCTCGACGAGCTCGCCGACGCCGCCCGGCTCGACGATCTGCTCCCCCGACGGGCGCGACGTGACCAGCACGAGCCAGGGACGAGGCAGCGTCGAGGCGGCCAGCTCTCGCAGCAGGCCGCGTGACGCGTCGTCCAGCCAGTGCGCGTCCTCGACGACGACGAGCGTCGGCATCATCAGCATCCGCTCGAGGAACGTGGTCGCCGTCGCCTGCAGCCGTTCGCGTGCCTCCGGCGCGTCGAGCGCGTCGACCTCCGGCGTCGACGGCACCTCGGCGTCGAGCGGGACGGCGAGCAGCGGCAACCA
>DASUOK010000059.1:0-17058 GCA_036276675.1 Gaiellaceae bacterium | reverse complement strand
CGAGTCGCTGCGTGCTGCTCCACGACCGCGTTCTCGAACGCAGCAGCGCCCGTCAGCGCTCCGCGAGCCGACGTGACAGCCGCTCCGCTGCGCTTCCCGTCGGTTCAAGGCCCTCATTCGGATCGGTGTCCCGACCCACGGACTCGTGCTGTAGCGCCTCGAGCAGCGCGAGGTTCAGGTCGAAGATGAGGAGATCCAGTCCACGGAGGCGTCCAGTGACCGCGGGCGAGGAGGCCCGTTCGCTCGTCCGGTATTCGCGGACGCGAGCCTCGATCAGGCGTCCGGCCTGCGAGAAATCCTCGTAGAGCGCCTGCAGTGCGGCGTGGACTTCCGGCCCGAAGTAGCTGAGGCCGAGCGCGAGGTTGCGGTTCAAGTTGTCGTTCCACTCGTCGAGGACGTCGCGATACCGACCGAGCAGGCGATCGATGTCGTCCGCCTGGGGCGGTTCGTCGAGCCTGGCATCGAGCTGACGCATGCGGTGGAGGCGTCGATCGAGGAGGCGGCTCAGCTCTTCGTAGAAGGACCGCGCCGCGTCGATCTGCGCCTGCCGCAAGCGGTTGTGCTCCTGGTGGCGCCACGCTCGTCCCTGTAGCCAGTAGCCGAGCAGCCCTCCGGCAACCGTCGTGAGGGCGAATCCACCGACCAGCAGCAGGAAGTCGTGCAAGAGCAGCCGGAGCGATCGTCGGCCCTCTGGGTGCGGGTGTCAAGCTGCACTCCAGGAGCGCCGGTCGACCTGGACGTCGCGGGTCGAGGGAGTCGCACGGCGGGGGTGTCTGCATTCTTTCGAGCGTGCAGGGATTTCGTTGCTCGTTCGCCCTCCGTTCGCCGATTCGCGGCCGCGCCGATGCTTTGCCGCCTGCCGGAAGCGCCGTAGGATCTCGGCGACGGGCGAGGAGGGCTGGTGGGCGACGAGGTCTTCGGTCGCGAGGTGGAGCTCGGCGCGGTCGAGCGCGTGCTCGCGGCCCTACCGGAAGAACCCGCGGCGCTCGTCCTCGAAGGCGAGGCGGGGATCGGGAAGACGACGATCTGGCTCGAGGCGGTGCGTCTCGGGCATCTGCGCGGGTTCCGGGTCCTTCAGGCGCGGCCCGCCGAGAGCGAGGCCAAGCTGTCGTATGCCGCGCTGGCCGACCTCGTGGGCAGCGCTTTCGACGAGCTGGGCGGCGCGGTCTTACCGGCCGTCCAGGAGCGCGCGCTCGCCGCGGCGCTGCTGCGCGGAGACGTCGACCAGGCCGCCGAGCCGCGAACGATCGCCACCGGCCTCGTCGGCCTCCTGGCCGCGCTCGTCGACGAGCGGCCCGTGCTCGTGGCGATCGACGACGTGCCGTGGCTCGACCCGGCCTCGGAGCAGGCCCTCACGTTCGCCGCCCGTAGGTTGCCGCGGGGGGTTGGGATGGTCCTGACGAGGCGGACCGAGCGCCCGGAGGTGCTGCCGCTCGGTCTTGCCCGGGCGCTGCCGGAGAGTCGAGTGGAGCGCGTCCTTCCGGGCGCGCTGTCGCTCGCCGCACTCCATCACCTCGTCAAGGACCGGCTCGGATCGTCGCTCCCGCGCCCGGTGCTGGCGCAGCTGGCGGAGGTCTCCGGCGGCAATCCCTTCTTCGCGCTCGAGATCGCGCGTGCGCTCGCCGCGGAACGCAGGGAACGTGGCGTCGCGGAACCGCTGCCGGTGCCGCAGAGCCTGCAAGAGCTCGTGACGGCACGCGTGCAAGGACTCTCGGACGCGGCGCGGCAGGCCGTGCTCGCCGCCGCAGCGGTCTCTCAACCGACGGCCGCGCTCGTGGCCGCTGCGCTCGAGGGAGAAGGCGATGCGCGGGCGGCGCTCATCGAGGCCGAGGAGGCAGGGGTCCTGCTGGCGGAGCGGGACCGCCTCCGGTTCGCCCATCCGCTGCTCGCCTCCGCGGTCTACGGCTCCGCCTCGCACGAGCGCCGGCAGGCGCTGCACGAGCGTCTCGCCGCCGCCGTTTCGAGCTCGGAGGAGCGTGCACGCCATCTCGCGCTCAGCGCCACCGAGCCCGACGAGGTGATCGCGGCCGAGCTGGAGCAGGCGGCACGGCGATCGGCCCGGAGGGGCGCGCAGCAGGCCGCGGCGGAGCTGTTCGAGGCCTCGCGCCGCCTGACGCCGCCGGGGCGGGCGGAGGAGCTCACCCGGCGCGAGCTCGGCGAGGCGGCCGCGCTGATGGCCGCCGGCGACATCGCGGGCGCCCGCTCGCTCGCAGAGCCGGCCGCGGGGTCGCCCGTCGCCTCCCTGCGCGCCCGAGCCCGGGCGCTGCTCGCGGACATCCTCTGGATCGGTGGGAACTGGCGGGCGGCGACCGAGCAGCTCGTGTCGGCTCTCGCGGAGGCGGAGGGCGATCCCGAGTTGATCGCGGGTATCTATCCCAAGCTCCTCAACTACACGGTCCCCAACGATCCGGCACGAGCGCTCGCGCACGCCGAGACGGCAACCGCCGCGCTCGATCCCGAGCAGGCGCCCGGGGCCCTCGCCTCGGTCGTGTTCGACGGCTTCTGGGCCCGGCTGCTGCTCGGGGAGGGAGAGCGACGGGAGCTGTTCGAGCGGTGGCGGGAGCTGGAGGAGAAGGCAGGGCCCGAGGCGCCGAAGAGCGTCATCCCGCTCATCCACTTCAACACGATCGACGACTTCGACGCCGCGCGTGCCCGCTACGCGGTCGAGGAGCAGTGGTATCGGGTTCGGGGCGAGGAGGGCTGGCGAGCCGAGCGAATGGCGCACGTCGGCTTCACCGAGTTCTCGGCCGGCCGGTGGGATCTGGCGGAACGGCTCATCGAGGAGAGCTGCGCCACGATCGCCCAGCTCGACCGGCCGGGGCCCTGGACGATGCCGTACCGCCTGCGCTCGTTCGTCGACGCCGGCCGGGGCAGGACCGAGGGGGCTCGTGCGACGCTCCTGCCGCTGATCGAAGACGCGGAGCGTGCCGGGCGCACGTGGTGGGAAGCGCTCCTGCTCTCCGGGCTTGCGTTCGTCGAGTTCGCCGCCGCCGACCATCGGGCGGTCGACCGGACGCTGGCGCGAATGCGCGAGCGCCTCGATGCGATCGGCACGTGGGACATGCTTCCCGACCGGAGCGAGCCCTTCCACGCCGAGTCGCTCGCTGCACTCGCCGAGCCTGCACAGGCTCGCCAGGTCCTCGAGCGGCTCGAGGAGCGGGGTCGCGTCTTCCCCCGCGGCTGGATCACGGCCGCGCTGCCGCGGGCGCGCGCACTCGTCCTCGCCGCCGAGGGCGACGTCGGTGCGGCGCTCGCGGCGCTCGACGAGCTCGACGTCGCGGAGGCGTCGAAGCGGCCGTTCGATCTCGGCTCGACGCTGCTCGTCCGAGGGCGGCTGCAGCGGCGCGCCAGGCAGAAGCGGGCCGCGGCGGAGTCCCTCGGCGAGGCGCTCGAGATCTTCGAGCGGCTGGGCGCGCTGCCCTGGATCGAGCAGGCCCGTCATGAGCTCGACCGGGTCGGTCTCCGTCGCGCACCGGCCGACCTCACTGCCACCGAGCTGCGCGTTGCCGAGCTCGCCGCCGGCGGGCTCACCAACAAGGAGGTCGCGGCGAAAGCGTTCATGAGCCCCAAGACCGTCGAGGCGAACCTGGCGCGCGTCTACCGGAAGCTCGGCATCCGCTCCCGGGCCGAGCTCGGCGCACGTATCGAGAGCCGGCACGCCCCGTAGGTCGACGCTCCGCCGGTGAGATCGACACCGCCGGCGACGGCTTCTTCGCCGTCTTCGAGAGCCCGGCGCGGGCGATCCAGTGCGCGATCGCGGTCGGAGAGCAGCTTCGCAGGCTCGGCTCGACGTCCGGGCGGGGTTCCACACTGGCGAGCTCGAGCGACGGGTCGGCGACAGGCCCCGCGGGATCGCGGTCGTCGTCGTCGCCCGGATCATGGCCCTGGCAGACGCCGGCGAGGTGATCGTGAGCTCCACGACGCGCGACCTCGTCGCAGGCTCCGGCCTGGAGGCCGAGGACCGGGGCGAGCACGAGCCCAAGGGAATCGACGGCCGCCGGTACGTGTTCGCGGCACAAACGTAGGGAAACGCCCGATTTCGCCGGCGCCGGCGCCGGCGTAGCGTCGGACGCATGGCTGATCGAGCGGACGCAGGGGCGCGAGAGACGTTTCTCGTCGAGCACTACCGGCCGGGGCGCAGCGTCGACGAGCTCAGGGGGTGGGCGCTGCGGGTGCGCGTCGCGGCGCTCAGGCTGGAGCGCGAGGGGAG
The DNA here is from genome assembly GCA_036276675.1 of Gaiellaceae bacterium. GTDB lineage: Bacteria > Actinomycetota > Thermoleophilia > Gaiellales > Gaiellaceae > Gaiellasilicea. The sequence continues at coordinate 12,848 of DASUOK010000059.1, read as the reverse complement.
ACCGGTGAGGTACCTCCGCTCCGCGATCGTCCCCGCGGACGAGGCGCTGCTCTGCGTGCTCGAGGCAGCCGACGAGGGGGTGGTGCGCGAGACGTACGCGCGCGCCGGCATCCCGTTCGAGCGGCTCTCGGCGCTGATCGCCGAAGGCGACGCCGCCTGGGCCGCGACCGACGAAGGCAGGGAGGAGTAGGAGATGAAGAAGAGAGTGCTGCTCTGGGCGATCGCGCTGATGATCCTGGCCGCGGTCGCGAGTGGAGCGATCGCATCGGCGGGCGCGAGCTCGGGCGACGCGGGCAACCAGCTCGCCGGAACCTGGGTGGCGACCATCAACCGGCCGGCGCCGCTGCCGCCGTTGACGTCGCTGCAGGTGTTCACCTCCGACGGCAGCGTGATCGAGAACGCCAACGAGCCGCCGGGGACGCGGACGGAGTCGTACGGGAGCTGGGAGCGCATCGAAGGCAGGCTGTACGCGGCCTCCTCGGTGCTTCCCCGCTTCGACCCTCAGACCGGCGTCCACGTGGCCAACATGAAGATCAACCGCACGATCCGTCTGTCGGAGGACGGGCAGACGTTCGCGGTCGCCGCGAGGGCGACGCTGTACGACCTGAACGGCAACGTGCTCTCGAGCTTCCCCGTGGTCGCAACGGGCGAGCGACTGCAGGTCGAGCGCATCCCGGACGAGCCCTAGACGGCCCTGGGGTCACGGCAGGCACGGAGGCGGGCGCGGCCCCGCCTCCGTGGCTTGTCGGGAGGGAGGGCCGCCGCCATAGTGGAGCAACCGTGAAGCCCCCGAACGTCGCCGGCTGGCTCGTGGTCGCGGTCGTCGTGGGAGTCGGCGAGGCGGCTGTCCGGCTCTTCGACCTGCACGACAGCGTCGCCGCTCCCTCGGCCGCGTTCGGGGCCCTCGTGGCGGGCCTCGCGTCCGGCGAGCTCTCCGGCGAAATCGGCACGACCCTCGAGAGCTACGCTGAAGGGCTCGCGCTGGCCGTCGCCGCCGGGGTCGTGCTCGGCGTCGTGATCGGCAGCTCGCGGGTGCTTCAGGACGCCTCCTTCGTCGTGATCGAGTTCCTCAGGCCGATCCCGGCGGTCGCGCTCATCCCGCTCGCGATCCTCTTCCTCGGACTCGGCGTCCCGATGCGGCGCTTCGTGATCGCCTACGCCGCCGTCTGGCCGATCCTCATCAACACGCTCTACGGGGTCCGCGGGAGCGACCGCCTGCTCCACGACGTGGCGACGACCTCCGGAGTGTCGAGCGCGGGCCGGCTCGTCCGCGTGGCGCTGCCGGCCGCGCTCCCCAGCATTGCCACCGGGATCAGGGTGAGCGCCTCGATCGCGCTCTTGGTGGGGGTGACCGCTGAGTTCCTCAGCCCCGGGACGGGCGGGATCGGGTCGTACATGCACCAGCAGCAGCTGGCCTTCCAGCTGCCGGAGCTGTACGGAGCGGTCGTGCTCGTGGGCATCCTCGGCTACGCGATCAACGTCGCGCTCGGGGCTGCCGAGCGGCACGTCGTATTCTGGGTCGGCGAGGCCCGCACAGGGGCGCGGTGATCGCGCGGCGGCTCCTCGGCGTGGCGGTCTTCGCCGCCGCGCTCGGCGTCTGGGAGCTCTGGGCGCACGCCGAGGACTCCTTCCTCTTCCCGCCCGTGAGCACGGTCGCCGAGCGCGCCTGGCAGGTCTGGCCGACGAGCGAGTTCCTGCTGAACGTCGCGGGAAGCCTGAAGCGGCTCGCGGCCGGCTACGCGATCGGAGCCGCGGTCGGTGTCGCCGTCGGGCTCGTGCTGGGCGCCCGGCGAGGCGTGAGGCTCGCGCTCGAGCCGTTGACCGAGTTCCTGCGTGCGATCCCTCCGATCGCGATCGTTCCCGTCCTCGTGGTGATGCTCGGTCTCGGCGACGCGATGCGCGTCGCCGTGATCGCATTCGGCGTCTGCTTCCCCGTGCTCGTCGGCGCCTCCCAGGGCGTCCGTGCGGTGTCTCCGGAGGCTCGTGACACGGCCGCGATGCTCCACGTCGGGCCGGCGGAGCTCCTCTACCGCCTCTATCTCCCGGCCGCACTGCCGTCGATCGTCGCCGGCCTGCGGGTGGCACTGTCGATCGGCCTCGTGCTGGTCGTGATCTCGGAGTTCGTCGGCTCGCCCGACGGGCTGGGGTACTACATCCTCTCCAGCAGTCGCAGCTTCAACGTGCCGGAGATGTACGGCGGCATCCTCTTCCTCGGCCTGCTGGGCTACGTTCTGAACCGGCTCTTCCTGCTCGCCGAGCGGCACGTCCTCTTCTGGCACTACGGAGCCGCCGGTGAGCTCGTCCGCTGACGGCGTCGTCGTGCTCGTCTCCGGCCTCGGCAAGCGCTACGCGGCCGAGGGGCCGGCCGCGCTGAGCGGGGTCTCCTTCGAGGTCTCGGCGGGCGAGCTGCTGGCCGTCGTCGGCCCGTCGGGCTCCGGGAAGACGACGCTCTTACGGCTGCTCGCCGGGTTGAGCGCGCCCAGCGAGGGGGAGGTGCTCCTCGACGGCAAGACGGTTCGGCGTCCGCCGAGAGAGGTTGCGCTCGTCTTCCAGGATTACGGCCGGTCGCTCTTCCCCTGGCTGAGCGTGATCCGCAACGTGATGTTTCCGCTCCACGGGTTGGGGCTCTCCCGCACGGAGCGAATCACGCGGGGCGAGGCCGCTCTCGACGAGGTCGGTCTCGGGGAGGTGGCTCGCCGATATCCGTGGGAGCTCTCCGGCGGCATGCAGCAGCGGGTCGCGATTGCGCGCGCGCTCGTCTCGCGCCCCGCGATCCTGCTCCTGGACGAGCCCTTCGCCTCCGTCGACGCACTGACCCGAGCCGAGCTCCAGGATCTGCTGCTGCGCCTCCACGGCGACCCCGAGCATCGCCGGGTGACGATCGTCCACGTCACCCACGACATCGAGGAGGCCGTCTACCTGGCCGATCGCGTGCTCGTGATCAGCCCGGCGCCGGGACGGGTCGTGGGCTGCATCGAGGTGGGGCTCTCCCGCCCGCGCTCGCAACCGGAGACCCGAAGCTTGCCGCGGTTCCTGGCGGTGCGGAACGAGATCGACGCTTTGATCCGGTCGCAACAGTCGTTACGATCGGGGGCGGCGTGAGGCTATGACTCGTCTTCCGCGGCGGCTGCTGCTCGTAGCCGCCCTCGTGCTGGTCGTCGTTCCGGCGGGCGTGGGAGGATCGACTGCGACGCCCGCTCAGCTGACGACCGTGACGATCGCCACACTCCCGCTCGAGCCGGCCTCGCTCGCGTTTTATGCGAAGCACCGCGGCTTCTTCACGAAGCAGGGGCTCGAGGCGAAGCTCCTCGTCGTCTCCGAGCCGCAGCAGTTGGTCGCCGCCCTGCTCTCGGGCGACGTGCAGTTCTCGGGGTTCAACGTCGGCGGCGCCGCGATCCTGAAGTCGCGCGACGCTCCGGTGCGGTTGGTCGCCGCAGGAGCGATGTACCGGCGGGCGGCACCGACGTCGGCGGTGGTCGCAGCCCCGGGGAAGAGGATCACGCGGGCGCGCGAGCTCGTCGGCAAGACGATCGCGATCGACGCGGCGAACACGATCGCGCACATCGGCTTGCTGAAATGGCTGAAGGGCAACGGCGTCTCCGCGAGCGACGTCCGTCTCGTCGAGCTGCCGTTCCCCCAGATGCTCGGCCCGCTGCGGCGCGGGCAGGTCGACGCGGCCGTGCTGCCGGAGCCGTACCTGACCCTCGCCCTCGAGCGAGGCGCGAAGCGGGTCGCGAACGTGATCCACGCCGTCTGTGCCCAAGACTGCCTGTCGACGATCTGGATGGCGCGCGAGGACCTGGACACGACCCTCGCTGCGCGCTTCCGCAACGCGATCCAGGCGGCGGCAGTCTGGGCCAACAAGCCCGCGAACCACGCCGCCAGCGGCGCGATCCTCGCCCGCTACGCGCCGATCGACCGGGCCGTGATCGCGAAGATGACGCGCTCGCGCTTCTCCGAGCGGCTCCGGCCCGCGCTCGCGCAACCGTGGATCGACGCGTTCGCGGAGTTCGGCGTCATCCCGGCGTCGTTCCGCGCGATCGACCTCGTCCGGTAGCCGAGGCGGCGACGCAACCGTCGCAGGCTGTTACCGAGCTCGCAATCGGGTCGCCGGGCGGTGAACGGCGGGGGTGGGATTCGAACCCACGGCGCCCTCTCGGACGCAACGGTTTTCAAGACCGCCCCGTTCGACCGCTCCGGCACCCCGCCGGAGACCGAGTGTAGAGGGGGAAGGCACGTAGGATCCCGTCGTGGAGAAGGGTCGCCTGACGCGCGAGGAGCTCGTGAAGCTCGGGCTCGCGCTGCCGCTCGCGGTGGCGGTCGCCGGGACGGAGACGACGCTCGCGGCGACGCCGGCCTGCGCGGACGACGACGAGACGGTCGAGCAGACGGAGGGCCCGTACTTCACTCCGCGCTCGCCGCGTCGACGCGTCCTGCGGACGCGGGGCCTGCGCGGGACGCCGTTCCTGTTGACCGGCCGCGTCCTGACGACTCGCTGCCGGCCGATCCCGAACGCGCTCCTCGACTTCTGGCAGGCGGATGCGAGCGGCGTCTACGACAACCGCGGCTACCGCCTGCGCGGCCACCAGCGCACCGATGCGCAGGGCCGCTACCGGCTGGAGACGGTCGTGCCCGGCCTGTATCCCGGGCGGACGCGCCACATCCACGTGAAGGCGCAGGCGCCGCGCCGGCCCGTCCTCACGACGCAGCTGTACTTCCGCGGCGAGCGGGCGAACGCGGCCGACCGGATCTTCGACCCCGAGCTGCTGGTGCGCGGCCTCCGCAAGGCGAACGGCCGCTGGACCGCGCGCTTCGACTTCGTGCTCGACGTCTAGCGGGTGACCCGCTCCGGGGCGCCGTAGGCGCGAAGCGCGTCCGGCACCTCGCCGCCGAAGTTCTCCAGGAGCGCGAGCAGGGCGCGGTCTGTGACCATCGTCCCGTTCAGCGTGTGCACTGTCTGCGGGCCGCCGCCCTCGCGGTAGCGGACGCCGAGGCGCCGCGCCTGGAAGTCCGTCGTGTTCGAGCAGGACGTCACCTCGCGGTAGCGCGCCTGGCTCGGGAACCACGCCTCGATGTCGTACTTCTTCGCCGCGGGCGCGCCGAGGTCGCCTGCGGCGACGTTGACGACGCGATACGGCAGCTCGAGTGAGCGCAGGAAGGCCTCCTCCAGCTCCAGCAGCCGCTCGTGCTCGGCCCACGACTCCTCCGGCCGCGTGAAGACGAACATCTCCACCTTGTTGAACTGGTGCACGCGGAACATGCCGCGCGTGTCCTTGCCCGCCGCGCCCGCCTCGCGGCGGAAGTTGGTCGAGAAGCCGGCGTAGCGGAGCGGCAGCTCGGCGCCGTCGAGGATCTCGCCCATGTGCAGCCCCGCAAGGGCCACCTCGGACGTGCCCGTCAGGTAGAGGTCGTCCTCCGGCAGCGCGTAGATGTTCGCCCTCTCCGTCGGGAAGAAGCCGGTGCCGTACATCGCCTCCTCCCGCACGAGGACGGGCGGGAGCACGGGCGCGAAGCCGTGCCGGTGCAGGTGGTCGAGCGCGGCCCGGTAGAGCGCGAAGGCGAGCAGCGCGGAGTCGCCGATCACGTAGCCGAAGCGCGAGCCGGAGAGCCGCGCGGCGCGCTCCATGTCGAAGCGGCCGATCTCGGTGTGCTCGCGCGGCTCGGCGAGCTCCGGCGGCTCGCCGACGCGGCGGAGCTCGACCGCATCGTCCTCCGTCTCGCCGTCGGGCACAGATTCGTGCGGCGGGTTCGGGACCTGTGCGAGCGCGTCGTCGCGCGCCGCCTCGGCCGCCGCGAGCTCCTCCTCGGCCGCGCGCAGCTCCTCCTTGACGCCCTGCAGCTCGGCGAGCTGCTCCGGGCTCGGCTTGCCCTTCGTCTTCGTGCGCGAGCGCAGCTCGTCGATCCGCGGCACGAGGGCGCGCCAGCGCTCGTCGGCGGCGAGCAGGGCGTCGAACGCGTCGGCCGCGCCCTTGCGCGCGATCGCCGCGCGGTACGTCTCCGGATCGTTGCGGGCCGCCCTGAGATCGATCATCCCGCTGAGTCTACGAGCGCCTCGAGGACGGCCGCCACGCCCGCCTCGCTCGGACCGGGGCACGTCCAGTCGGCGACGGCCTGCAGCCGCGGATGCGCGTCCGCGACGGCGATCGCGTAGCCGGCCCACTCGAGCAGCTCGACGTCGTTCTCGCCGTCCCCGAACGCGATCGCGCGCGCGGCGTCGAAGCCGAGGCGCTCGGCCACGAAGGCCATGCCGCTGCCCTTCGAGATCTCGGGGCTCGCGAGCTCGAGGAAGATCGGCAGCGAGGTCGAGACGAAGAGCCGCCCGCCCAAGCGAGCGCGCAGCCGAGTCTGGAGCTCCGCGATCTCGTCCGGATCGCCGACCGCCACGAGCTTCGTCGGCGGCTCGTCGAGCCAGTCCACCAGCCGGCCGACCGGCGTGACCGGGATGCTCTGGAAGTCGGCGTACCGGCGGGCATACTCGTTCACCTCGGCGACGAAGAGCTCGTCGCCGACGTAGCAGTTGACGTGCGCGCCCTCCTCCTCGAGCGCGACGAGCGCCTCGCGGGCGAGCTCGAGCGGGATCGTGACGTGGAGCAGGAACTCACTCGTCCCCGCGTCGGCGACGACGGCGCCCTGATAGCAGACGACGGGATCCTCGATCCGCGCCGTCTCGAGGTACGGCCGCACCGACCGGTACATACGCCCGGTGACCACGACGAAGGGGATGCCGGAGGCGCGCACCCGGGCGATCGCCGCCACCGTCCGCGGCGACAGGAGGGCGTCCTCGCCGATCAGCGTGCGGTCGAGGTCGCACGCCACGGCCTCCACCACCGGCGGGAAGTCCTCGGGAAGGATCAGCGGCTCAGCCGGAGGTGCTCTCGACCACGTACGCGGCGACGTCGGCGATCTGCTGTTCGTCCAGCTGGTCGCCGAAGGCGGGCATCGCCCCGGCGCCGTTCGTGATGCGGTCGACGGCGAGCTCGAAGCTCGGCTGCGACTCGTCGAGGTTCGGGCCGATCTCGCCGGACGATCCCGCCGCCTCGAGCGCGTGGCAGCCGCCGCAGCCGTTGGCGTTGTAGATCTCCTCGCCAGCCGCCGCGTCGCCCTCGAGCGTCGAGCCCGGCGACTCCTCGGTCGTGTCCTCCGGCAGCGTCCCCTCGACCGTCTCGGGCGTGGGCGAGACCTCCTCGCCGCCGCCGCAGGCGACGAGCCCGAGCGGGACGAGCAGGGCCAGCGCGAGCAGAAGGGTGAGAGTCGGACGGCGCATCGACGGCGAGGATAACGAGCCGGGGGCGGGCATGTCGCGGTTCGCCTCAGTAGCGGCGGGAGTCGAGGAAGGGGCTCAGCGCCGGCCGCCTCGGGGCGGGCTCGACCTCGGTGAGCCACGGCGCCGCCCGTGCGAGCGCGAACGCCGCAGCTGCGCCGATCCCGATCACGTCGGAGGGCGTGTCGTTCACCAGCAGCGAGACGGCGAGTGCGGCGAGAAAGGCCTCCAGCACCGGTGTCCGCTCGCCGCGCGCGACGACGGCCGCGAGGACGCCGAGGCCGCCGAGCACGACGACGAGCGCCCCGGGGCTCGCGAGCGTGCGCCGCACCGAGAGCTCGACGCGATCGGCGAGGTCGCCGGCCAGCTCGCCCGGGCCTCCCGAGAGCGTGTCGGTGACGTGGCTCTCGCCGCCGGTCAGCGCGTCGAGCGACACGACGGCCAGGGCGACCGCGACGACCACGGCCCCGAGCGCGACGACCGTCCGCAGCGTCAGACGGAGGTGGAGCAGCCGCAGGGCCAGCACCGCGAACCCCGTCGCGAAGACCAGCAGCCCGCCGCCGTCGGCACCGAAGCGGTTGCCGCCGACGGTCACGAGCGCGAGCGCCGCGACGGCGGCCCCCGCCCGCCCGAGCAGCGCGGTGCCGACGAGCGCGGGCACGAGTAGCATCGTCTCGAGCAGGTTGTTGACCCCGTGGAAGCGCCCCGACTGGGAGGGGCCGAACGGCGAGAGCGCGACCGTCTCCGCGTCGATGCCGAACGAGACGAGGTAGGCGGCCAGCACCGCCGCGCACGCCGGACCGAGCGGCAGCAGCACCGCGCCGAGGAGCGCCGCGAGCGCGAGCCAAGGCTCCAGCAGGAGGTTCGCGGCGAGCGCCACGGGCACCACGCGCAGCGCCAGCGGCGGCCGCAGCCAGCCGAGCACCAGCAGGAGCGCGGCGACGAGCAGCGTCAGCGGCAGCCGGAGCGCGTCGTTGCGGTCGATCCGGGCGTCCAGCTGCTCGAGCTCGCGCGCAGGGTCGGCGGAGGGGACGGTGCGGAGCCGCCGGGTCGCGACGTCCGCGACCGAGACCAGCCCGTCGATCCGCGTCGAATCGGAGGTCAGCAGCCCCTGGGCGCCGAGGAGCGCGATCGGGTAACGGCGGTCGTTCTCGCTGCGACCCGCGGGCGGGAGGGAGACGAGGATCTCGGGCCCGCCGGGGGCGTCGAGCTCCAGCAGGGGCTCGCCCGCTGGGACGCCGCCGAGCAGGTCGTGCTCCACCCGCCCGCGCAGGAGGGCGGCCAGCGCGCCCTCGCGCGTGACCGTGGGGCCGGCGCCGGGGACGAGCAGGCCCACCGCGGCGCGGTCGGCGTACTCCTCCGGGTCGAAGGGCGGCACCACCCGCACGCCGGCGTGCGCGGGGGCCGCAGCGAGCAGCGCGAGCAGGGCGAACGGGATCACGGCGGCGATCCGCATCCGCCGATTCTGGCGTCTGCGACGATCGCGGGGTGAGCGTCCAGGACGCGCTACCGGTCTACCACCACGTCGAGCGGCACGCGATCCGGGTTGCAGCGGTGCCCGAGCGCGCGGTCGCCGCCGCGCGCGCGACCCGCCTCGAGGACGTGCCGCTGGTGCGTCTGCTCTTCCGCCTCCGCGGCCTGCGCGCGTCACCGAACGGCCCCATCTGGGACGCGCTGCGCGCGCACGGCTTCCAGCCGCTCGGCGACGACACGCTCACCCTCGTCGCGAGGCCGTGGTCGCCGCGCGGCAATCGCCGCAGCGTCGAGTCCTTCGTGACGTTCCATGAGCCGGGGTGGGCGAAGCTGGCGCTCGACCTGCGCGCCGTGCCCGACGGAGACGGTGCGCGCCTCGAGACCGAGACGCGGGTCTACCTGACGGACGGGGCCGCGCGCCGGCGCTTCCGCGCCTACTGGCTCGTGATCCGCCCGTTCAGCGGCCTCGTTCGGCGAGGGTGGTTGCAGGCGGCGCGGACGCGGGCCGAGGCGTAGGGTTCCGGCGTGCTGATCGAACGGAGCATGCATCCGCAGTGGCTCTCGAACGCGTACCTCGTGGCGGCGGAGCCGGGCGGCGAGGCGGTGTTCGTCGACAGCGGCGCGCCGCTCGAGCGGCTCCACGCTGCGGTCGAGCGAGAGGGCCTGACCCCGACGCACCTGCTGACGACGCACTCGCACCCGGATCACGTCGCCGGCGACGACGAGCTCGTCGAGCGCTACGGCGTCGACATCGTGAAAGGCCCGCTCGAGGCCGGTGGCCTCCGGATCGCCGCGCTCGAGACGCCCGGCCACGCCGACGACCACCTGGCCTTCGTCGTCAACGACATCGTCGCGTTCACCGCCGACATCCTCTTCAAGGACGCGGTCGGCGGCGGCCCCGATGCGGAGCCGATCCGTCACTCGGTGATGGACGTGCTGATGACGCTGCCGCCCGAGGTGCGCGTCCTGCCGGGGCACACCGACGAGACGACGATCGGCCGCGAGTGGGAGGAGAACCCGTTCGTGACCTATTGGCGCGGCGCGGTGCCGTCGATCGACGAACGCGTGCACGTGGGCGGGCAGGACGCGAAGCTCGTCGTCTGGTCGCCCGACTACGACGGCAAGGGCAAGGCGCTGGTGCGCTTCCCGGACGGGCGCGAGGCGATCGTCGGCGGCTCGAGGGTCGAGCGGTGAGCTCTCTCGTCGACGAGGCGATCGAGGAGTACGCGGCAGCCCACACGACACCGCCCGAGCCGCTGCTCGCCGCCCTCGCCGAGGAGACGCGCGCGACGATGAGCTCGCCGGGGATGCTCACGGGCACGATCGAGGGCCGTTTCCTCGAGTTGCTCGTCTTCGCCGCCGGGGCACGGCGGGTGCTCGAGATCGGCACCTTCACCGGCTACTCGGCCCTGTCGATGGCCGCCGCGCTGCCCGACGACGGCCGCATCGACACCTGCGACATCGAGCCGGCGCACGTCGAGGTGGCGCGGCGCTACGTCGCCCAGAGCCCCCACGGGAGCAAGATCACGATCCACCTGGGTCCGGCGCTCGACACGATCGCCCAGCTCGAGGGCGAGTTCGACCTCGTCTTCATCGACGCCGACAAGCCGAACTACGCGAACTACTACGAGGCCGTGCTGCCGCGTCTCGCCGAGCGAGGCCTGATCGCGATCGACAACACGCTCTGGAGCGGCCGTGTCCTCGACCCGCAGGACGACCACACGCGGGCGATCGCGGCGCTGAACGACCGCATCGCCGCCGACGAGCGCGTGATCGCCGTGCAGCTGACGATCCGCGACGGCGTCACGCTCGTGCGCCGCCGCTCGTCGTAGCCCCTCCACGACCCGTCCGGAAGGGACAGTAGGTTGGCGCCGTGCGCCTGCTCGTCGCCCGCTGCGAGGTCACCTACTCCGGCCGTCTCGACGCCTTCCTGCCGGAGGCGGTGCGGCTGCTCCTGCTCAAGTCCGACGGCTCGGTGCTCGTGCACGCCGACAGCGGCGGCTACAAGCCCCTCAACTGGATGACGCCGCCCACCGTCATCGAGGAGGACGACGCCCTGCTCGTGGTGCGCAAGCGCGCCGGCAGGACGGAGGACCGGCTCGAGATCCGGATCGCCGAGGTGCTCTCCGACCTCGACGTGCCGATGGACGAGGTCGCCGGCCTCGAGAAGGACGGCGTCGAGCGGCACCTGCAGGAGGCGCTGGCGGCCGCGCCCGGCCGGCTCGAGGACGAGCTGCGCCTCGACCGCCGGGAGTGGATGACGGAGATCGGCCCCGTCGACCTCATGTGCCGCGACTGCGACGACGGCTGGGTGGCCGTCGAGATCAAGCGCGTGGGCACGATCGAGGCGGTCGAGCAGCTCACGCGTTACCTCGGCTTCATCCGCGCCGACCCGGCCAAGGAGCGCTGCCGCGGCATCCTCGCCGCCCAGTCGTTCAAGCCGCAGGCGGTGACGCTCGCCGAATCGCGCGGGATCGCGTGCGTCGAGGTCGATCTGGCCGCGCTGCGCGGTGAGCGCGAGCCCGAGCTGACGCTCTTCGGCTGATCAACTAGGGGATCACCGCCGCCTTCAGGAGATCGCGGGGCGGATCCGCGAGCAGCGCCGCGACGCCCTCGAGGCCGACGCGGTGGCTGATCAGGCGCTCCCAGGGACGGGCGCCGCTCGCGAGGAAGGCAAGCGCCGCTCGGACGTGACGCGGCGCGTGGTGGAAGGAGCCGCGCAGCGTCAGCTCCTCGTAGTGGAGCCGGTAGGTGTCCACCCGGAGCTCGCTGCCGCGCTCGCGCCCGCCGAAGTAGAGGACGGTGCCGCCCGGCCGCACGAGCTCGAGCGCGCGCTGCCACGCGTCCGCGGTGCCTGCCGCCTCGATCACGACGTCCGCGCCGTGGCCGTCGCCGAGGATGCCGCCGAAGAGCGGCACGAGCTCCCGCCGCTCCGGCCGCCCGCCGACGACCTCGGCGTGGCCGCCCGCATCCGCGACGCAGGCACAGAGCATCAGACCGATGGGTCCCGCGCCGAGGATCGCGACGCGGTCGTTCTCCACCACGTCGGCCCGCTCGACCCCGCGCAGGCAGCACGCGAGCGGCTCCACCATCGCCGCCACCTCCGGCGCGAGCCCCGGCGGCACGGGGAGGAGGTTCACGCGCGCGATCGGCTCCGGCACCAGGAGGAGCTCGGCGTAGGCGCCGTTCAGGAGCTCGAGCGGCTCCCCGCGCTCGTCCCCGGCGGCGGAGTTCGCGGCGACGACGCGTCGGCCGGTGGCGACGTCGACGCCGCAGAACTCGTGCCCGAAGGGGCTCGGCAGCCGGTCGAGCAGGAGCGGGTGCCCGCGGCGGAAGGTCTTCAGGTCGGTGCCGTCGGTCAGCGCCACTTCGACGTGGACGAGCACGTCGCCGGGGCCGGGCTCCGGGTCCGGCACGCTCTCGAGGCGGAGGTCGCCGGGGCCGTGGAAGCGCAGCGCCCTCACGGCGTGAAGACGACCTTCAGCGCGTCTCCGTTGCGGTAGAGGTCGAGCCCCTCTGCGAACCGCGCCAGCGGCAGGACGGTGGGAGCCGGGAGGTCGAGCAGCGGCAGCAGCTCGAGCGCCGCCTCCATGTGACCCCGCGTCGCCGAGCGAGAGCCGGTCAGCGTCAGCTCGCGGCGGTAGACGTCGTCGAGGTCGACGGGCGCCGCGGGCGAGAAGACGATCACCGTCCCGCCAGGTGAGACGGCGGCTAGGGGAGCCGCCGGCGCGCAGAGCACGGCGGCGTCGACAAGCCCGTCCGGTCTGCGTCCGGCGCGCTCGGGCCTGATGTCGGTGGTGTAGACGTCGTCGCCGCGCTCGCGCAGAACAGCAGCGAACAGCCGGCCGACGAACCCCTGGCCGACGACGAGCACACGCCCGCGGGGAACCCGTTCGGCGCCGCGGACGACGCAGGCGAGCGGCTCGAGGTACGTGCCGAGCGGGTCATCGATCCAGTCCGGCAGCACGAGCCCGTCCGTCTCCGCCACCTCCTCGGCGAAGCCGCCGGGCACGATCGTCGGCGCGGTGAAGCTCTCGCAGGTCGTCTCGTGGCCGGCGAGGCAGCGCGCGCAGGCGCCGCACGGCCGGTGGTGGATCAGCGCGACGCGCGCGCC
>DASUOK010000058.1:0-5144 GCA_036276675.1 Gaiellaceae bacterium | reverse complement strand
CGACGAGCTCGCGGCCGGCTCGCCGCGGCCGCACGAAGACGGCTGCGTCCGAGCCCTGATACTCGGGCTCGAACGACTCCGGCACCAGGCCGGCGACGTGCGCCGCGATCGCTGCCTCGTTGCGGCTCTCGGACGGGATGTCGACGAGCTCGAGCGTGCGAGCGGCGAGCCGTTCCGCGATCGTTGCCATGGGAGCAAGCGTGGCACAATCCACCCTGTGACGACGCGCGACGGCGACCACACAACCGCGCTCGAGGCCGAGCGCGGCTTCGTCGTCGCCGTGCTGGCGAAGGGCGCCGACGCCGAGGACGAGCTGGCGGAGCTGCGCGAGCTGGCGCGAGCGGCCGGCGTCGAGCCGGTGGGCGATCTCGTGCAGCAGCGCTCGCACCCGGATCCGCGCACGTTCGTGGGCAAGGGCAAGCTCGAGGAGCTGAAGCAGGCGTACGGGGCGGCGCGGGCCGACGTGCTGCTCGTGGACGACGAGCTCGACCCGACGCAGCAGCGTGCGCTCGAGAACGCGCTCGACGCCCGTGTCGTCGACCGCACGCAGTTGATCCTCGACATCTTCGCCCAGCATGCGACGAGCGCCGAGGGGAAGCTCCAGGTCGAGCTGGCACAGCTGGAGTACAACCTGCCGCGCATGCGCGGCATGTGGAAGCACCTCGAGCGGCTCGGCGGCGGCACGGGCGCCCTGGGCGCGGGCGTCGGGACCCGCGGTCCCGGAGAGTCGCAGCTCGAGACCGACCGCCGTCTCGCCGGCCGGCGCGTCGTCGTGCTCCGTCGCCGTCTGCGCGAGCTCGGGAAGCAGCGGTCGGTGCGCCGGAAGGCGCGCCAGCGGTCGGCCGTGCCGACCGTGGCGCTCGCCGGCTACACGAACGTCGGCAAGTCGACGCTCCTGAACGCGCTCACGGGCGCCGACGTCTCGGTCCGCAACCGCCTCTTCGAGACGCTCGACCCGACCACCCGGAGCTTCGAGCACGACGGCAAGCAGTACCTCGTGACCGATACCGTCGGCTTCATTCGCCGCCTGCCGACGCAGCTCGTCGAGGGCTTCGCATCGACGCTGGAGGAGACACTCGTCGCCGACCTGATCCTGCACGTGCTCGACGCGGCTGCCGGCGACGACCGGCTCGACGAGATGGTCGCCGCCGTCGACGCGGTGCTCGCGGAGATCGGCGCCGACTCGATCCCCGTCGAGCTCGTGCTGAACAAGATCGACCGGATCGACCCGCTCGGCCGCCGCCGCCTCGCGAACCGCTTCCCCGGCGCGCTCCAGGTGTCGGCCGCGACGGGTGAAGGGCTCGACGCGCTGCGCGATCGGATCCACGAACGCTTCTCCGACCGCTACGAGGAAGTGCGGCTCCTGCTCCCGTACGAAGACGGGGGCCGGCTCGCCGAGCTCTACGCGCTCGGCGCGCCGATCGACGAGCGAGTGGACGGGGAGGAGGGCGTCCTCGTCCGCGCCCGCCTGCCCCAGCGCGAGGTGCGCCGCTTCGCGGAGTACCTCGTGGCGGACGCTCCCTACCGCGTCCGCGAAGCAGATCGTCCGTGATCGAGCTGCAGATCACGCGGCTGCGCGAGGACGCGGTCGTGCCCGAGCGCGCCTACGACGGCGACGCGGGACTCGATCTCGCCGCCTGCGAGCAGGTCGTGCTCGAGCCGGGCGAGCGCGCGACGGTCGGCACCGGGCTCGCCGTCGCGATCCCCCCTGGTCATGCGGGGTTCGTGCAGCCGCGGTCGGGCCTGGCCGCGCGCCACGGGATCGGCGTCGTCAACTCGCCGGGCCTGATCGACGCCGGCTACCGCGGCGAGCTGCGCGTCGTGCTCCTCAACACCGACGCGCGCGACAGGTTCACCGTCGAGCCAGGGATGCGGATCGCGCAGCTCGTCGTGCTCGAGTTGCCCCAGGTCGAGCTCGTCGAGGTGGCGGAGCTGCCCTCGAGCGAGCGCGGCGCCCGCGGCTTCGGCTCCTCCCGGAACTGAGTGTGCGCGCAGAGCCCCGCGTCCGCGTGTCCGCGATCCTCCGCTGGCAGCGGGGCATCCTCCTCTGCCGGCACGAGAAGCGCGGCAAGCAGGCGTGGCTGCTTCCGGGCGGCGGCGTCCACTCCGGCGAGAGCCTGATCCAGGCGCTCGAGCGCGAGATGCGCGAGGAGGTGGGGATCGCGCCGCCGTCCTTCGAGGGGCCGGTCGCGATCGTCGACTCGATCTCGCCCGAGCGGACGCTGAGCTCGAAGCACGTCGTCCACATCATCTTCGCGGGTGACCTCGACGGCTCCCTCGAGCGCGTCGTCTCGCAGGACGAGGCGGTCCAGGGCCACCGGCTCTTCGGCCTCGACGAGCTCGAGGGCATCGTGCTGCACCCGCCGATCCAGCGCTTCCTCAGCCGTTGGCGCCCGGGCGACCCGGCGGTGTATCTCGGGGCGCTGTGGACTCCCTAGGCGGCCTGCTCGGGCGGACGGCCGACTACGCGAGCCGGTTCCTCGACTCGCTCGACGAGCGGCCCGTGCGTGCCTCCGCGACCGTCGAGGAGCTGCGTGAGGCGCTCGCCGTGCCGCTCCGAGACGAGCCGGTCGCTGCGGAGCAGGTCCTCGCCGACCTGATCGCGGCGGCCGAGCCCGGGGTCGTCGGCATCCCGTCCGGCCGCTACTTCGGCTTCGTCATCGGCGGCGCGCTGCCGGCTGCGCTCGCAGCCGACTGGCTCACCTCGACCTGGGACCAGAATGCGGGCCTCGTCGCCGCCGGCCCGAGTGCCGCGGTCGTCGAGGAGGTTGCGGCGGGGTGGCTGCGCGAGCTGCTCGGCCTGCCCGCGCGTGCCTCCGCCGCGTTCGTCACCGGCTGCCAGATGGCGCATGTCACGGCGCTCGCCGCAGCTCGCCATCACGTGCTCGCCGAGGCCGGCTGGGACCTCGCCCGCGACGGACTGGCCGGCTCGCCGCCGCTCCGGGTGGTCGTGGGGGAGGAGCGGCACGTCACGGTCGACCGCGCGCTGCGCTTCCTGGGGATCGGCTCGGCGCAGCTCGACGTCGTCCCGGCCGACGAGCAAGGGCGGCTCCGGGCAGAGCTCCTGCCCGACCTCCGTGGGCCGGGGCCGACGATCGTCTGCGCGCAGGCGGGAAACGTCAACAGCGGCGCGGTCGATCCGCTGGAGGAGATCGCCGAAGCAGCCGCAACGGCGGGCGCCTGGCTGCACGTGGACGGCGCCTTCGGCCTGTGGGCGGCCGCAACGCCCGCCCACCGCCACCTCGTCGCCGGTGTGGAGCGCGCCGACTCGTGGGCGCTCGACGCGCACAAGCTGCTCAACGTCCCGTACGACTCGGGGATCGCCTTCTGCGCGCACCCCGAGTCGCACCGCGCGGCCATGGCGGTCCAAGCCAGCTATCTCGAGCAGGTCGATCCTGCGGCTGCGCGCGACCAGATGGACTGGACGCCGGAGTTCTCGCGTCGCGCGCGCGGATTCGCGGTCTACGCGGCCCTCCGTTCGCTCGGCCGGTCGGGCGTGGCGGGGCTGGTCGAGCGCTGCTGCAGCCATGCGCGCACGTTCGCCGAGCGCCTCGGAGAGGCCGATGACGTCGAGGTCCTGAACGACGTCGTCCTGAATCAGGTGCTCGTCCGCTTCGGCGAGGACGACGGCGCGACGCAGGAGGTGGTGCGCCGCGTCCAGGACGACGGCACGGCCTGGCTCTCCGGGACGATCTGGCAGGGCCGCGCGGCGATGCGGATCTCCGTCTCGAACTGGCGGACCTCCGAGGCGGACGTAGAGCGCTCGGTCGCCTCGATTCTCGATGCCGCCGCCGCCGTGGCGGCCTCGCCGCCCCGCTGAGGAACGTGCGTCCGCCGTCCTCCAGCCCCGGGGCGGTCCGGCGCACTATCGTGCACACCGTGGATCCCGTCGACGGCGTCCTTCGGCTCACGGCCGACCACGCGGCCCGGTTCCAGGCGACGCTCGACGACAGACCGGTGCGGGCGCAGGCGTCGTTCGACGAGCTGTGCGCGGCGCTCGGCGGGCCGCTCCCCGAGACGGGCACGGCCGACGAGGACGTCGTCGCCGAGCTGATCGCCGGCGGCGAGCCGGGCGTCGTCGGCACGCAGACCGGACGCTACTTCGGCTTCGTCATCGGCAGCGCACTGCCGGCGGCGGTGGCGGCGGACTGGCTCGCGACCGCCTGGGACCAGAACGGCTTCTCCGTCGTGCTGTCGCCGGTTGCGGCCGCGCTCGAGCAGGTGGCGGCCGACTGGCTCGTGGACGTCCTCGGGCTGCCCGAAGGCGTGTCGAGCGGCTTCGTCACGGGCGCGCAGGGTGCGAACACGACCGCCCTCGCGGCAGCGCGGGGCCACGTGCTCGCCGGCGCGGGCTGGAACGTCGCCCGCGACGGGCTGAACGGTGCGCCGCGCCTGCGCGTGCTCGTCGGCGCCGAGCGGCACGTCACGATCGACCGCTCGCTGCGGCTGCTCGGGCTCGGCACGGGCTCCCTCGAGCTCGTCGCCGCCGACGACCAGGGGCGGATGCGTGCCGATGCCCTCCGTGACGTGCTCGAGGCCGGCAACGGGCCGGCGATCGTCTGCGCGCAGGCGGGGAACGTCAACACCGGCGCGTGCGACCCCTTCGGCCCGATCGCGGACGCGTGCGAGGCTGCCGGCGCGTGGCTCCACGTGGACGGCGCCTTCGGCCTCTGGGCGGCCGCGAGCCCGGCCCTGCGTCACCTCGTGGCAGGCTGCGAGCGCGCCGACTCGTGGGCACTCGACGCGCACAAGTGGCTCAACGTCCCGTACGACTGCGGCGTCGTCTTCTGCCGGCACCCGGAGGCGCAGGCCGAGGCGATGGCAGTCGCTGCGAGCTACCTGCAGAGGGCCGACGGCCGCAGCCCGTCGGACTGGGTGCCGGAGTCGTCCCGCCGCGCGCGAGGGTTCGCCGTCTGGGCGGCGCTGCGGGCGCTCGGGCGTGAGGGCGTCACCGACCTCGTCGACCGCTGCTGCGAGCACGCGCGGAGCTTCGCGGCGCTCCTCGGCGCCGAACCGGGGGTCGAGATCCTCAACGACGTCGTCCTGAACCAGGTGCTGGTGCGCTTCGGGGACGACGACGAGACGACGCGGGAGGTCGTCCGCCGCGTGCAGGAGGACGGCACCTGCTGGCTCGGCGGCACGGA
>DASUOK010000057.1:0-9010 GCA_036276675.1 Gaiellaceae bacterium | reverse complement strand
CCGTCGCTGCAGGCGGCGGCGAAGCCGGCCGACGTGGACTACCTCTTCTTCGTGCGCAAGCCCGACAAGGTGCACCACTTCTTCACCGCGAGCGAGTCGGAGTTCTACGCCAAGGCCTGCGAGTACGGCTTCGGCTGCGGCTGAGCCCGTGTCCCTCGAGCGCCGTTGACGAGCTCGGCGTCGACGCGGCTGGTGGGGCTGCTCGGCCACCCCGTCGCGCACTCGCTCTCGCCGACCATGCAGAACGCCGCGTTCGCGGCCTGCGGGCTCGACCTCCGCTACGTCGCGCTCGACGTCCCACCCGAGCGCCTCGAGGAGGCGGTACACGGCCTCGTGGCGCTCGGCTTCGCCGGCGCGAACGTCACGGCACCGCACAAGCTGGCCGTGGCCGCGCTCGAGCTCGTCGAGACCGACCTCCTGTCGGTGAACACGCTCGTGCTCCGCGACGGCCGGGTCGAGGGGCACTCCACCGACACCGCCATCCTCGCCGGCCTGCCGGCCCGGCGCGCGGCGATCGTCGGCGACGGCGGCTCGGCCCGTGCCTTTCGCGACGCGCTGCCGCACGCGCGCGTCTTCTCGAGGCGCGGCGAATGGCCGCCCGAGGTCGGCGACGCCGACCTCGTGGTCAACGCGACGAGCGCGCGCGACGAGGTCCTCGTCGCGCTCGCGCAGGGCCAGACGCTCGTGGATCTCCCGTACCCGGAGACCGCGACGGCTGCGGCGGCTCGCGCCGCAGGCGCGAACGTCGTCGGCGGCCTGGAGGTGCTCGTCGCCCAGGGAGCGGCCGCCTTCGAGCTGTGGACCGGCCTGCCGGCGCCCGTGTCCGTCATGCGTGCCGCAGTAGATTTGTCCGCATGACGCTCGCCCTGACGACCGCCGGGGAGTCGCACGGCCCCGCGCTCGTCGCGATCGTCAGCGGCCTCCCGGCCGGGCTCGTCCTCGACCGGGCGGCGATCGACGCCGATCTCCGCCGGCGCCAGCAGGGCTACGGGCGCAGCCCGCGCCAGCAGCTCGAGCAGGACGAGGTCGACGTGCTGGCGGGCCTGCGGCACGGCCGCACGCTCGGCACGCCGCTCGCGCTCGTCGTCCGCAACCGCGACCACGCGAACTGGGCGTGGGGAATGAGCCCGTGGCCGCCCGAGGGCGAGCCGTCGGGCAAGGGGACGAAGCCCGTGACGCTCCCGCGTCCGGGTCATGCGGATCTCGCCGGCACGCTCAAGTACGGCCACGAGGACGTCCGCGACGCGCTCGAGCGGGCGAGCGCCCGTCACACCGCCGTCACCGTGGCAGCCGGCGCCGTCGCCAAGGCGCTCCTGCGCGAGCTCGGGATCGACGTCGCCGGACGGGAGGTCGAGCTCGGCGGCGCCACGGGAGCAGACGAGATGCGGGCGGCGATCGACGCGGCGAAGGCGGATCGCGACACGCTCGGCGGGATCGTCGAGGTGCGTGCGACGGGGCTCCCGCCGGGGCTCGGCTCGTACGCCTCGCGGGACGACCGGGTCGACGCACGCCTGGCGGCGGCGCTGATGGGCATCCAGGCGGTGAAGGGGGTCGAGATCGGCGACGGGTTCGCCCTCACGCGGCGGCGCGGCTCGGAGGCGCACGACGAGATCGAGCCCGGACGGCGTCGCCGCTCCAACCGCGCGGGCGGCGTGGAGGCCGGCATGACGAACGGCGAGGAGCTCGTCGTCCGCGCCGCGATGAAGCCGCTGCCGACGCTGATGCGCCCACTCGACTCGGTCGACCTCGCGACGGGCGAGGCCGCGCAGGCGCTCGTCGAGCGGAGCGACGTCGCGGCCGTCGAGGCGCTCGCGGTCGTGGCGGAGGCGGCGGTCGCGTGGGAGCTCGCGCGGGCGGCGCAGGAGAAGTTCGGCGGCGACGCGCTCTCCGACCTCCTCGCCGCGCACCGCGCCTACCTCGAGCGCATCGAGTGGTCCCGCACGCCCTAGAGCGCCATCTCGCGCTCGTGGGCTTCATGGGCGCGGGCAAGAGCACGGTGGGCAGGGATGTGGCCGCGCGTCTCGGTCGGCCCTTCGTCGATCTCGACGCGGAGATCGAGCGTCGCAGCGGGCGGTCCGTGCAGGAGCACTTCTCCGGGGGCGAGGCGGCCTTCCGTGCCGTCGAGGAAGCAGTCGCGGCCGACGTGCTCGAGGGGAGCGAGCCGGCCGTCGTCGCGCTCGGCGGCGGCGCCGTGCTCTCGGAGCGGACGCGCGGGCTGCTCCGGCGCCGGGCGCATACCGTGCTGCTGGAGGTCGACGCCGAGACGGCCTGGGAGCGAGCGCGCAGCTCCGAGCGGCCGCTCGCTCGCACTGAGGGGGCGTTCCACGAGCTGTTCGCCGCGCGCGTACCCGTCTACGACGATGTCGCCGATGCGCGGGCGCGCGACGCCGACGAGGTGGTGCTCGCGGCGGGCGGAGTGGAGCTCGGCGCGCTCGAGGGTCTCGAGCTGCCCGGCTCCGGCGCCGCCGCGCTCGTCTCCGACGCGCACGTCGCAGGGATCTGGGGCGCGGAGGCGCAGCTCGCGGTCGGCGCGCGCCTCGCCTCGACGCACGAGCTCCCGCGCGGCGAGGCGGCCAAGACGCTCGCGGCCGTCGCCGCGCTGTGGGAGGAGCTGCGGCTGGACCGCGCCGGCACGCTCGTGGCCGTCGGCGGCGGCTGCACGACGGACGCGGTCGGTTTCGCCGCGGCCACCTACCTCCGCGGGGTCGCGTGGGTCGCCGTGCCGACGACGCTCGTGGGGCAGGTGGACGCGGCAATCGGTGGCAAGACGGCGATCGACCTGCCGGCCGGCAAGAATCTCGTCGGTGCCTTCCACTGGCCGGCCCGGACGCTGATCGACACCGCGCTGCTCGAGACGCTCGCCGAGGAGCAGTGGCGGGACGGGCTGGCGGAGGTCGTGAAAACGGGCCTCCTCGCCGGCCAGACGCTGTGGGAGCTGCCGCGGCCCGAGCTCGTCGCACGCTGTGCCACCTTCAAGACTGCCGTGTGCCTGCGCGACCCCTACGACCGCGGCGACCGCAACCAGCTCAACCTCGGTCACACGTTCGCGCACGCGCTCGAGGCTGCGGCGGGCTTCAGGCTGCCGCACGGCCGCGCCGTCGCGCTCGGGCTGCTCGCGGCGCTGCGGCTCTCCGGCCTCGACACGGCCGTCGTCGAGGAGCAGCTCCGCCCGCAGCGCGTGCGCGTCGACCGCGCGCGGGCGTGGGCGGCGCTCCGGCGCGACAAGAAGGCGCAGGACGGCGCCGTGAGACTCGTCCTGCTCGACGCGCCGGGGAGGCCGCGCCTCGGCGTCGCGCTCCCGGAGGCCGACGTGCGCGCGGCGCTCGACGAGCTGATCGAGGGGTAGAGTCGCGCCGTGCGTGTCGGAGTCCTCAACGGCGTCAACCTCGACGTGCTCGCGCGGCGCGACCCGTCGCTCTACGGCGGCCTCTCGCTCGCGGAGCTCGAGAGCAGGATCTACGAGTGGTCGAAGGAGCTGGAGCTGACGACCCGCTGCCGCCAGACGAACAACGAAGGCCAGTTCGTGGACTGGTGCCACGACGCGCTCGACTGGGCCGACGGCGTCATCCTCAACCCTGGCGCGTGGACGCACTACAGCTACGCGATCCGCGACGCAGTCGAGCTCTTCACGGTGCCCGTGCTCGAGGTGCACCTCTCCGACATCCTCAACCGCGAGGAGTTCCGCCGGCACTCGGTGCTCTCCGACCTGGCGACGAAGCGCTTCATCGGCAAGGGGCCGGACGGCTACCGCGAGGCCCTGGAGTACCTCGTCGAGGCGGGGGCGGCGGCGTGAGCCGCATCGAGCGCCTCGCGGCGCTGCTCGACGAGCCGCTGCTCGTCTCGAGCGCCGTCAACGTCCGCTACCTGACCGGGCTCGCGAGCTCGAACGCGGCGCTGCTCGTCGATCCCGACGGCGATGCGACCGTCTTCACCGACTTCCGCTACGCCCGCAAGGCGAGCGCGCTCGAGGGCGTCCGCTTCGAGCAGACCGCGCGCGCCGTCGTGTCGGACCTGGCGACCCGCCTGGCGGGGCGGACGATCTGGGTGGAGGCGCACGTCCTCACCGCAGCCGCGTTCCAGGAGCTGCGCGACGGCGGCGTCGACGCGGTGCCCCGGCAGGGCCTGGTCGAGCGCCTCCGGGCCGTCAAGGAGGCGTCCGAGCTGGAGACGCTGCGCGAGGCCGCGGCGATCTCCGACCGTGTCTTCGGCGCGCTCGCCGAGGAGACGTTCGTCGGGCGCACCGAGATCGAGCTCGCGTGGCGGGTGCGCGAGCTCTTCCACGAGCACGGCTCCTCGGAGCTCTCCTTCGACACGATGGTCGCGGCCGCCGACAACGGCGCGAGCCCTCACTCCGACAACCGGGACGTCGCCGTGCCGCCGAACACGCTCGTCATCGTCGACGCCGGCTGCCGCGTCGACGGCTACGCGTCCGACTGCACGCGCACGTTCGCGACCGGCGACCTCGAGGACGAGCTCGCGCGGATGTACGAGGTCTGCCTCGAGGCGCAGCTCGCGGGGCTGGCGGCGATGGGGCCGGGCGCGACCGGCGCCGCCGCCGACGCGGGTGCCCGCGAGGTGATCGCGGCGGCCGGCTGGGGCGAGCACTTCGGCCACGGCCTCGGCCACGGCGTCGGGCTGGAGGTGCACGAGGCGCCCGCCGCCCGGCCGGAGTCGACCGACACGCTGGAGCCCGGGAACGTGCTCAGCTGCGAGCCCGGCATCTACCTGCCCGGCGTCGCGGGCGTCCGGATCGAGGATCTGGTGCTGATCACCGACGGCGGCCGCGAGCGCCTCACGCACGTCGGCAAGGAGCTCGTCACCGTCGGATAGCTGCGGTAGCGTCCGCGCGATGGCCGAGCCCACCTTCGCCGAGCGGCTCGGTCGCGAGAGCGAGCGCTGGGTCGCCGAGGGGCTGATCACCGCCGAGCAGGCCGCGGCGCTGCGCGGACGCTACGAGGGGGCGGCAGCCGTGCGGGAGGAGCCGCGCGGCCGTGCCGCCTCCGCGCTCGCCGTCGTGGGGGCCGCTGCCGTCGGCTTCGGCGTGATCGGCTTCCTCGCCGCGAACTGGGAGGCGATGAGCCACGGCCTGCGCCTCGCGCTGATCACGGCGGCGGTCGGCGGCGCGTACGCGGCGGGCTACGAGCTGCGTGACCGCACCGGGCGGCTGCCGCGCGTCGGGGAGGCGCTGTACCTGCTGGGCGTCCTCCTCTTCGGCGCGGCGCTCTTCCTCGTCGGCCAGATGTACAACGTCGAGGCGCACGACCCACTCGCGCTCCTGGTCTGGTCGGCCGCGGCTGCCGTCGTCGCACTCGCGGTCCGCTCGCCGGCGGTCGCCGTCGCGGCCCTGCTCATCTTCACCGCCTGGGTCGGCTTCGAGGCCGGGACGGCGCTCGAGGGCTCGGGCGAGGACGCGACGGCGCTCGCCGTGCTCGCGGTGCTCTACGGGGGCGCGCTCTACGGCCTCGGCACCGTCGCGCTGGAGCGGATCCGGGCGGCGTGGCTGACCGAGACCCGCCTCGCGGTCGCCGGCCGCCGCCTGGGCCTGCTGATCGCAGCGGCCGGGCTCTTCGTCTTCACGTTCTCCGAGGCGTCGGACGAGCTCGGGAGCGCCGGCCGCAGCCTCGACGGCTGGCTGCAGGCGGCGCTGCTCCTCGTCGCGGCGGTCGCGCTCGCGAGCGCCGTCGCGCTCGCGCTGGGCGCGCGCCGGAGCGGCCGCGGGGAGGCCGCGGTCTTCGCCGTTGCCGTCGCCCTCCTGCTGATCGGGGTCTTCGCCGGCGGCAGCGGCGATCTCTACGCGCTCCTGTTCAACCTCGTCTTCGCCGCGCTCGCGCTGGGGGCGATCCTCTCGGGCTACCTGAACGACGAGCCGTGGCTCGTCAACCTCGGCGTCGCCCTCGTCGCGATCGACCTGGTGGCCCGGTACTTCGACGTCTTCTGGTCGGCGCTCCCGCGCTCGCTGGGGCTGATCCTCGCCGGCATCCTCGTCCTTGCGATCGCGTGGGGGCTCGAGCGGCAGCGCCAGCGGCTGCTCGCCAGGATGGACGCGTGACGCACCGGCGCCGCGTCGTGTTGCTCGTCGCCGTGCTGGCGCAGCTCGCGGTGCCGCTCGCGCTGGCCGGCCTCGCCGCCGCCGATCTCGCCTTCGGTCGCGAGATCCGTCTCCGGGCACAGCCCGTCGACCCGCTCGACGTCTTCCGCGGCAACTTCGTCGTCCTGAGGTACGAGATCTCGAGCGTGCAGACGGTCTTCGGCGTCGACCGTGGCGATCGCGTCTGCGTCGAGCTCACCGAGCGGGGCGGGGGCTGGAGCGGCGATCGCGGCCTGCCGGACCCCGTCGGCGAGGTCGCGATCTGCGGGCGCGCCCGGAGCGACGCCGAGCCGGGCGAGCGCGTGGGGGTCGAGTACGGGATCGAGACGTACTTCGCGAGCGCGGAGCGCGCGCGCGAGATCGAGACCGCGATCGGGAGCGGGGAGGTCTTCGCCGTCGTCGACCTCGACGACGACGGCAGCGCCCGGATCGAGCGGCTCGAGGTCGACGACGGGGGCTAGACTGGCGCGCTGTGGCCGACGTCGTCTCCACGAACGAGCTCAAGAACGGCATGCACATCGAGGTCGACTCCTCCGTGTGGCGCGTGCTCGAGTTCCAGCACGTGAAGCCGGGCAAGGGCGGAGCCTTCGTGCGCACGAAGCTGAAGAGCGTCGACTCGGGGGCGGTCGTCGACAAGACCTTCCGCGCCGGCGAGAAGTTCCCGCGCGTCTACACCGAAGTGAAGAACATGCAGTACCTGTACGACTCGGGCGACGAGGTCGTCTTCATGGACGAGGCCACCTACGAGCAGCTCTCGCTGCCGCACGCCTCGCTCGAGGCCGAGCTGCCGTACATGCAACCGTCCAGCACGATGCAGCTCCTGTTCGTGGGCGGCAAGCCGAGCGGCGTGCAGCTGCCCGGGTCGATCGAGCTGTCGGTGACGGACACGGAGCCGGGCGTCAAGGGCGACACGGTCTCGAACGTGACGAAGCCGGCCACGCTCGAGACGGGCGCCGTCGTCCAGGTGCCGCTCTTCGTCAACGTGGGCGACCGCGTCAAGGTCGACCCCCGCGACGGCCGCTACATCTCGCGGGCCTGACGTCCCTGGCCGGTCGGCTCCGGCCGGGCGGAGCCCGGCTCCGCCGCCCTCTCGCCAGGAACGTCAGTGCCGGTTCGGGGCCCGAAGCAACTAGGCTCTCCCCCGTGCCGCGGCTCGTCGACACCACCATCCGCCTGCTCTCGCAGGAGCCTCTGGCGGGGCGCGTTCCCACCGCGGAGCTGCTGCGGCTCGCCGAGGTGCTGGACGGCGCCGGCTACGCCTGCCTCGAGGTCTCCGGCGGCGGCGTCTTCGACACGGCGGTACGGCGCGGGGTCGAGAGCCCCTGGGAGCGGATCCGCGCGCTGCGGGCGCGGACGAAGACCCCGCTCGGGCTCGCGCTGCGCGGCCGCTTCCTCGTCGGCTCGCGGCCCGTCGGCACCGACTTCATCCGCCGCTTCGTCTCCTCGGCCGCGGAGAACGGGATCGACGTCTTCCGCCTGCACGACCCGCTCAACGACGTCTCGAACCTGCGGGAGGCCGGCGAGGCGATCGTCGGCGCGGGCGGGGAGTTCCACGCGGGTCTCGTCTACAGCCCCGGCCGCACCGGCGAGGCCGACGCGATCGTGGAGCAGGCCGCGAAGCTGCCGGAGCTCGGCGCGACGCGGGCGCTGATCCACGACCCCACGGGCGGCCTCGAGCCCCACCGGGCCCACGACCTCGTGACCCGCGTCGCCGCGGCGTCCGGGCTCCCGGTCGGGCTCTACTGCCAGGGCGCCTCCGGCAGCGGGCTCGCG
Source organism: Gaiellaceae bacterium (assembly GCA_036276675.1). Lineage (GTDB taxonomy): Bacteria > Actinomycetota > Thermoleophilia > Gaiellales > Gaiellaceae > Gaiellasilicea. The sequence goes on along the minus strand of DASUOK010000057.1, from coordinate 1,149 downwards.
GCGGCGCTCGAGGCCGCACGCGCCGGTGCGGACATCGTCGCCACGGCCGTCTATCCCGTCGCGCTCACCCTGCACCGGGTCTCGGGCGAGGCGCTCGCCTCGGCGCTGGAGGGAATGGGGCTGCCGACCGGGATCGACGTCGACCGACTCTGGGAGGCCTCCGATCTCGTCGACGAGCACATCGGCGACGAGCCCGTGGCGCCGCTGGCGCCGCGCATCGCCGTCCGCGCGGCCGAGTTCGACCTGCCCACCGGCCTCGTCGCCGCGCTCGACACGCACCTGCGCGCACACGCCGCCGACGACCGGCTGCTCGAGGTGATCGAGGAGCTGCAGCAGATTCGCGCCGAGGCGGGTTGGCCGCCGCTCGCCGCGCCGATCGGCCAGATCCTCGCCTCCCAGGCGCTGATCCACGTGCTCTCGGCCCGCCGCTACGGGAACGTCGTGGACGAGTTCCGCGCGCTCGTCCAGGGCCGCTACGGCGCCCCGCCGGGCGAGATCGACCCCACGATCGCCCGCGCCGTCGCGCTGCTCACCGACGGGGTCCCGCTCGACGACGACCCGCCGAGCGCCGAGGACGTCCGCGCCGAGGCGGAGGGCCTCGCGGCGAGCGAGGAGGAGCTCGTCCTGATCGCGCTCTTCGGCGACGAGGCCGAGACGCTGCTGCGGACGATCCGCGCCCGCCACTCGCGCGACGACGCCCTCAGCGGCGGCGGCCTCGAGCAGACACGGGCCGAGCGCATCCGGGAGCTCGTGCGGATCGTGCAGGAGAGCGGCGTCGCCGAGGTCGAGATCGAGGACGAGGGGATGCGCGTGTCCGTCCGGCGCCGCGACGAGCAGCCGCCGCTGCCGGTGCTCGCGCCGCTCGCCGACGAGGAGCCCGCCGAGCCACCCGTCGTCCCCGCGCCCGCCGGGGCCATGATCCGGGTCGAGTCGCCGATGGTGGGTGTCTTCTACCGCCGCTCCGAGCCGGGGGCGCCGCCGTACGTCGAGGTCGGCGACGTGGTCGCGGCGGGCCAGACGCTCTGCCTGCTGGAGGCGATGAAGCTGTTCAACGAGCTGAAGGCCGACGGGCCGGGCCGTGTCGCCGCCATCCACGTCGAGAACGGACAGCCGGTCGAGTTCGGCCAGCTCCTGTTCGAGCTCGAGCCG
>DASUOK010000056.1:0-4600 GCA_036276675.1 Gaiellaceae bacterium | reverse complement strand
GAACAGCTCGGCCGGGACGGTGATGTGCGTGGCGGCGCTCGTCTCGGTCTCGACGACCTTGACCTCGATCGTCCCCTCGCCGCGGCCGAGGATCGTCAGCGCGTAGCCGTTGTCGATCGACGCGACGACCGCGTCGTCGAGATCCCCGATCGAGCCCACGTCGGTCTCGACCAGACGGTGCGTGACCATGAAGTCGGCGGCGGCGGCGCCGTAGTCGGCCCGGAGCCGCGCGAGCCAGCCTTCGAACTCGGCGAGCGCGCTGACGAAGCGGCGCCACCTCGGCTCCGAGAGCTTCACCGCCGTGCCGGCGCGGGAGACGATCTCGAGCTCGACGACACGCTCGCGCACGAGCAGGTCCTCGAGCTGGGCGTCCTTCTCGAAGTAGAACTCCTGGTTGCCGAGCTTGACCTTGTAGAGCGGCGGGACTGCGATGAAGACGTGGCCGCGGTCGATCAGCTCGGGCATCTGGCGGTACAGGAACGTCAGGATCAGCGTGCGGATGTGCGAGCCGTCGACGTCGGCGTCCGTCATCACGATCACCTTGTGGTAGCGCAGCTTGGCGATGTCGAACTCCTCGCCGAGCGACGTCCCGATCGCCGTGATCATCGCCTGGATCTCGTTGTTCGAGAGGACCTTGTTGATCCGGTTCTTCTCGGAGTTGATGATCTTGCCGCGCAGCGGCAGGATCGCCTGATAGGTGCGGTCGCGCCCCATCTTGGCCGAGCCGCCGGCGGAGTCGCCCTCGACGATGAAGAGCTCGGCCGCCTCCGGGTCCTTGATCGAGCAGTCCGCGAGCTTGCCCGGCAGCGACATGCTCTCGAGCGCGCTCTTGCGCCGCGTGAGCTCGCGCGCCTTCCGCGCCGCCTGGCGCGCGCGCTGCGCTGAGATCGCCTTGCTCACGATCTGGCGCGCGTCCTGCGGGTTCTCCTCGAGGAACTCGGCGAGCCGCTGGTTGACGACCTGCTTGACGAGGCTCTCGATCGGCGGGTTGCCGAGCTTCGTCTTCGTCTGGCCCTCGAACTGCGGGTTGCGCAGCTTGACGGAGATCACCGCCGCGAGGCCCTCGCGCACGTCCTCGCCCTCGAGGTTGTCCTCCTTCTCCTTCAGCAGCCCCTTGTCGCGCGCGTAGCGGTTGAGCGTGCCCGTGAGCGCGGAGCGGAAGCCGGAGAGGTGCGTGCCGCCCTCGTGCGTGTTGACGTTGTTCGCGAACGAGAAGACCGATTCGACGTAGGAGGTGTTCCACTGCATCGCCACCTCGACCGCGCCGTCGCTGTTCTCCCCCTCGAGGTAGACGATGTGCTTGTGGACGGGCTCCTTGGAGTCGTTCACGTAGGCGACGAAGTCCTTGATCCCGCCCTCGGCGTGGAACTCCTGCCGGTCCTCGCCCTCGCGCTCGTCGAGGAGCCCGATCCTGAGGCCCTTCGTGAGGAAGGCCGTCTCGCGCAGGAAATGGACCAGCGTCTGACTGGAGAAGTCGACGTCCTCGAAGATCTCCGCGTCGGGGAGGAACTCGATCGTCGTGCCGGTGTCGCCCTTGGCGGCAGCGCCGACGATCTCGACGTCGCCGAGAGGCACACCGCGGATGAACTCCTGGCGGTGCACCTTGCCGTCGCGGCGCACCTCGGCGACGAGTCGCTCCGACAGGGCGTTGACGACGGAGACGCCGACGCCGTGGAGGCCGCCCGAGACCTTGTAGCCGTCGCCGCCGAACTTGCCGCCGGCGTGCAGCTTCGTCAGCACGACCGTCAGCGCCGACTCCCCCGTGTCGGCCATCGCGTCGACCGGGATCCCGGAGCCCCAGTCCTTGACGGTCACCGAGTTGTCCGGGTGGAGGGTGACCTCGATCCGCTCGTTGCGACCGGCCATCGCCTCGTCGACCGAGTTGGCGACGACCTCGTACACGAGGTGGTGGAGGCCGCGCGGGCCGGTCGAGCCGATGTACATGCCCGGTCGCAGGCGCACGGGCTCGAGGCCCTCGAGGACCTGGATGTCCTTTGCGGTGTAGGTCGTTTCGGCCAAAGGTTCCTTTCAGCAAAAAAGCCCTGCAAATAAGCCGTTTGCGGGCACGAGGAAGTGTATCAGAAACGGCGGTCGGATCGGGCTCCGCTCCGGGCTCTCGCCAGGCTCGCCGCGGCGGCTCTGGCGACGAGCCCGCGCAGCTCTTCGTCCTCGATCGCGGCGGCGGCGGCGGCCGCGGCGGCCCAGTCCTCGTCGGTGGCGACGGGGCCGGGCGGCCGGCCTCGCTCCGGGCTCTCGGCGGCCGGTTCGGGGATCGGTCCCGGGACGAACCGGAGCGAGGGCGGGGCGCCTTCACCCGCCTCGGCCCGAAGCCGGTCGAGGATCTCCGCCCCCATCCGGTCGAGCTCGAACGCCCAGGTCGAGGAGCTCGTGTGGACGAGCAGCGTCCCGTCGCGGGCGAGGCGCGCGGGCCAGGCGTTCTTGGCGACCATCTCGCCGACCGCGGCCGGCCAGCCCTGCACGATCGCGACCATGCTCCCCCAGTGCGGGTCGTCGTCCCCGGGCGCGAAGCGGCCGAGCTCGCCGCGGATGCTGCGATCGAGACGCTCCATCACGCGAGCTCGACCCGGCCGGGGGTGACCTCGAGCAGCTGGGCGGGCTCGAGCGGGAGCGCCTCCGCGCCCGTCGCCGTGACGATCGTCTGGCCCGACTCACCGATCCGCCGGGCGAGCGTCAGCCGGCGGGTCGCGTCGAGCTCCGAGAGGACGTCGTCCAGGAGGACGAGCGGTGGCGTGCCGTGCCGCTCGGCGATCACCTCCGACTCCGCCAGCAGGAGCGACAGGACCGCGAGCCGCTGCTCGCCCTGCGAGCCAAAGGTGCGCAGGTCGCGGCCCGCCGAGCGCACGCTCACGTCGTCCAGGTGCGGCCCCAGGCCCGTGACGCCCCGCTCGACATCGCGCTCGAGCCGTGCTTCCAGGAGCGCCGTCGAGGGCGGCTCGCCGGCGTAGTCGAGGCTCGCGGCCGGCAGCCCGAGCTCGTCCGCGCGCACGGCGAAGGCCGGCGAGAGCAGGGCGATCGCCTCCTGCCGGGCGCCGACGAGCTCTGCGCCGAGGGCGGCCACCTGCTCGGTCCACGGCGCCACCGCCGCACGGGTCGAGAGCCCGAGCGCCGTGCGGCGGAGCGCGGCGTTCCGCTGCCCCACCGCCGCGGCGTACTCCACCGGCAACGCCGCCCGGCTCGGCAACAGGCGGCCGAGCGCGCGATCGAAGTAGGCGCGGCGTGCCGCCGGCCCACCTTTCACGACCGCCAGCCGGTCCGGTGTGAAGACCAGCGTCGAGACCTCCGAGCGCAGCTGCTCCGCCGAGCGCAGCGGTGCTCCGTTCAGCTTCGCGCGCTTCCCCTCCTGGCCGCGGAGCGAGACCTCGAGCCGCAACGCACGCTCGCCGCGCGTGCCCTCGAGCGCCACCCGCGCGCCCGCGGCGCCGATCCGCACCAGCTGCGCGTCGGCCCGCGTCCGCGGCGAGAAGCCCTGCGTGCCGACGTGCAGCGCTTCGAGCAGGTTCGTCTTGCCGGCCCCGTTCGGGCCGGTCACGAGCACGAGCCCCGGAGCGAGCTCGAGCTCGAGGCGGGCGTACGAGCGGAAGTCGCGCAGCGAGACCCGGGCGACGATCAGCTAGCCGGCCAGCCGGATCGGCATGATCAGGTACGTGAAGTCGCCGGCGAGGTCCTCGAGGATCGCCGGCCGCAGCGGGTTGATCAGCTTCAACCGCACGTCGTCGCCCGAGATCGAGTCGACGCCGTCACGCAGGAACTCCGCGTTGAAGCCGATCGTGAACTCCTCCCCGCCGTACGGCACCGGCAGCGACTCGCGTGCCTCGCCCACGTCCTGGGTCTGCGCGGAGATCGTCAGCTCGCCCTCGGCGAAGCGGAGCCGCAGCGGCGAGTTGCGCTGCGCCATCACGGAGACACGGCGGACGACGTCGTAGAGCTCCGCCCGGGCCACCGTCAGCTCGATCTCGAAGCTCTCCGGGAGCAGCTGGCGGTAGTTCGGGAACTGGCCGTCGATCCGGCGCGTCGTCAGCCAGGCCTCGCCGCCGCCGGGCAGCTTCGTGCCGAAGACGACGTGGTTCTCCTGCACGCCGAGCTCGATGCTGTCGCCGGCCGCGAGCCGGGTCAGCTCCTGGAGCGCCCGGGCGGGGATGATCGCCTCCAGCTCCGGTGCGGCCTCGGCCAACGGTGTCTCCTTGACGGACAGCCGGTACGAGTCGGTCGCGACCATGACGAGCTTGCCGCCCTCGAACCGGACGAGGATGCCCGTCAGCACCGGGCGCGACTCGTCACGCGAGGCGGAGCGTGCCACCCGGTCGATCGTCTCGAGCAGCGCCTCGCGGTCGATCGCGTGCAGCTGCGCGTCGACGGCGGGCAGCCGCGGGAAGTCCTCGGCGCCGTAGATGTTGAGGCGGTAGCTCGCGCTGCCGGAGGTGATCTGCGCGACGCCCTCCTGCGGCCGGTAGTCGACCGTGACGTCGTTCGCCGGCAGCAGCCGCGCCAGATCGACGAGCAGCTTCCCCGGGATGACCACGGCACCGTCGCCCTCGACCTCTGCCTCGAGCGTCGTCCGCAGCGAGAGCTCCATGTCGGT
>DASUOK010000055.1:0-6842 GCA_036276675.1 Gaiellaceae bacterium | reverse complement strand
GGGCTAGGAGCGGCCGAGCGGCGCCGGCTGCGGTGCCTGGCGGAGCCGCCGCAGGTAGAGCACGAGCGCCGTCCCGAGCAGGAGGGCGAGCGCGGCGCCACCGACCGGCAGCGTCGGGAACGAGGACGGCGAGGAGAGCGGGCCGACCTCGACCGGCTTGAACGTGTGCGTCCGGCTGAAGCCGTCGTTGATCTCGTAGCGCCACGTCCCCGCGGCCGGGAAGCGGACCTCCGCGTGGTAGACACCCGGCTCGCCCGTCGGTGTCGCGGCGAACGAGCCGCCGACGGTGCCGTCCTCGGCGAGCAGCGTGACCTGGGGCTGCACGCCCTCGAGCGGCGTGACGCCGTGCTGGAGGACGGTCAGGTCGACCGCCCAGGTGCCGCCCGCCTCCAGGTCGCTCGGCGGCAGCGAGCCCAGGCCGACCGTGGCCCAGCCGCCTGCGGCGGCCGCGGGCGCGAGCACCGCGGCGGCGAGGGCGACGAGCAGGAATCTCTTCATCCGGACCTCCTTCGGGAAAGCTGTCACCCGGTCTACACCGGCCGGCGCGGATCGGGTCCCTAGCCGACCTCCTCCGCCAGCTCGAGCGCCTCGTCGCGCGAGACGTCCGCCTCGAGCCGTAGGAGCAGCGGGCCTCGGTTCCAGAGCAGCACGTTGCCGGCGAGCGAGGTGCGCTCGTCGAGCACGCGACCCTCCGACAGGTACATGACGTAGTGCTCGTCACCCGAGACGAAGAGGCCGCGCTCGCCGCCGACGGTGACCTCCTCGATGCGCGTGCCGCCCCCCGCGGCCTTCTTGAGGAAGCCGTCCCAGACCGAGCCGTCGAGCTGGGAGAGCACGAGGCGCGGCCGCTCGGCGGGGCCGTAGACGAGCGACGCGACCCGGCCGTCGCGGACGTGGATCGCGTCGGGCCGGCCCCAGCCGGCGGGCGCGAGCAACTCGAAGCCGACCCGCCGCTCGGCCTCCTCCCTGCTCACTCGCTCCCCCAGGTCGGGAGCGACGAGCTCGACCTGCGGCAGCGACACCAGCCGCGTCACCGTCGCACCTTGGAGCCGGAAGAGCTCGAGGAAGGCGCTGCGGGCTCCCGGGGACGAGGCGAGCACGCCCGCCGCGACCGCGAGCGCGACCGCCAGCGCGACGGCGAGCGGGCGCAGCCGGAGCCGGCGGCGCGGTCGAGATGCGAGCGCGTCATCGACCGACGCAGCCAGGTCGGGCGTGGCCGGGTAATCGATCGCGTCGGCGAGGGACGCCAGCCGCAGCTCGAGCTCGCTCACGCCGTCACCTCCAGTCGCTGCCGCAGCCGCCCCAGCGCACGCGAGGTGCGGGACTTCACCGTGCCACGGGGCAGCGAGAGCACCGTCGCAGTCTCCTCCTCGCTCAGCTCGAGCAGGTAGCGGCACGAGAGGACGAGGCGGTCGTCGGCCGCGAGCGAGTCGAGCGCGGCCAGCAGCCCCGCGCGTTCCTCGGCCGCGAGCAGGGCCCCCTCGGGGGACGGAGCCGCGTCCCCCGCGGGAGCTTCGTGGGCCGACCGCAGCGCGAGCGACTCGCGTCGCGCGCCCGAGCGCAGCCGGTTGCGCGCCTCGTTCGCGACGATCGCGAGCAGCCAGGGGCGCAGCGGCGCGCCGCGGCGGAAGCGCGGCAGCGCGTAGTAGGCCTTCACGAGCGCCGCCTGCGCGGCGTCCTCGGCTTCGGCGGCGTTGCGGGTGATCAGGTACGCGGTGCGGAAGGCGAGCTCCTGGTGGTCGCGGGCGAGCGCCCCGAACGCCGCCCCGTCGCCGCGGCGGGCCCGTTCGACGAGCTCGTCCTCTGTCGGTGGCCGGCTCACCACTCGTGGGTTCTACACCGGAGGTCGGGCTCCGGTTCCTCGCGACACCCGATTGCGGGAAGCCCGCAACGCCGACGCGGAACACCCGGATGCCGGCCGGGCGCGCGTGGGCGACGATGGGCGCCGAGAGGAGAGGCCGTGAGCCGGAACGGAGAGAACGGGGTCGTGCGGGTGCTCGTCATCGACGACGAGCCGCTCGTGCGCAAGGGCATCGCGTGCGTCCTCCGCGAGCGGGGCCACGACGTGCGCGTGTGCGAGGCAGGAGACGTCGACACGGCGGTCGAGGCCGCCCGCTCCTGCGAGCCCGACCTGATCCTGCTCGACAGCGATCTGGAGGGCCGCAGGCCGGTGTCCGCGATCCCGGCGCTCGACGCTGCCGCGCCCGACGCGAAGATCGTCGTGCTCGCGCTCCACGGCGACGCGCGCGACGTCCGGGACGCCTTCTCGGCCGGCGCGGACGGGTACGTCTCCAAGGAGGGCGGCCCGCTGGAGCTCAGCCACGCGCTCGACGAGATCGAGCGCGGTGCCAGGTACCTCGACCCGAGCCTCGGCGCCAGCCTCGCCGCGGACAACCTGCCGCCGGCGCGGACGGGCTCGCTCACGCGGCGCGAGCAGCGCGTGCTGGAGCTCGTCGCCGTGGGCCTGACCAACCGCGAGATCGCGCGGGAGCTCGGCGTGTCGCTGCGCACGATCGAGGGGAACCGCGCCCGCGCGCAGCGCAAGCGCGGCCTGCACTCGCGCGCCGACATCGTCGCCTTCGTCCGCAGCCGCTGACGCCGGCTCCGGCCCGTGCCACACCCGGTGGCGTACGCTGCGAGGGTGGCGAGAGCGGTCGGTATGAACCACGTCGCGCTCGAGGTCGGCTCCGTCGACGAGGCGCTCGCCTTCTACGGCCGTCTGTTCGACGTCGAGCTGCGCGGGCGGCTGCCGGGGGCGGCCTTCGTCGACCTGGGCGACCAGTTCCTCGCCCTGATGGAGGGCGGCTCGGCCGAGCCCGACGCCCAGCGCCACGTCGGCCTCGTGGTCGACGACCGCGGCGCGGTTCTCGACGCCGCGCGCGCGGCGGGCGTCGAGATCTTCGGCGGCAACTCCTTCCGCGACCCGTGGGGGAACCAGGTGCAGGTCGTCGCCTATGCCGACGTGCAGTTCACCAAGGCGCCCAGGATCCTGGCGGGCATGGGGCTCGAGCTCGAGAAGTCGGACGCCGCGCTGGCGGAGCTGCGCGAGAAGGGGCTCGCGTAGGTGGGGTACCTCTAGAGCCGCCCGGCGGGTGCGTCGAGCGGCCCCGTCAGGTAGTGCTGCAGGACGGGCGCGAGCGCGGAGACGATCTCGGCGGCCGGCGCCGACGCGAGCGGCTCGACGCCGACGACGAGCCGCACCATCACGAGCCCCACGACGTGCGTGCCGACGAGCGTCGCGCGCAGCTCCGGGCGGTCGGTGCCGAGGGCGCCGGCGATCGGGCCGACGAGCCGCGTCTCGATCAGTTGCCGCAGCAGCGCCGCCGCCTCGGGAGCGGACGCCGCCGAGCGGACGAGCCCGGTGACGCGCGCGCGGCCGTCGGGGCTCTCGAGCACGCCGACGAGGAACTGGGCCAGCCGGCGACCGGCCTCCTCCTGAGGCCCGTCCAGCAGCTGCGCGACGACGAGCTCCGGGTCGACCGGCAGCTGGGTCACCTCGACGAAGAGCCGCTGCTTCGAGCCGAAGTAGTGCGTCACGAGGGCGGGGTCGACGCCGGCCGCACCGGCGATCGCGCGCAGGCTCGTACGGTCGTAGCCGCGCTCGGCGAAGAGCGCGCCGGCGGCCGCCGCGATCGCCGCGCGCGCGCCGCTTCTGCCCGGCCGCCGGCCGCTCCGCCGCGGTTGCGCAGCGAATTCACCGTCTGTAGAATTCATCGCGTGCTGAATTCTACCGCGATCTCGGTCTCGGGGCTCCGCGTCCGCCGCGGCGGGTCACTCGTCCTGCCGGACCTGTCGCTCACGGTCGCCGCGGGCACGGTCACGGGCCTGCTCGGCCCGAGCGGCTCCGGCAAGACGACGCTCATGCGCGCGATCGTGGGCGTGCAGCAGGTGGAGGCCGGCACCGTCACGGTGCTCGGCGAGAGCGCGGGCGCACCCGTGTTGCGCCACCGGGTCGGCTACGTCACGCAGGCGCCGTCGGTGTACGGGGACCTGACCGTCCGCGAGAACCTGCGCTACTTCGCCAGCGTGCTCGGCGTGGCAACCGGGCGGGTGGAGAGCGCGATCGCGACGGTCGACCTCGGCCCGCACGCCGGCCAGCTCGTCCGCACGCTCTCCGGCGGGGAGATGTCGCGCGTGTCGCTCGCCGCCGCGCTCCTCGGCGAGCCGGACGTGCTCGTGCTCGACGAGCCGACCGTGGGCCTCGACCCCGTGCTCCGGCGCGATCTCTGGGAGACCTTCCACCGGCTGGCGGAGACCGGCACGACGCTGCTCGTGTCGAGCCACGTGATGGACGAGGCGGAGCGCTGCGACGAGCTCGTGCTGATGCGGGAGGGCCGCGTCGTCGCGACGGGGCCGCCGGGCGCACTGCTCGAGCGGACGGGCGCACGCGACCTCGAGGGCGCCTTCCTGGCGCTCGCGGAGGCGAGGGAGGCGTCGTGAGCCCGCGCATCACGCTCGCGACGGCGGCGCGCGTGCTGCGCCAGCTGCGGCACGACCGGCGCACGCTCGCGCTCGTCCTCGTCGTGCCGCCCGTGTTGCTGACGCTCTTCCGCTACGTCTTCGACGGGCAGGAGGCGACCTTCGACCGCGTCGGCGGGCCACTGGTCGGGCTCTTCCCGTTCATCTCGATGTTCCTCGTCACCTCGATCGCGATGCTGCGCGAGCGCACGGGCGGCACGCTCGAGCGGCTGATGTCGATGCCGCTCGGCAAGCTCGACCTGCTGCTCGGCTACGCGCTGGCCTTCGCGCTGCTCGCGACGGTGCAGGCGACGCTCACGGCGGGTGTCGCCTTCGGCCTGCTCGGTCTCGACACAGCGGGGCCGGTGTGGCTCGTCGTCGTGCTGGCGGTCGGAAACGCGCTGCTCGGGATGGCGCTGGGGCTGTTCCTGAGCGCGTTCGCCTCGACGGAGTTCCAGGCGGTGCAGTTCATGCCGGCGGTCGTCATCCCCCAGCTCCTGCTCGGTGGCCTGCTCGTCCCCCGCGAGCGGATGGCGGAGGTGCTCGAGTGGGCGTCCGCAGTGCTGCCGCTCACGTACGCCTACGACGCGCTCGAGCGGGCGACGCAGATCGGCGACCTCGATACCGAGCTGTGGCTCGACGTCGCAGTGCTGTCGGGGAGCATCGCGCTCGCACTCGCGCTCGGCGCGCTGACGCTCAGCCGACGCACTCCGTAAGGTTCTCGGCACCGAAGGAGACGCGCCTGCGCGAGTCGATCACCAGCAGCGAAGGGGACGACGGATGACACCCGACACGAGGCGGAGGCGACTCGTGCCGGTACTGGTGGCGGCAGGCGGGCTCGTCGCGCTCCTCGGCTCGGCGGTCGCAGGCGGCGCCCCGTCCCCGGGCTCGGACAGTCGCACCCGCTTCCCCGGTATCCCGTCCGCCACCGGCGTGTATGCGGCCTGTTACGACGTGCTCACGTTCCGGCTCCGGCTGGTTCGTGCGAACGAGGGATGCGAGAGAGGCACCGAGCGCCGAGCCACCTGGAACATGACCGGCCCGAGTGGTGAACGAGGCGCTGCCGGCCGGCGCGGCGCTGTCGGACAGCGCGGACCGATCGGACCTGCGGGAGCTGCCGGTGCTGCCGGCGCGCAGGGACCCGCGGGTGCCGACGGGGCCGCCGGAGCGCAGGGGAACCCCGGCCCCGCGGGGCCGACCGGCGCGACTGGACCCGCCGGAGCCACCGGGGCGACCGGGCCGGCCGGGGCCACCGGCGCCGACGGCGCCGCAGGGCCCGCCGGAGCCACCGGGGCGACCGGACCAGCGGGGCCGGCGGGGCCGCCCGGGCCGGGGGGCGCCGACGGCGCCTCAGGACCGGCTGGCCCGGCTGGACCTACGGGAGCTGCGGGACCTGCAGGACCGGCCGGAGCGACGGGACCCACAGGGCCGGCCGGTCCGGCGGGACCTGCAGGCCCGACGAGCTCTCAACGCGTGACGGGCTCGGCGACCTCGGCCGCCAACGCCACCCGGAACACCCTGACGACTGCGACCGCGAGCTGCCCCGCGGGCACCGTGCTGCTCGGCGGCGGCGCGCAGGTCACGACGACCGCCAACCAGAAGGAGCGCGCGGCACTGGTCACCTCCTACGCGTCCAGCGCCACGACGTGGACGGCGGTCGGCGTCGTCGCGATCGCCAACCTCGGCGGCGGCAACACCATGACCGTCACCGCGCAGGCGATCTGCACGGCGTAGTCCGCCTCGTAAAGCCGCCCACACGTACGTCCCCGGCTTGGACGGCCGCGACGGGCGCAGTAGCTTCCCCGGATCGGAGGCTCGTCCTCACCGCGGTCGCTGCCGATACGCACGCGTGTGCGAATCGTGATCGCGCTCGCCGCGGCGGCTCTCGTCGCCTCCTCGACTGCAGCGGCGACGGCCGACACGACGGCGACGTGCGCGGACGCCGCGTACGCGTACGCCGGCGTCCGGAGCTCCGTGCGCACACACGGCATCCGCACCGTCCTCACACCGCTCGTCGAGCCGACCGTCGCGAGCGGTCACGTGGCGGCGTGGATCGGCGTCGGCGGGCGCGATGCCGGGCCCAACGGCGAGCCCGAATGGATCCAGGTCGGCGTGAACGCGGTCCCGGGACGTGGGCTCCGCCTCTACTACGAATGGATGCGTCCGGGAGAGCCGCGCGCCTACGGCGAGCTCGGCGAGGCGTTGCCGGGCACGTCGTACGTGCTGGCCGTGGTCGAGACCGCCCGGGACACGTGGCAGGTGCGCGTCGGCGGCCGGGCCGTGCTGCCGCCGGTGCAGCTCCCCGGCAGCAGCCGCGCCTGGCACCCGATCGCGACGGCCGAGGCGCGCAACGACGGCGCCGCCGACTGCAACAGCTTCGCCTT
>DASUOK010000054.1:0-8052 GCA_036276675.1 Gaiellaceae bacterium | reverse complement strand
TGATCAGCATCGTGTCCTGAGGGCCGGCGACGGGGCTTGTGTTGGAACAACACAAGCCCCCGCGGCCTCGACGGGGCGCTCGGCGGTGCGAGGAACGGCATGGTTGAGGCGTTCGGCTGGATGACCGCTGGGCGTTGGGGGCTTGTGTTGGATCAACACAAGGGCGGCACCCGTCGCACTCGCTAGGCTCGCGCCGTGGACCTCGCGGGCAGGACGGCGATCGTCACCGGTGCCTCGAGCGGCATCGGCGCCGCGATCGCCGCGGCCCTGACGACGGCGGGTGTCCGCGTCGCCGGCGGCGCGCGGCGGGTCGACCAGCTCGCCACCGAGGTCGCGCTCGAGCTCGACGTCACCGACCCGGCGAGCTGCGAGCGCTTCGTCTCGGTGGCGGTGGCGGAGCTCGGCGGGCTCGACATCCTCGTCAACAACGCAGGGCTCGCGCTCGGCCGCGACCCGTTCGACGAGTCGACCGAGGCCGACGAGGAGGTCGTGCTCGAGACGAACGTGCACGGGCTGATCCGGATGACGCGCCTCTGCCTGCCGCACCTCCGCGACCTGGGCCACATCGTCAACTTGGGCTCCGTGGCGGGCATCGCCGCGTATCCGAACGGCGCCCTCTACGTGACGTCGAAGTTCGCGGTGCACGGCTTCACGCAGGCGTTGCGCGAGGACTTGCTCGGCCGGCCGATCCGGCTGACGAACGTCGCGCCGGGGCTCGTCGAGACCGACTTCTCGCGCGTGCGCTTCCGCGGGGACGAGGAGACGGCGCGCGGCGTCTACGCGGACGTCGCGCTCGGCGGGCCGATGCGACCGGAGGACGTCGCCGACTGCGTGCTGTTCGCCTTGACGCGGCCGCCCCACGTCAATGTCGACGAGATCGTCGTGAAGGCGCTCGCGCAGTCGAGCGGCGCCCGCATCGTCCGCGAGACGGACCGATGAGCCTGACGATCCTCGAGGGCTCGACGTTCTGCATCTGCGACGAGATCGGGAATCTCGGCGGGACGGTCAACGGCCTCTTCGCGGAGGACACGAGGTTCCTCTCCGAGCTCGAGCTGCGGATCAACGGCGAGCGGCCGCTGCTGCTCTCGTGCGGCAAGGTCGAGTACTTCTCGGCCGCCTTCTTCCTGCGGAACCCGCTCGCGGGCGGGCTCCCGCAGGACGTGCTCTCGATCACGCGCGAGCGCTTCGTCGGGGAGGGCATGCAGGATCACGTCTGCATCCGGAACGAGAGCCCGACGGCGACGCAGTTCGTGCTCGAGCTCGACGTGGCAACGGACTTCGCGGACATCATCTCCGTGAAGGAGCGCGACTTCGATCTCGGCCACCCCGACCACGCGCCGCCGCTGCCGCCGCCGGCCGCCGTCCGCTTCGACGCCGACCGGAATCAGCTCGTCCTCGAGGAGAACGGCCACGGCTCGGCGCGGACGCAGGTGATCCTCTCCCGGCCGGGGGAGATCGGCGGCGGCACCGTCCGCTTCCCGGTGGAGCTCGGGCCGCGCAAGCGGTGGGAGCTGCGCATCGACGTCGTCGCCTCGCTCGACGGACGGGAGACGGCTCCGCGCACGGTCGCTCGCCGCTTCGGCGCCGAGCGCGAGCACGTCCGCGATTCCCTCACGGCCTGGCGGCTGCGGACGCCGCGCCTGGAGTCGAGCTGCGAGCCCCTCCGGCAGACGTTCGCCCAGTCCCTGGCGGATCTCGCGGCGCTGAGGATGCGCACGCACGACAGCGTCGAGATGTTGCCGGCTGCCGGGATGCCGTGGTTCATGACCGTCTTCGGCCGCGACACGATCATCACGTCGCTCCAGTCGATGCTCCTCGGGCCGGAGCTCGCGCTCGCCTCGCTCGACGCGCTGGCGAAGCTCCAGGCGCACGAGGTGGATCCTTCGATCGACGCCGAGCCCGGCAAGATCCTGCACGAGCTGCGGCGCGGTCGGGCCGCGGAGACGTGGTTCGCCACGTACTACGGCTCGGTCGACGCCACCCCGCTCTTCCTCGTGCTCCTCTCGGAGGTGTGGCGGTGGACCGGCGATCCCGAGCCGGTCGCGCGGCTGCGCGAGCCGGCCCTGGCGGCGCTCGCGTGGATCGACCGGTATGGGGATCGCGACGGCGACGGCTTCGTCGAGTACGAGCGGCAGACGCCGCGAGGGCTCGAGAACCAGTCGTGGAAGGACTCGGGGGACTCCCAGCGCTTCCGGGACGGCACCTTCGCGCGCACGCCGATCGCGCCGGTCGAAGTGCAGGGGTACGTGTACGACGCCAAGCTGCGGGTCGCGGAGCTCGCCCGTGAGGTCTGGCACGACGTCGAGCTCGCGGATCGACTCGAGCGCGAGGCGGCGGAGCTCGCCCAGCGCTTCGACGAGGCCTTCTGGGTGGAGGAGCGAGGCGGCTTCTACGCGCTCGCCCTCGACGCGGACAAGCGGCCCGTCGACTCCCTCTGCTCCAACCTGGGACACCTGCTGTGGAGCGGGATCGTGCCCGCGGAGCGGCGCGGCAACCTCACCAACCGGCTGCTCGGCTCGAAGCTCTGGTCGGGCTGGGGGCTGCGCACGATGTCGACGGCCGATGCCGCCTTCAACCCGATCGGCTACCACACCGGCACCGTGTGGCCGCACGACACCTCGCTGGGCGCCTGGGGGCTCGCCCGCACGGGCAACTGGTCCGGGGTGGCGCAGATCACGGAGGCGGTGCTGAGCGCCGCCGGCCACTTCGACTGGTCGCTGCCGGAGGTCTTCGCGGGCTTCTCGCGGTCGAGCACGCCCTTCCCGATCGCGTATCCGACCGCGGCCTCGCCCCAGGCGTGGGCGGCCGGCGCGCCGGTCCTGCTCCTGCGGCTGCTGCTCGGGCTGGAGCCGGATGCCGCCGAGGATGCGCTGCGCAGCGTCTGCAGTGACCCGCTCCCGGAGTGGCTGGGGAGCCTGCGCCTGAGCGGTGTCCGGGCGCGCGGCCGCTCGTGGGACGTGATCGTCGAGAATGGGAAGATCGCGGTGAGCGAAGCATGAAGGTCGCAATCCTGAGCCCCGTCTGGTTCCCGGTACCGCCGTCCGGCTACGGCGGCATCGAGTGGATCGTGGCGCTCCTCGCGGACGGGCTCGCCGACGCGGGGCACGACGTGACGCTGTTCGCCTCCGGTGACTCGCACACGCGCGCCAGGCTCGACGCCGTCTTCGAGCGCGCTCCCAGCGAGCGGATCGGGCAGACGTTCTGGGAGCTGCAGCACGCGCTCAACTGCTTCGCGCGGCACGAGGACTTCGACGTGATCCACGACCACACGGGGCTGATGGGGCTCGCGCTCGGCTCGCTGCTGTCGACGCCGCTCGTGCACACCGTGCACGGCCCCGTGGACGGCCATCCCGGCGACCTCTACGAGCAGGTCGTCCGCATGGCGCCGCACACGCGGCTGATCTCGCTCTCGCTGAGCCAGCGGGAGCCGAGACCGCAGCTGCCCTGGGTGGCGAACGTGCCGAACGCGCTCGACCTCTCCGTCTACCCCTACCGGCCGGAGCGCGGCGACTACCTCCTCTTCGTCGGCCGGATGAGCCCCGACAAGGGCGCCCACCGGGCCGTCGCGATCGCGCTCGAGGCCGGTCTGCCGCTCAAGCTCGCCGGCAAGTGCGCCGAGCCCGCCGAGCAGGAGTACTTCGACGCCTTCGTCCGGCCGCATCTCGGCGGCGACAGGGAGTACGTGGGCGAGGTCACCCACGGCGAGAAGGTGCACCTACTGCAGCATGCGCGCGCGACGCTGTTCCCGATCTCGTGGCAGGAGCCGTTCGGCCTGGTGATGATCGAGTCGCTCGCCTGTGGCGCGCCCGTGATCGCGACGCGCTGGGGCGCCGTGCCGGAGGTGATCGACGACGGGCGCACCGGGATCATCGTCGACGACTGGCGCGAGATGGCCGGCGCCCTCGAGGCGGCCGACGCGCTCGACTCCGACGTGATGCGCCGGGAGGTCGAGGAACGCTTCACGCCGGCGCGGATGGTCGAGGACTACGTCGCGGCGTACGAGGCCGTGCTCGAGCGCTGAGACTCCGCTCCCCGTACGACCGCGAGATCCTCGGCCTCGCGGCGCCGGCGCTCGGGGCGCTCGCCGCCGAGCCGCTCTACATCCTCGTCGACACAGCCGTCGTCGGGCACCTCGGCCGCGCGCAGCTGGCGGCGCTCGGCGTCTCGGCGGTGGTGCTGACGGCGCTGTTCGCGATCTTCAACTTCCTCCAGTACGGAACGACGGCGCAGGTCGGGCGGGCCTCGGGGGCGGGCCAGGAGGTCGCCGCGCGCCGGCTGGGCGGGCAGGCACTCTGGCTCTCCGCCGCCGTCGGGCTCGTGCTCGGGGCAGGTGTCGCGGCGCTGGCGCCGCAGATCGTCGATCTCATGGGCGCCGACGGGGAGACGGCCGACTACGCGGTCACCTACATGCGCATCTCGGCGCTCGGGCTTCCCTGGGTGTTCGTCACGCTCGGCGCACAGGGGTACCTGCGCGGCGTCGCCGACCTGCGCACACCGGTCGCGATCCTCGCCGCGGGCAACGCCGTCAACGCCGTCCTCAACGTCACTTTCGTCTATGGCTTCGGCTGGGGGATCGCCGGCTCGGCCTCGGCGACCGTGATCGGGCAGACGGGGATGGGCGCCGCGTTCCTCGTCGCCCTGCTGCGGGCGGCGGGACACGACCTGCGGCCGCGGTTCGGGCTGATGCGCCGGCTCCTCAGCGTCGGCCGGCACATCTTCGTCCGCACCGTCGCGCTCATGGCGGCCTTCACGCTCGCGGGCGCGATCGTGACCCGCTTCGGCGACGCGTCCATCGCGGCGCACCAGATCGCCTTCCAGCTCTGGCTCTTCCTCGCGCTCGTGCTCGACGCGATCGCGATCGCCGGGCAGGTGCTGGTCGGCCGTGGCCTCGGCGCCGGCGACACGGAGCGCGCCTACGCGGCGAGCGCGCGGATGATCTGGCTCGCCGTCTACGCCGGCGTGGTCTTCGCCGTCGTCCTGCTCGCGCTGGAGCCCTTGATTCCGCGCATCTTCACGAGCGACCCGCTCGTGCTCGAGCGCGCCGCGGCGATCTGGCCCCTCTTCGCGCTGATGCAACCGCTCAACGGCGCCGTCTTCGCGCTCGACGGGATCCTGATCGGCGCCGGCGACGGGCCGTACCTCGCCTGGTCGATGCTCGCCGCGTTCGCTGTGTCCGCCACGGTCGCGCTGGCCGCCCTCGCCTTCGACTGGGGCATCGTCGGCGTCTGGTCGGCGCTCGTGGTGCTGATCGTCGTCCGGCTGGCGCTGATGTGGCGGCGCTTCGCCAGCCGACGCTGGCTCGTCACGGGCTGGACGTAGCGGCGAGCGCTTCCGTCCCGACCGGCTTCCGCTCGAGCGTGCGGACGTCGCGGACCGCGAGCATCCCCAGCGTCCCCACCGCGATCACGGCGGCCGCGAGCACCACCGTCTCGTGTGTGCCGATCGCGGCGGCGAGCGGCCCCGCGGCGACGTAACCGAGCGGGATCAGCACGAACGAGCCGAGCGCGTCGTACGAGTAGACGCGCGAGAGCTTCTCCGGCGGGATGTTCTGCTGGAGGGACAGGTCCCAGAAGACGCCGAAGATCTCGAGTCCGACGCCTGCGAGCAGGTAGGCCGCAGCGATCACGGGCCACGGCGCCGCCGCGGCGAGCAGCAGCATCCCGGGGAGCAGCAGCGCCATCGCCGCGCAGGCGACGAGGAGGATGCGGCGGGGCCGGAGCCACAGCATCAGAAGGCCGCCCGCGACCAGCCCTATGGCCTGCGCGCTGAGGATGAAGCCCCAGGCGGCGGCGCCGCCGAGCTCCTCCCGCGCGATCGTCGGGCCGAGCACGTTCGAGGCGCCGGCGTGCGCCGCGTTCATGAAGCCGAAGGCGAGGACGATCGCCCACAGCCACGTGCGCGAGCTGAACTCGTGCCAGCCGTCCCGCAGCTCGGCGAGCATGTTCGAGCCGGCAATCCGCGCGGCGCGCGGGATCGCGATCCGGCCGAGGAGGAACGCGGCGGCGAAGTAGGTCGCCGCGTCGAAGGCGAGCGCCCAGCCGGAGCCGATCGCGGCGACGAGGATGCCGCCTGCCGCGGCCCCGAAGATCGTCGTCGAGCTCATCGAGATCCGCAGCAGCGCGTTCGCCTCCTGGAGCATCCGGGGCGGCACGGTCTGCGGGACGATGCCCGAGGACGCGGGGAAGAAGAAGGCCGACGACGCGCCCGCGACGATCTCCAGCGCGACCAGGTGCCACACCTCGGCCACGCCGAGCAGCAGCAGCAGCGCGACGGCCGCCTGGGCCGCGCCACTGACCGCGTTGGCGCCGACCATGATGAGCTGGCGCGGCCAGCGGTCGGCGATCACGCCGCCGACGAGCATGAACACGACCTGCGGGATCGAACGGGCCGCGAGCACGAGCCCGAGCGACGTCGGCGAGCCGGTCAGGTCGAGCACGGCGAACGCCAGCGCGATCGGCGCGATCGCCGTTCCCAGGAGCGATGTCACGCGGCCGGAGAAGAGGTAGCGGAAGTCGCGCCGGCCGAAGGGCGCGAGGCTGGCCTTCACGCGCGCCGCTGCTCCCAGTACCGGGCGAGGCCGGCGTACGACTGCCAGAAGGGCATCGCCCGGTCGTAGCTCTCCGCGTCCGCCGCGGGCAGGTCGGCCTTCGCGGCCGCGACGAACTCATCCTCGCCGGTGCCCCGCTCGACGCGCTCCGCCCACGTCGCCAGCCGCTCGCGCAGCTCGCCGAGGTGCCGCTCGACGTCCTCCGCGACTCCGAAGTGGATCAGCGCGAGCCGCTCGGGCCGGCGCCGCTCGATCTCACGGAGCGTGCGCTCCCACGCCTCGAGGTCGACGTCGGGCGGCGGCGTGGGGGGCAGCACCGTCTCGGCCGGCTGGATCCGCACCCCGGCGGCGTCGCCCGCGTAGAGCGTGGTGCCGTCGAAGTAGCAGACGTGGTGCGACGCGTGGCCGGGGGCGGGGAAGCATTCGAGCCCCAGGACGCGCGGGCCGGCCACGTGGACGTTCTCCTCGGGCACCGGCGCGAGCTCGCCCCAGAGCGAGTCGAAGGTGTCGCCGTAGAGCCGCCGGGCGCTGCGCTCCAGCCGGGACGGATCGACCAGGTGCGGCGCGCCGACGTCGGAGACGTGCACCTGGAGCGCGGGCTGCCGCCGCACGAGCGAGCCGGCCGCACCCGCGTGGTCGAGGTGGATGTGCGAGAGCAGCAGATGCCGCAGGTCCTCGAGCGCCAGCCCGCGCTCGCGGAGCCCGTCCTCCAGCGCGGGCAGGCACGACGACGGCCCGCAGTCGAAGAGCGCAGGCCCGTCATCGGTCTCAAGGAGGTACGCGCCGATCGTGCGCGGGGCGCCGCCGTGCAGGAGGTCGATCGGAGCGGCCAAGTAACAGACTGTTACTTGGCGTGGGTCGCCGCGGGGACCAGCGCCGACTCCAGGTCGGCGATCAGGTCGTCCACCGACTCGATCCCGACGGAGAGACGCACGAGCTCTCGCGGTGCGGCGAACGGCGCGTCGGCGGTCGACGCGTGCGTCATCCGGGCCGGGTGCTCGATCAGGCTCTCGACGCCGCCGAGCGACTCGGCGAGCAGGAAGAGCTTCGTGCGCGCGACGAGCTCGACGGCCTCCTCCTCGCTCTCGACGAGGAAGGAGATCATGCCGCCGAAGTCGCGCATCTGCCGCTGCGCGATCTCGTGGCCGGGATGCGACGGCAGACCCGGGTAGAGCACCTGCGTCACCGACGGCTGCTCGTCGAGCCACGCCGCGATCGAGCGCGCGTTCTCGCAGTGGCGCTGCATCCGCACGGCTAGGGTCTTCAGCCCGCGCAGCACGAGCCAGCAGTCGAACGGGCCCGGCACCGCCCCGAGCGACTTCTGCAGGAAGAAGAGCCGCTCGGCGATGGTCGGGTCGTTCGTGGCGACGAAGCCGCCGACGACGTCGGAATGGCCGCCGAGGTACTTGGTCGTCGAGTGGACGACGACGTCGGCGCCGAGGTCGAGCGGATTCTGCAGGTACGGGGTGGCGAACGTGTTGTCGACGACGAGGATCGCGCCGGCC
>DASUOK010000053.1:0-6716 GCA_036276675.1 Gaiellaceae bacterium | reverse complement strand
GGCCTGCGCGGGGGTGCCGACGTCGAAAGCGCGGCGCACCTTGCCGATCGCCGCGATCGTCTCGGGGTCGCCCACGCCGTAGCCGACCCGCAACCCCGCGAGGCCGTAGATCTTCGAGAAGGTGCGCAGGACGAGCACGCGGCGGCCGGCCTTGTGGTACTCCTCGATCGCGTCCGGGTAGTCCGCGCGGTCGATGTACTCGAGGTACGCCTGGTCGATCACGGTGAGCACGTGGTCGGGCACGCGCTCGAAGTACGCGTCGAGCTCGGCGCGGGAGGTCATCGTCCCGGTCGGGTTGTTCGGCGTGGCGACGTAGACGAGCTTCGTGCGTGACCCCACCGCGGCCGACATCGCCTCGAGGTCGAGGTGGTGGTCGCGCAGTGGGACGCGCACGGGCAGGCCGCCGAGCTTCAGCGCGTCGAGCACGTAGCTGATGAAGGACGGCCAGCCCGTCACGACCTCGTCACCGGGATCGAGCGCCGCGACGGAGAGGTGGCCGATCACCGCGTCGGCGCCGGCGCCGGTGACGATCTCCTCCGGCCGCACGCCGTGACGCTCCGCGAGGGCGTTCCGCAGGTGGTAGGCGCCGCCGTCCGGGTAGCGGTTCAGCGTCGGCGCACTCCGCTCGAGCGCCTCGAGCGCCGCCGGGAACGGCCCCCACGGCCCCTCGTTCGACGCGAGCTTCACGACGCGGGAGAGCCCCAGCTCGCGCTGAACCTCCTCCTCCGGCTTCCCCGGCTCGTACGGGATCAGCCCGTCGAGCGCCGGGCGGAACAGCCCCACGGGGAAGCTACGCCTCGGGGGCGGCCGAGTCGTCAGGGGCGGCCGAGTCGTCGCCGCTCTTGCGGCGCCAGAACCAGAGCGCGCCGCCGACCGCCACGACCGCAGAGATGATCGCGCCCCGGTTCGGCCGCTTCGTCCCCTCGACCGTGCCCGGCACCGCGTCCTTCGCCTTCTTCTTGACCATGCGCTTCGCCGTCAGCCACGTGACCCAGCCGATCAGGGCGTTGCGTCGGTTGACGATGCTCATGCGCCGGAGGCTAACCCAAACCGGGACGCAAGGTTCTCGGAGCGGCGGCATCTGCATCTCCAAGGACGTGCCTCGTCCCCACATCGGGGCCGTGCCGCCCGCCGGCCCCGCCGTTCTCCGGAGGCGCCCTCGCTGCAGAAGAGGGCGCCTCCGCCATGTTGGTGGTGGCGACGGCGCCGTGCCACAATCCGGCGCGTGAGGCGGTCCTGGGTCGAGAGCTTCGCCGTGCTGCGCGAGCGCGAGTTCCGGCTGCTCTGGCTCGGCCAGACCGTCTCGTCGCTCGGCGACGCGCTCGTGCCGCTGGCGCTCACCTTCGCCGTGCTCGACCTCACGGGCTCCGCCGCCGACCTCGGCCTCGTCTTCGCCGCGTTCATGGGCGCGCGCGTCATCTTCATGCTCGCGGGCGGCGTCTGGTCGGACCGGCTTCCGCGGCAGCTCGTGATGATCGCGGCCGACATCGTCCGCGCGGGCACGCAGGCGGTCCTCGCGCTCGCCTTCTTCACCGACGCCGTGCAGGTCTGGCACCTGATGGTCGCCTCCTTCCTCGTCGGCGGCGCGAGTGCGTTCTTCGGGCCGGCCTCGACGGGGCTCGTCAAGACGATCGTCCGCCCGGAGCGCCTCCAGGAGGCGAACGCGCTGATCAACCTGTCGCAGAACGCCATCCAGATCTTCGGGCCGGTCAGCGCGGGCGCCCTCGTCGTGCTCGTCGGGTTCGGGCCGATCTTCGCGATCGACGCCGTCACCTTCCTCGCGAGCGCCGTCTTCCTGGTCGCCCTGCGGCTCCCGAAGCGGAGCGAGCAGCCGGAGCGGCGCAGCTTCCTCGCGGAGGCACGCGAGGGGCTGGACGAGGTGCTCGCGCGCACGTGGCTGTGGTCGGCGTTCATCGTCTTCTCGATCTCGAACGTCACGATCGCGATGTACTTCGTGCTCGGCCCGCTCGTCGTCGAGCGGGAGCTCGGCGGGGCCTCGGACTGGGGGCTGCTGCTCACCGCCGGCGGCATCGGCGGGCTTCTCGGCAGCGCGATCGCGCTCCGCTACAAGCCGGCGCGACCGCTGGTCCCAGCCTTCCTGCTGATGTTCTTCGTCTCGGCGCAGCTCCTCGCGCTGATCCCGCCGCTCCCGGTCGTGGCGCTGATGCTCGCGGCCGTGCTCGCGGTGGGGAGCATCGCGATCGGCAACGCGCTCTGGGACACGATGCTGCAGCAGCACATCCCGGAGCGGTCGATCTCCCGCGTCAGCTCGCTCGACTGGATGATCTCGCTCGTCTTCATGCCGCTCGGCTACGTCGTGGCAGGGCCGCTCGCCGAGACGATCGGGCTCGACCTGACGCTCGCGCTCGCGGCCGGCGCCGGCGTCGCCGCGAACCTCGGGCTCCTGCTCGTCCCGAGCGTCCGCAATCTGCGCCGCGTGGAGCAGCTCCCCGAGCCCGTCGGCCTCGAGCCGGTCGCGAAGCCGCCGGTGCCGGTCGGACAGGTGAGCTAGGGCCTAGGACGCCTGCGCGGCGGCGCGCTTGCGCGGGCCGACGTGGATGGGCCGGCCGAGCGCGACGAGGCCCGCTTCCTTGATCGCCTCCGAGAGCGTCGGGTGCGCCGTCATGCCGTCCGCGACCGTCTCGACCGTCGCCTCCGCGTCGATCGCCACCGTCCCCGCCTCGATCAGGTCGGTCACGTGCGGCCCGACCATGACGAGGCCGAGCAGCTCGCCGTAGCGCGTCTCGTGGATCGACTTCACCCAGCCGGTCGTCTCGTTCTGCATCACGGCACGCGCGTTCGCCACCCACGGGAACACGCCGACGGCGACCTCGTCGCCGTGCAGCTCACGCGCCTCGGCCTCCGTGAGGCCGACGCCGGCGATCTCGGGGTCGGTGTAGATGGGACGCGGCACGGCCGGGCTGCCGATCGTCGCCTCGTGGCCGCAGGCGTTCTCGGCCGCGACCTCGCCCTCGCGGAAGGCGGTGTGCGCGAGCTGCCAGTACCCGGCGCAGTCGCCGACGGCGTAGATGTGCGGCACCGTCGTGCGGCGGTGCTCGTCGGCGGCGATGCCCTTCTTCCGGTCGAGCTCGACACCGAGCTCCTCCAGCCCGAGCCCCTCCACGACGGGCGCCCGCCCGACCGAGACCAGCATCAGGTCGGCCGCGACCGTCTCGCCGTCCCCGAAGTGGACGGTCAACTCGGAGCCGGAGTCCTCGACCCTCGTGCACTGCTTGCCGAGCTGGAGGGCGATCCCACGCTTGCCGAACGCCTTCGCCAGCTCCTTGGCGGCATCCGCGTCCTCCTGCGGGATCAGCGTGTCGAGCATCTCGATGATCGTCACCTCGGTGCCGAAGCGGGAGAAGATCGACGCGAACTCGCAGCCGATGATGCCGCCGCCGAGGACGACGAGCCGGCGCGGCACCTCCGTCGCGGCGAGCAGGCCGGTGGAGTCGACGCAGCGGGGCGAGTCGAGGCCGTCGATCGGCGGCCGCAGCGGGAACGACCCCGTCGCGACGATCGCCGACTTGAAGGTGACGTCCTCGCCGCCTTCGACCGCGATCGTGTTCGCGTCGGTGAAGCGGCCCCTGCCCTTGACCCACTCGACGCCGTTCGCCTTGAAGAGCATCGCGACGCCGCCCGTCATCTGCTTGACCACGGCGTTCTTCCACTCGACGGCGGTGCCGAAGTCGAGCTGCGGCGGCCCGACGTTGACGCCGAGCTTGCCGAACGTGTCCTCGGCCTGGTGGAGGGCGTGCGCCGTCTGGACCCATGCCTTCGTCGGGATGCAACCCACGCGCAGGCACGTGCCGCCGAGCTCCGGCTCCAGCTCGATGCACGCGACCTTCGCTCCCAGCTGGGCCGCGCGGATGGCTGCGGTGTACCCCCCGGGGCCTCCGCCGAGAACGGCGACGTCACATTCCATGTCGGTTCAACTCCTCGCTTCCGTGGTCGACGGCGATGCTATCGACGCACGCATCGTCCACGCCTCGCTGCCCTGGTCGACGACCTCGAACCCGTGGCGCTCGTAGAGCTTCCGCGCCGGGTTGCCCGGCTCGACGCTGAGGCTGAGCGCGTCGTAGCCGGACTCGCGCGCCCGCTCGATCAGCGACGTGAGCAGCTGCTCGCCGATCCCGTGGCCCCGCTTCGAGGGCACGACGGCGATCGCGAGCTCCGGCGTCCGCTCGTCGACGAAGCCGTAGCCCGGCTCCTCCGGCCCGAAGACGCGATACCAGGCCGCGCCGACGGCGAAGCCACCCTCGAGCGCGATCACGGCCGTGTCGCCCTTTCGCCCCCACCCGCGCACGTAGCGCGAGGTACGCGAGCCGGGCACGCGCTCGCGCCAGTAGAGGGCGTGGCGGAGCATGTCGCGCAGGAAGCGCGCGTCCTGAGGCCCGGCTTTGCGGATCACGACCGCCACGTCAGGTGAGCGACTGCGCGAGCTGGATGCGGTTTCCGTCCGGGTCGAAGACGTCCACGAGACGGATCTCCCCCGCGAGCTCGAACACGACACCGACCTCGACGCCGGCCGCGCGCAGGCGGTCGGCCTCGGCCTTCACGTCCTCGACGTCGACGTGGGCGACGCCTCCTTCCGCCTCGGGCTCGCCCTCCGCGAGCGCGACCTCCATCCCGGCACGCACCAGCGTCGCCCAGCGGTCGTCCCAGTCGACGAAGGTCTCCTCGAAGCCGAGCACGTCACGGTAGAAGGCGCGGGCGGCGTCGAGGTCGCGGATGCGGTACCAGACCGTGGCCATGCCGGGCGCCCGTCAGAGCGCGAGCGCGGGCTCCTCGAGCAACTCCTTGACGGTGCGGAGGAAGTCCGCACCGTCGGCGCCGTCGACGGCGCGGTGATCGCAGGTGAGCGTCAGCGTCAGGAGCGGCCGCACCTCGACCTGGCCGTTGCGTGCGACGGGTGTCTCGGTCGTCGCCCCGACGGCGAGGATCGCCGCCTGCGGCGGGTTGAGCACGGCGATGAACTGCTCGATCCCGAACATGCCGAGGTTCGAGATCGTGAACGTCCCGTCCTCGAGGTCCGCGAGCTGGAGCTTGCCGTCGCGGGCGCGGGCGACCAGGTCGGCGCGCGCGGCCGCGATCTCCTGGATCGTGCTGCGGTCGGCGTCGCGGATCACCGGCACGATCAGGCCGTTCGGCGCCGCGACGGCGATGCCCACGTGCGCGTACGGGAAGCGCCGGATCGTGTCGCCCACGAAGTGGGCGTTGACCGCCGGATGCCGCACGAGCGCGGCGGCGCAGACCTTCGTCAGCAGGTCGCTGACCGTCGGCTTCGTCTCGCCCTCGCCGAGGCGACCCACCAGACGCTCGCGGAGCTCGAGCGCACGCGTCATGTCGGCGGTGACGGTGAGCTGGAAGACGGGCGCCTGCCAAGCCTCGGTCAGGCGGCGCGCGATCGTCTTGCGCGTCGAGGTGAGCGCGATCTCCTCGACGTCGGCCGCCGGCCTCGCAGCTGCGGCCGCGCCGGGCGCAGCCTGCGGCTCGGGCTGGAAGCGCTCGACGTCCTCGGCCACGATGCGCCCCTCCGGGCCGCTGCCGCGCACCTGCGCGAGCTCGATGCCCTTCTCGCGCGCGAGCCGGCGCGCGAGCGGCGAGGCCTTCACGCGGCCGTCGGTGCGGCCGGGCGCGGCGGCGACGGGCTCCGCCTCGGCGGTCGCTGCCGCCGCCTGGCGGCCGCGCTCGCGCTCCGAGTCCATGTCGGGGGCCGGCGAGCCCTCCTCCTGCGTGCTCTCGGCCGCCTCGGTGGCGTCGTCGGCCTCCGCCGGCTCCGCCGCCGCCTCGGCGGGCTTGGCCGGCCCGGCGCCGTTCCCGGCCGGCACGTCCTCGCCCTCGGCGCCGATGAAGGCGATCGTGCGGCCGACCTCCACCTCGCCCGAGTCGACGACGATCTTCAGCAGGACGCCGTCGGCCTCGGCCTCGACCTCCTGCGTCACCTTGTCCGTGTCGAGCTCGTAGAGCGGCTCACGCTTCTTGACCGGCTCGCCCTCGCCCTTCAGCCACTTGACGATCGTGCCGGACTCCATCCCCTGGCCCAGCCGCGGCAGCTTGACCTCGGTCGCCATCAGTGGCTCCCGCGGTGACGGTTTCGCGTCTCTGGCGTGCGAGCTGCAAGCGAGGCTAGGACGCAGGGAGCGTTCGGGCTGGTTTGCCCGGACGCGACTGAGGACGACGCTTCGCGCCGCAGCTCGCGCGCGAGAGGCGCACTAACTGTCGCCGCGGGAGCCACCCTACGCGCGCGCCACCGTGCGCTTGATCGCCGCCAGCACGTCGGCCGCATGCGGCACGACCCACTGCTCCATCGCGGGGGCGAACGCGAGCGGGGCGAACTTCGCGCCCACGCGCTCGACCGGCGCGTCGAGGTAGTCGAAGGCGCCCTCCTGCACGACGGCCGCCAGCTCGGCGCCGAAGCCGCCGCGCGTGACCGCCTCGTGCGCGGTGACGCAGCGGTTCGTCTTCTGCACCGACCGGATGATCGCCTCCTCGTCGAGCGGCTGCAGCGTCCGCGGATCGAGCACCTCGACGGAGATCCCCTCCTGCTCGGCTTCCTCGGCCGCCCGGAGCGCCTCCGGCACCATCCGCCCGATCGCGATCACCGTCACGTCACTGCCCTCCCGCGCGATGCGCGCCTTGCCGAAGGGGATCGGCGCGAGCTCGTCGGGCACCTCGCCCTTCAGCGGGTAGAGCAGCCGGTGCTCGAAGAAGAC
>DASUOK010000052.1:0-5565 GCA_036276675.1 Gaiellaceae bacterium | reverse complement strand
CGACCTGCTCCTGCAGGCGGCGGAGCGGCTCCGCGTTCGGGTGCTCCGGCTCCGCCGGCACGAGCTCCGGGAAGGCGAGCACGCCGGCCTTCGACTCCGGCACGGGCCAGGGCGCGCTGTAGGCCTCCTCGACCTCCTCGGTGAGCGGCCGCACGCAGGAGATCCGGACGAGCCGGCCGGGGACCAGCTCGCGGCCGAGGCGACGCACGAACGCGCGGAAGCGCAGCCACTCCTCCGAGGGCGCGCGCCCGCCGACGCGCGTGTTCATGACGACGATCCGGTCGACGCGGTCGGGGTGCTCGACGGCCAGCCGCAGGCCGATCGGGCCGCCCCAGTCCTGCACGACCACGGTCAGCCCGCTCAGGTCGAGCTCCTCCACGAGCCGGCGGATCGAGCCGAAGTGCAGGTCGTAGCTGTAGTCCTCGACCTGCAACGGCTTGTCGGAGCGGCCGAAGCCGAGGTAGTCGGGCGCGATCGCGCGGCAGGTCGGCGTCAGCTCGGGCACGATCGTGCGGTAGAGGTACGACCAGGTCGGCTCGCCGTGCAGGAGGAGCACCGGCGGCCCGGAGCCCTCGTCGAGATAGTGGAGCCGCAATCCGTCCTGCTCGACGTAGTTGGGCGTGAAGGCGTAGCCCGGAAGGCTCTCGAACTGCTCGTCCGGGGTGCGGTAGACCTCCATCACGCACAGCCTACGCAGCGAGCACGTACGAGACGAGGAAACCGGCGACGACCGAGAAGGCGACGAAGGGGCCGCCGTGCTCGAACGCCTCCGGCAGGACCGTGTCCGCGAGCGACGCGAGCACGGCGCCGCCGGCGAAGCCGAGCAGCAGCGCGAGCGTGCCGCCGGAGGCGTCGCCGAGGGCGGCGCGGCCGAGCACGACGGAGACCGCGAGCAGGACGGCGGCGCCGCTCCAGACGCCCAGGATGAACGTCGTCGAGCGGCCGTCGGCGCGCATCCGTGTCGCGCTCCCGAGCGCCTCGGGCAGGTTCGACGCGGCGATGGCGACGAGCAGCGCGTAACTCGCACCCTCGACCAGCGTGACGCCGAGCGCGAGGTTCTCGGGGATCCCGTCGATCGTGACGGCGGCGAGCAGCCCCAAGCTCGCCGTGCTGCCCCGGGCGCGCTCGACCACGAGGGCGTCGACGAGAACGAAGACGGTCGCGCCGACGACGAGACCGATGCTCGCGCGCCAGACGCCGCCGTGCTCGTCCGCGTCCGAGAAGAGCTCGAACGCGAGCGCGCTGATCAGGGCGCCGCCGGCGAAGCCGACGAGGGTCGCGTACAGCCGCTCCGGCACCGTCACCAGCGCCCCGATCAGCGCGCCGAGCAGGAGTGCCGCCGAGGCGACGGTGCCGAAGAGGATCGACTGTCCCACGCGACGATCTTGTGCAGGCGCGGCGAGCCGGCGCTAGCGGGCGTGCGCCCGCGCCTGCGCGCGGTGCCCGCTCGCCGTGTCGGGCTCGGCGTAGTGGTCGTCGAGCCAGGCGATGATCTCGTCCGAGCCGCTGATCGCCTCGCCCTCGTCGGTCACGAGCACCGGGATCGAGTCGTCCCCGCTCGCCTCCCGCAGCTCGTCGCGGTCCTCCTGCCGGGGCTCCACCTGGAGCGCCACGAACGGCAGTCCGAGCTCCGTCAGGCGCTGGCGGACACGGTGCGAGTGGGGGCACCACTCGGCCTGGAAGAGCGACAGCACGACCGTCAGTGTCGCCGTCCGGCGCCGGCCGCAAACGGCCTCGCGCTACTTCGGCGTCGGCTCCAGCTTGTAGCCGACGCCGTAGCGCGTCTGCACGAAGGTGTGGCGTGACGCCCGCGCGTCGACCTTCTCGCGCAGCTTGCGGACGAAGACGTCGACGGTGCGGTCGCGGTGGGAGGCGCGCCGGCTCCAGACGCGCTGGAGCAGCTCGTCGCGCGTGAGGACGCGGCCCTGCTCGAGCGCGAGCGCGTAGAGCAGCCGGAACTCCGTCGGCGTCAACTCGGCGCTCTCGCCGTCGACGTAGGCCTGCACGTTGCCCGGGTCGAGCCGGAGCTCCTCGATCTCGAGCGCCTCGCCCCGCCGGGGTGCCTGCGCGCGCGTGCCGCGCCGCGCCGCGGCGCCGACCCGCGCCGCGAGCTCCTTCATCGAGAACGGCTTCACCAGGTAGTCGTCGGCGCCGAGCTCGAGGGCGTGGATGCGGTCGTGCTCGGTGCCGCGCGCGCTGACGACGACGATCGGCGTGCCGATCCCCTCGCCGCGCGCCTGCTCGATCACCTTCCAGCCGTCGAGACCGGGAAGCATCAGGTCGAGCACGCAGACGTCCGGCCGGTCGTAGCGCAGGCGTGCGAGACCCGTCTCGCCGTTGCCGACCCCGACGGCGTCGAAGCCCGCGGCGGCGAGGTGACGCGCCATACCCTGGGCGATCACGTCGTCGTCCTCGATGATCAAGACCTTCGTCACCACGTGCATCATGCAAGTCGGGCGGGCTGTCGAGTGGTGAAGGAGTGGTGAGCAGGTGGTCAACGCGGACGCGGTGCGGGGGCAGGTGCTGCTCGAGGAGAGCCGGGAGGCAGTCGTCGTCCTCGACGCCGACGGCGTCGTGCTCGCGGCCAGCCGGCGGGCGCGCCAGTCGCTCGGCGTGCGCGAGGGCGAGCGGCTCGGCGCCGAGCTGCTCGCCGGCGAGCGCGCGCTCGTCGTGCCCTACGGGGTCGACGGGAAGGAGGAGCGGCTCGTCTACCTCTCGCAGGTGGGCGACCTGGCGGCGTACGAGGAGCTGCGCTCGGGCTTCACGGCCGCCGTCTCGCACGAGCTGCGCACGCCGCTCGCGCGGCTGCTGTCGCTGCTCGAGCTGGCGCTGCTCCCGGGCGAGGATGTGGCCGCGCTCGTCGAGTCTGCGCGCAACGAGGTCGAGCAGATCCGCGAGCTGATCGACGAGGTGCTCTTCCTGTCGGAGCTCGAGTCGGGCGCACGCGTGGTCTCGCTCGGCGCGACCCCGGTGCTGCCGGTGCTCGAGGAGGTGGCCCTCGGCTTGGGCGAGCGGGCGGCGCGGGCGGGGGTCCACCTCGTGGTCGAGGGCGATCCCGGCGCGGCGGTCGAGGTGCGGCCGCGCATGCTGCGCGTGGTGGCGCAGAACCTCGCCGAGAACGCGGTGCGCTACGCCGGCCCGGGCGCCACCGCGCGACTCGCGGTCGAGCGCGCCGGCGCGGACGTCGTGCTGCGCATCGCGGACGACGGCGCCGGGGTCGCCGAGAACGAGCTGCCGCGGCTCTTCGAGCGCTTCTACCGGGCCGACCGCTCGCGTGCGTCGCGCGGCACGGGCCTCGGTCTCGCCATCGTCAAGCACGTCGTCGCGTCCGCGGGAGGAACGGTGGAGGCGCGGGGCGGCCGCGGGCGCGGGCTCGAGGTGCGCTGCCTCTTCCCGCCCCGCTGACGGGCTCGTTCACCACCCTTTCACCGCACCTTCACCACGCTGCGTCCCACGCCCCGCACCGCTGCCGGGACACTCGGGCCATGCGAATGAATCCGAGGAAGATCACAGTGCTCGCGCTCGGCCTCGTCCTGCTCCTGACCGCCGCGGCCTGCGGCGGCGGACGCGACGGCGACGACGAGGCGAGCGGCACGACGACCGAGGTGGCCGCGGACGGCGACCGGCTGTCCGGCCGGATCGAGGCGGACGGCTCCAGCACCGTCGGCCCCTTCACGACCGCGGCGGCCGAGCGGTTCGCCGGCGTGCAGCCCGACGTGCAGGTCACGGTCGGCATCTCCGGCACCGGCGGCGGCTTCGAGCGGTTCTGCGCCGGCGAGACGGACATCTCGAACGCCTCTCGTCCGATCAAGGACGAGGAGAAGGCGATCTGCGAGCAGAACGGCATCGACTACGTCGAGCTGCACGCGGTGAACGACGGCCTCGCCGTGGTCGTCAACCCCGACAACGATTGGGCGACCTGCCTCACGGTGGAGGAGCTGAACACGATCTGGCGTGCCGAGGCCGAGGGCAAGATCGAGAACTGGAACCAGGTCCGCGCGGACTTCCCCGACGAGCGCATCCTGCTCGCCGGCGCGGGCACCGACTCCGGGACCTTCGACTACTTCACGGAGGAGATCAACGGCGACACCGGTGCCATCCGCGCCGACTATCAGGCCAGCGAGGACGACAACGTGACGGTTCAGGCCGTGTCGGGCTCGCGGGGCGGCATGGGCTTCTTCGGGCTGTCCTACGTCGAGGAGAACGAGGGCGAGGTGAAGGCGATCGAGGTCGACGGCGGCGACGGCTGCGTCGCGCCTTCGACCGAGACCGTGCAGGACGGGAGCTACTCGCCGCTCGGGCGGCCGCTCTTCCTCTACGCGAAGGTCGAGTCCTTCGGGCGTCCGGAGGTGCAGGAGTTCATGTCCTTCGTCCTCGAGAACAACGCCGAGATCGCGGAGGCCGCACTCTTCGTGCCGCTCACGGACGAACAGCTCGAGACGGCGCAGGCGGGCTTCGACGCGGCACTCGCGGAGGTCGGCGCCTAGGCGTGGCGACCCCCGAGCTCACCTCCGGCGCGCGGCCGCGGCTGCGCGCCGAGAGGCGCCGCTGGGGCGAGGACGTCATCAAGGGCGTCCTCGCCCTGTGTGCGCTCGTCTCCGTCCTGACGACCGCCGGGATCGTGCTCGCCTTGCTGGAGCCCGCGCTCGAGTTCTTCCGCGAGGTCAGCATCCGCGAGTTCCTGACGACCACGCGCTGGGCGCCGCTCTTCGAGCCCGCCAGCTTCGGGGTCCTGCCCCTGCTGAACGGGACGTTCCTCGTCACCGGGATCGCCGTCCTCCTCTGCATGCCCTTCGGGCTCGGGGCGGCGATCTACCTGAGCGAGTACGCCCGGCCTCGGGTGCGGCGGACGCTGAAGCCGGCGCTCGAGGTGCTGGCGGGCATCCCGACGGTCGTGTTCGGCTTCTTCGCACTCACCTTCGTGACGCCGCTGCTGCGCTCGATCGGGCTCCAGGTGGACATCTTCAACGCCCTCTCCGCGGGCCTCGTGATCGGCGTGATGCTGATCCCGACGGTCGCGTCGCTCTCGGAGGACGCGATGACCGCGGTCCCGCAGAGCCTGCGTGACGGTGCCTACGCGCTCGGCTCCAGCCGGCTCCAGGTGTCGACCCGCATCGTCGTGCCCGCCGCGATCTCGGGGATCGTGGCCAGCTACGTGCTCGCGATCTCGCGCGCCGTCGGCGAGACGATGATCGTGCTGATCGCGGCCGGCCAGCTGGCCCGGATCACGTTCGACCCGCGGCTCTCGATCGAGACGATGACGGCCTTCATCGCCGCCACCGGCACCGGCGACGTGCCGCGCGGCACCGTCGACTACAACACGATCTTCGCCGTCGGCCTGACGCTGTTCGTGATCACGCTGGCGATGAACATCGTCTCGATCCGGCTCGTCCGCAGGTACCGCGAGGTCTACGAGTGAGCGCCGACGGGCTGCGGCTGCGGTCGCGCTCGCGCGGCGACAGCGTGCGGGGCGTGGCCTTCCAGGCGCTCCTGCTGCTCTCGCTCGCGATCGGGTTCGTCACCCTCGGCGTGCTGCTCGTGGACGTGCTCCAGCGAGGGCTGCCG
>DASUOK010000051.1:0-8257 GCA_036276675.1 Gaiellaceae bacterium | reverse complement strand
GGCTCGAGTCGCCCGCGCAGGGGCTCTTCCGCGAGACGACGCGCGACGCCGAGCTCGGCGGCGTGCGCCTGCCGCAGGGCGCGCGGCTGATGGTCCACTTCGGCTCGGCGAACCGCGACGAGCGCGTCTTCGCCGACCCCGACCGCTACGACCCGCGCCGACCCGAGCTGTCGAAGCACGTCGCGTTCGGGAAGGGGATCCACTTCTGCATCGGGGCGCCGCTCGCGCGGCTCGAGCTCTCGATCGCGCTGCCGCTCCTGCTCGAGCGCCTACCGGGCCTGCGCCGGGCCGACGAGGGTCCGCTCGCCTACGACCCGATCTTCTTCGCGCGCGGGCTCTCGAGCCTGCGCCTCGCGTGGGACGCTCAGCTGAGCTCGGCGACGAGCGGTGCGGTGTCGAGCGGCTCGTAGCCGATCCGGGCAGCGATCTCCTCGCTCGTCGGCCGCGTGCCCTCGCGGAAGAGCGCGCGCAGGCGCTCGCCGGTCTCCGGGCGCCGCCACCAGTCCTCGCCCACCTCCGCGACCAGGTGCGCGCGCAGCTGCGCCGTCCGGATCCAGGCGCGCAGGTAGTCGGCCGAGTAGAAGCCGGCGTCCATGTCGGTGAGGAAGTTCTCGCTGGGGTAGCGGATGCCCGTCGCCGCGGTGAGCCGCTCGGAGTAGCCGTCGCTCGTGCCGCCGTCGCGCGGGAAGCGCTCCCAGAACGCGAGCTCGAACTGGAGCTTCGCCGCGTAGCGGCGGAAGAGCAGCGCCTCGAGGAACACGGTCGCCTCGGCGTTCTCCGCGGCCTGCTCGTCGGAGAGGCCGAAGTGCTCGGCGTGCCAGCCGGGCTCACGCGAGATCGCCTCGAGGATGTACGAGTAGATCTCCGTCAGCGCGTGGTCGCGCGAGAGCTTGCGGAACGTGTACGGCAGCTCCGGGTCGACGCCGGCGTAGTGGAGCGCGTGACCGGCCTCGTGCAGGAACGCCTGATAGTCGTGCAGCCCGCCCTGGGCGCGGGTGATCAGGTGGACGACGCTCGGCGGGTCGGAGGCGATCACGCAGGCGCGCGGCGACTTCTGCGGCCGGTCGTCCAGGTCGAGCCGGATGCCGCGCTCCCGTTCGATGTCGAAGCCGAGCTGCCGCAGCGTCTCCACGCAGACCGGCACCGAGCGCTCCTTGGTGTACGTCGCCTCGAGCGGGGAGAGGCGGCGCAGGTAGCTCGTGTGGCTCGAGGTCGGCACCTCCTCGCGGTCGGGCCCGAGCAGCCGTTCGAACCAGCGCCCGCGCAGGCGCTCGTACGCCGCCGTGGTCGCGCGGCTCGCGGCGTCCAGGACGTGCTCGAGCTCGTGCAGCGAGATCCCCTTCTCCTCCGCGTTCCGCTCGATCGTGTCCGGGATGCCCGACAGCTCCCCCTCGCGCTCGTCGTACGCGGTGAGCAGGTCGCGGCGCTCGTCGTTGAAGGTGGCGTTCTCGGCGTTGTAGAGCGAGCCCA
Organism: Gaiellaceae bacterium; assembly: GCA_036276675.1. Lineage (GTDB taxonomy): Bacteria > Actinomycetota > Thermoleophilia > Gaiellales > Gaiellaceae > Gaiellasilicea. Next base: position 6,787 of record DASUOK010000051.1, on the reverse strand, counting down.
GCTCGTCGCGGTCCGCGTAGGCCGGCAGCACGGCGAGCTTCGCCTGCGCCGTCCGCAACGGCAGCTCCTCGCCGCCCCACGTCACGCGGGCCGCGAGGATCCTGTTCTCGAGCTCGTCGTCGCGCGCGGCGAGCTCGGCGGCGACGATGCCCCCTTCACACGTCTTGCGCAGCCGGTAGAGGAGCTCGCGCTCGTCCGCCGGCGCGGACGCCTCGGCCTCCCGCAGCGTCTCGAGCTGCTCGCGTGTGAACAGATCGGCGTAGCGCTCGACGATGGCCGCCTGCTCGGACGTCTCCTTCTCGCCGACCCGGACGGCGCGGCTCTCCTCCGAGCGCTCGAAGAGGTAGCGCGAGAGGCGCTCCTCGTACTCCGCAGGTGTCCGGACGGCGGCGACGCTCACTCGTTCGCGACTCTACCGGAGCCCTTGCCGCTCACGGCGTCCGACAGCTCGGAGAGCGCGAACGGCTTCCCGAGCACGCCGTCGACCCGCGTCCGCACGTCCGCCGAGACCTCGCTCGTGCCGGAGAGCATGACGACGCGAGCGGGTAGGTCGAGCGCCTCGACCTCGTCGAGGACGTCGAGGCCGTTGCCGGCGCCCACGTGCACGTCGAGCAGCACGACGTCGATCGCCTCGCGGCCGACCAGCTCCTTCGCCATCGCCACCGTTCCGGCCTCCAGCACGCGGTACCCCTCGAGCTCGAGGTTCACGCGGCACAGCAGCCGGAGCGACGGCTCGTCGTCGACGACGAGCACGGTTCGCTCGTTCCCCTCCATCGGACGGGCAAGTGTATGCGAACGCGCCGGGTTACACTCGTGGCGTGAAGCCGATCGTCGGGCCGAGGATCGAACAGGGCTACGCCGTCGCCCTGGACGACGTCGGCCGCGGGCTGCGCCCGGCACTGCGCGCGCTCGACCTCGCCGCCGCCGACACGGCGTCGCCGGCCGAGTGGATCGACGAGCTGCCGTCGCTGCAGTACGCCCTCCACGTCGCCGGCGAGCGCGTGCTCGGGCTCGAGCCGGCGCCGGGCCTGGAGGCGGCGCACGAGGAGCTCGGCACAGCCCTCGCGATCGCCCGCGAGGAGACGGCGGCGGTGACGGAGGCGCTCGAGGAAGCCGGAGCGACCGCGGCGGCCGCGCTCGTGTGGGAATGGCGCGTCTCCGTCTTCGGCGTGCGGCTCGCGCTGCGCCAGCTCGACGACCAGGTGGCGGCAGCGGCGGCCGAGGCGCCTCGGCAGGCATACACGCCGGTGGCGCTGCTCGCCGTCGGTGTGGCGGCCGTGCTCGGCGGCGCCCTGGCCGCGCTGTGGCCGGTGTGGCTCGCCGGCCTCGTGCTGGTGGCCGTCTCGGCGGGCGCCTCGCGGCGCCGTCCGTAACGGCTTCCCCCGGGGCACCGTTTACCCCATGAAAGTGAGAAAACCGCGCCCCCATCCCCCGCCGCCGAAGCGCCTGCCCGAACACGACCCGCAGCCCGAGCTCCCGACCCCGACACCGGGCTACCGGCGCCGAGCCTGGCTCGAGTTCCAGCTGGCGCTCGACCCCCTCGCGCAGCCGCGGCCGCTCAGGCCGCCGCTGCCGCGGTAGCGCCGCGCCGCACGCGCGCGAGCGCCTCCTCCCGCCCCAGCAGCGCCAGGCTCTCGTAGAGCCCCGGCGAGATCCTCGAGCCCGTCACGGCGACGCGGATGGGGACGAACGCCTGCCGCGGCTTCAGCTCGAGCCGCTCGCAGAGAGCTTTCAGCGCCGTCTCGATCGCCGCCGGCTCGAACGGCTCGACCTCGGCGAGCGTCTCCGCCGCCGCCTCGAGGATCGCGGCGTCGAGGTCGGTGGGGTCGGGCTCGACGTCGTGGAAGAGGAAGCCGGCAAAGCCGGGGAACTCGCCGAGGGTGGCGATCTTCTCCTGCACGAGCGGCACCGTCTCGCGGATGCGCCCTTCGTCCCAGTCGTACCCCTGCTCCCGCAGGTACGCCGCGAGGCGGCTGCCGAGCTCCTCCGGCGGCAGCGCGCGCAGGTGGACGCCGTTCAGCCACGCCAGCTTGTCGTAGTCGAACGTGCCGGGGCTGGCGCCGACGCGCTCGAGCGAGAAGCGCTCGAGGATCTGCGCCGGGCTCATCACGGTCGTCTCGCCGTCGGGCGCCCAGCCGATCAGCGCGAGGAAGTTGAAGAGCGCCTCGGGCAGGTAGCCGGCGGCGCGGAACTCGTCCACCGAGACGGCGCCGTGGCGCTTCGAGAGCTTCTTGCCGTCGGTGCCGAAGATGTTGCCGACGTGCGCGTAGACGGGGGGCTCGTGCCCGAGCGCGCGCAGGACGTTCAGCTGCTTCGGCGTGTTGGAGATGTGGTCCTCGCCGCGGATCACGTGCGTGATCCGGTCGTCCATGTCCTCGACCGGCGAGGCGAAGTTGTAGGTCGCGCGGCCGTCGGAGCGGACGATCACGAGGTCGTCGAGCTGCTCGTTCGGGAACTCGATGCGGCCGCGGACCGCGTCCTCCCAGGCGGTCGTGCCCTCGTCGGGCATGCGGAAGCGGATCGCGCCCTCGTCCTCGTAGGCGTGGCCCTCCTCGACGAGCCTCGCCGCGAGCTCCCGGCAGCGCTCCATCGCGTCGAGCTGGTAGGTGACCTCGCCGTCCCAGTCGAGCCCGAGCCAGCGGAGCGACTCCTGGATCTGGTCGACGGCCTCCGCGACCTCGCGGCTCGTGTCGGTGTTCTCGATCCGGAGCAGGCACTCGCCGCCGGCGCCGCGCGCGAAGAGCCAGTTGAACTGGAAGGTGTGCACGCCGCCGATGTGGAGGAAGCCGGTCGGGCTCGGGGCCATGCGAACGCGAACGGGCACGACGGCTAGCCTAGCGCCGTGCTGTTCGGCGGCCACTGCTCAGGCGGCGTCAAGGGGGCGCTCGACCGCGGGGCCGAGATCGGGGCCGACGCCGTCCAGCTCTTCGCCCAGAGCCCGCGCGCCTGGCGCTTCCCGGAGCACGCGCCGGACGACCTGGCGCGCTTCCGCGCGCGGCGGGAGGAGGTCGGCTTCGACACCGTGCTCGTGCACGCGCTCTACCTCGTCAACCTGGCGGCCCCCGACGACGAGATCTACCGCAAGAGCGTCGAGACGATGCGCTCCACGGTGCGGGCCGCGTGCGCGCTCGAGGCGGACGGCGTCGTCTTCCACGTCGGCTCGCACCTCGGCGCCGGCTTCGAGTCCGGCCTCGCCAGGGCCGTGCCAGCGCTCGAGCTCGTGCTGGCGGAGTGCTCGGACACGACGTGGCTGCTGATCGAGAACTCGGCCGGAGCGGGCGGCACGATCGGCCGCTCGATCGCCGAGATGGCGGCCCTCGTCGAGGCGCTCGGCCGCCATCCCCGCCTCGGCGTCTGCCTCGACTCCTGCCATCTCTACGTCTCGGGCGTCGACGTCACCGACCGGGCCGTGCTCGACGGCGTCGTCCGCGAGCTCGAGGGCACGATCGGGCTCGACCGGCTCCGGGCCCTGCACGTCAACGACGCCGCGACGCCGCTCGGCTCCAACCGCGACCGGCACGCGAACGTGCTCGACGGGTCGATGGGCGAGGGGCTGGGAGTCTTCCTCGCCCACCCGCAACTGCAGGGGCTACCGGCCGTTATGGAGGTCCCGGGGCCCGACAACCACGGCCCCGACGCCGCCGAGCTGGAGAAGGTGCGCGCGCTCCACGCGCGCTCGCTCCCGCGGCCCGCCGGGCGGAAGCGGGCTAGCCGATCTTCGCGAAGACCCTGAAGCTGGGCCGGCTGCGCGGCACCTCGAAGAACTCGGGGTTGCGGCAGCCGATCAGGTCGCGCCGCCCCTCGTAGCAGCCCGAGACCTCCGTCCGGCACATCGGCAGCGGCGCCCGCATCGCCTTGACGGCGCCGAAGCCGTCCTGCCGCGCCTCGGCCGCCTGCAGCAGATCGAGGTCGATCTCGACCTCGTAGACCTTCTGCATGCAGCCCATGTAGGTGTGGCCCCAGGCCTCGTATGCGTAGACGAAGGGACAGGATCGCTCGAGGCAGGCGCCGGGGTAGACCACCTTGTCGCAGTGGACCTCGCACCGGCGACACTCGACCTCGTCCTGGGGCCGGAGCGGGAGCTCGACATGCGCCTGTGCAGGCTCGTCCACCCCCGGATTGTGCAAACGACCGCCGCCCCCCGCAAGACTTGACATTTCGGGCATTTTCAGGCACAGGCCGCGGAGGTGCAGCAACCGGCCGGCGCCGTCGACGGCGCCGCTAGGGTTCCGCGCGTGGTTCGCCGGGTCCTCTTCGCGTCGGTCGCGCTCGCGCCCGCCGTGATCCTCGTCCACTATCTCGTCCACCCGGCGGAGATGGTGGACTTCATCCTGGCCGCCGCCGCCCTGATCCCGCTCGCGTGGCTGATCGGCGAGGCGACCGAGCACGCCGCCGAGCACACGGGCCCCGGCATCGGCGGCTTCCTCAACGCCACCTTCGGCAACGCGCCCGAGTTGATCATCGCGCTGCTCGCCGTCAACGCCGGGCTGACGGAGGTCGTCCGCGGTTCCCTGAGCGGCTCGGTGATCGGGAACCTGCTGCTCGTGCTGGGCTTCTCGCTCGTCTTCGGCGGCCGCGGAGCGATCGACCGTCCCTCGAGCTTCCTTGCGCTCGGCCTCGTCGGCGGCGCGACGCTGGTGCTGCTCGTCCCGTCGATCCCGGGCTGGGAGGGCGACCCCGAGCGGAGCTCGCTCGCCGAGCTCTCCGTGCCGGTGTCGATCGTGCTCCTGCTCGCCTACCTCGGCCTGACGTGGTACTCGCTGCGCCGGCACGCGGCGCTCCACATCGCGAGCGACCAGGAGATCGCAGGCTGGTCGTTGCGTCTCGCGCTCGGCGTGCTCGCGCTGGCGACGGTCGCGACCGCACTCGTCGCCGAGATCCTCGTCGCCGCCCTCGAGACCTTCGCCGAGAAGGCCGGCCTGACGGAGTTCTTCGTCGCGGCCGTGATCGTGGCGATCGTCGGCAACGCCGCGGAGCACGGCGGCGCAGTCGTCGTCGCGGCGCGGGGCAAGATCGCGCTCGCCGCCGAGATCGCGCTCGCCTCGAGCGCGCAGGTCGCGGTCTTCCTGATCCCGGCGGTGGCGCTCCTCTCCTGGCTGATCGACCCGCTGGCACTGTCCTTCCGGGTCGTCGAGATCGGCGCGCTCGGCGTGGCGGTGATCGCCGCGAGCGTCCTGCTCGCGGACGGCCGCTCCAGCCGTCTCAAGGGAGCGCTCCTCGTCGCCGCCTATGTCGGCATCGCGGCCGCCTTCTTCCTCGTGGGCGACCGGGTGGTCTAGAACGTCGACGGCTCGCGCCGCAGCGGGTAGGTGGCGAAGTACAGCTTCTCGATCGCTCCGTCGGGGTCGCGCACGACGCGCAGCAGCTCACCCCGCTCGCGCCCCTCGGCGCAGCGGTAGACGTCGTCGCCTTCGACGTCGAAGTACGAGGTGTCGCGTCCCGGAGGACCGTCGACGAGCCGCGCCTCGAGCCTGCCCTTGCGCCACGAGAGCACCAGCTCGTGGCCCTCGCTCCACCAACGGCCGAGCAGCGGCGCGAGCTCGGGCGGCGCCGGCTCGCCGGGTCGCCAACCGTCCGGTTCCGCCGGCAGCGCCTCGATCGCGGCCGTCGCGAGCTCGAGGGCGAGCAGCTCCGGCTTCCCGCCGGCGCTCGTGTTCATCAGCACGGCGGCGCCGATCCCCGTCTTGCGGTTGGCCACCAGTCCGGCGACGTGGCCGGGCATCGCCCCGCCGTGGCCGACGAAGACGTTCTCGCGGAATTGGTAGAGCTCGAGCCCGGTCCCCCACGCGAGCGACCAGCGCTCGTGGTCGACCATCGCCCGCACGTGCGACATCTCCTCCAGCGTCGCGGCGGCGAGAACGTCGTCGTGGCCGTCGACGAGGAACGAGCCCCACGCTGCGAGGTCGCCGACGGTCGACCACAGCTTCCCCAGCGCGCCGGCTCCGCCCATGTCGGGCTGCGGCTCGGGCCGGACGGCGTCGCTGTAGGGGTCGACGAAGTAGCCGCGGGCGGCCGGCTCCTCGGCGTCGGGGGTCGTGCGGGAGAGCCCGAGCGGCTCCAGCACGCGCTCGCGCAACGCGTCGTCCCAGGTGCTCCCCGTCTTGCGTGCGACGACCTCACCGAGCAGTGCGAAGGCCAGGTTGGAGTAGTGCCACCACGAGCCTGGCGCCAGCAGCTGCTCCGCCTCGGCGGCGACCGCGACGAGCTCGTCGCGGGTGGGCAGCCGCAGCGTCTCCCAGATCTCACCGGGCGGCTCGCGCTGGAGGCCGGAGGAATGGGAGAGCAGGCCGCGGAGAGTCGGTGCGTGGCTGCTCTCCGGCAGGTGGTCGGTGAGCGGGTCGTCGAGCGCGAGCTCGCCGGCGTCGCGCAGCTGCAGCACGCAGACGGCGGTGAACGTCTTCGTGATCGAGCCGATCCGGTACTGGGTCTCGGGTGAGGCGAGCCGCCTCGCCTCGACATCGGCGAAGCCGCTCGAGTCCTGCCAGAGGAGGTCGCCACGCCGGAAGACGGAGGCCACGACCGACGGCAAGCGCTGCTCCGTCTGCGCCGTGCGCAGCCGGTGCGCGAGCTCGTCACGCAGCTCAGGCTTCAACGAGCGCCGCCAGCCCGCGCGGAACGAGCTCGACGGCCCGCTCGATGTCGTCGTCGTCGACGCCCAGGTGCGTCACGGCGCGGAGGACGCCCGGGTGGATCGTGGCCGAGAGCCCGACGCCGCACTCGGCGAGCAGCCCGATCGCCTCGGCGCTCGAGAGCGGCGCGACACCGACCTGCACGAAGTTCGTCTCGA
>DASUOK010000050.1:0-6613 GCA_036276675.1 Gaiellaceae bacterium | reverse complement strand
GTCGGGCCGGCGTTGCCGTTGCGGTCGAAGAGGCGCTCGGCGTGCTGGCCGAGGTACCAGTCCCGCTCCTTCCAGCCCATCGTCGTCGGGTCGAGGGTGGGCAGCAGGGCGGCCGAGGGCTCGGCCGGCTCGACCGGCTCGACGTCGTCTGCGAGGACGACGCCCTGCGCACCGCCGAGCTCGACGCCCGCGTGCGGGACGGCGGCCAGCGCGGCGCGGGCCTCGCGTGCGGTCCAGCCGGTCCACCAGCGGATGTCGGTCTCCGTCGCCGGGCCGAAGGCGGCGAGCCAGCGGCGGAGCAGGTCGGCCTGGGCGGCGGCGGCATCGAGCTCCTCGAGCGGCGCGCCGAGCCAGGCGGCCGCGGCTGCCCAGCGGTACTGCCCGTTGACCCAGGTACCGCGCGGGCGGCCGCGGACGAGCCGACCCTCCATGGCGAGCTGCGGCAGCACTCGTGCCGCTGCGCTCTGCGTCGTCTCCCACCGGGTGCCGACGCCCAGGCGCAGCCGCTCCGCCAGCAGCGGGTCGGCGGCGGCGACCTCCGTCGTCGACGCCTCGCCGCGCCCTTCGACGGCGGCGAGCGCCGCCGCCGCCGCACGCTCGAGCCAGGCGGCCGGAGCGTCGGAGATGCCGCTGTCGCGGACGAAGCCCTCGAGCCGGCGGCGCTCGCGGGCCGCCACCGCTCGCGTCGCCGCCGCCTGGACGACCGGGGCGAGCTCGCGCGGCACGACCCAGAGCGTGCGACGCATGCCGAGCATGCGCACGAGCGTGCGCTCCTCGTACAGGCTGCGCTCGATGTCGGCCGGAGCGACGTCCTCCGTGCGGGCGTGCACGGAGAGAAAGACGGTTACGGGATCCGTCGAGTGCAGGACGACGACCGACCGTGCCGCCGAGAGCGCGTCGCCGGCACGCTCCGAAGGCGCCAGCCGGTGTCGGCGGGCCAGCCGCGCCCGCCGCTCCTCGACGGAGATGCGGCGCACCGGGCGGTTCTATCACCGCGCCGCGAATAAGATCGCCGGCATGGCGATCGAGATCGACCTGAGCGGCCGCGTCGCGCTCGTGACCGGCGGCTCGCGCGGGCTCGGCCGCGCGGACGCGCTCGCGCTCGCTCGCGCCGGTGCCGACGTCGTCATCGCCGACATCCAGGTCGAGTCCGACGAGTCGGCCGAGACCGCCGAGCGCTACGGCGTGCTCGCGCAGGTGGCGAAGGCGCAGGGGATCGTCTACAGCGAGGCGACGGCGCGCGAGATCCAGGGGATGGGGCGGCGGGCCGCTGCGATCAAGTGCGACGTCACCGACCGGGCCCAGGTGGCCGAGACGGTGGCGCGCGTCGTCGAGGAGCTGGGCTCCGTCGACATCCTGGTCAACAACGCCGGCACGCTCGACCACGCGGCGCAGTTCACCGATCAGAGCCCGGAGCTCTGGGAGCGCGATCTGCGCGTCAACCTCACGGGGGCCTTCAACTGCGCGCAGGCCGTGTGGCCGCACCTGCAGGAGCGGGGCTGGGGGCGCATCGTGAACATGGCCTCGGTCGCGGGCACGCTGGGAGGCTTCGGGCAGGCGAGCTACTCGACGACGAAGGCCGGCCTCCTCGGCCTGACGCGCACGCTCGCGATGGAGGGCGGCCGCCATGGGATCACGTGCAACGCGATCGTGCCCGGGATCATCGGCACCGAGGCGTTCGGCTTCGCGAACGCGGCGATGAACGACCGCATCCGCGCCCGCACGGTCTTCAAGCGGGAGGGGGAGCCGGAGGACATCGCGAATGCGATCTGCTTCCTCTGCTCCGACCTCGCGTCATACATCACCGGCATCGAGCTGAACGTGAGCGGCGGCGTCGAGCTGTTCGTCTTCTAGTGGGCTGGTTCGGTGTGCTGATTGCCACGAACCTGCTATCGTCGCGCCATGCTCAAGCGACTCGCGGTGCTCGGGGTGGCCGGGATCTTCCTCGCCGTGCCGCCTGCCATCGCCGAGAGCTCGTCGACGGTGAAGGCGCCGGCCGCGAAGACGATCGACGGGAGCCTCGGCTCGGCGCGGCACGGCGACGGACAGTGTCCGTTCAAGGCCGACTCGGCCGCGCTCTAGCCTCGACGAGCCCAGGGGTGACCGCTCGGTGGCGCACGTAGCGTCCGCCGAGATCTCGTTCGAGCTCACCGCCGAGCAGCGGGCGCTGCGCGAGCTCGCCCATGACTTCGCGGAGCGGGAGCTGCGGCCGATCGCGCGGGAGTGGGACGAGCGCGAGGACTGTCCGCCCGAGTTGCTCGCGAAGGCCGCGGCGCTCGGGCTCACCTCCCATGCGATCCCGGTCGAGTACGGCGGCGGCGGCGTCTCGGCGGTGACCTCGTCGCTCGTCGCCGAGGAGCTCTCGTGGGGATGCGCGGGGCTGGCGGCGCCGATCGGCGCGACCATGTTCCCGGTGCGGCCGCTGCTGCGCTTCGGGAGCGAGGAGCAGAAGCGGCGCTGGCTGCCGCGCCTCGCGAGCGAGGAGGGCTGCCTCGCCGCGATCGCGTTCACGGAGCCGGGCGCCGGCTCGGACGTCGCCGGCATCGCCGCCACGGCGCGCCGCGAGGGCGACGAGTACGTGCTCGACGGCGAGAAGTGCTACGTCACGAACGGCGGCATCGCCGAGCTGACGATCGTCTTCGCCCGCCTCGACAGAGCCGGTCTCGGCGGCGCGGTCTCCGCCTTCCTCGTCGAGGCCGGCGACGCCGGTGTCCGCGCCGGCCGCAAGGAGCCGAAGCTCGGCCTGCGCTCCTCCTACACGGGCTCGATCCTGCTCGAGGGCGCGCGCCTGCCGGCCGACCGGCTGCTCGGCGAGGAAGGGGAGGGCTTCGCCATCGCGATGGACTTCTTCCTGCACTCGCGGCCGCAGGTGGCCGCCTCCGCCGTCGGGATCGCCCGCGCCGCCTTCGAGCACGCGACCGCCTACGCGAACGAGCGGCACGCGTTCGGCAAGCCGCTGCTCGCGAAGCAGGGCGTCTCGTTCAAGCTCGCGGACATGGCGATCGGAGTCGAGGCGGCGCGGCTGCTCGTCTGGCGTGCAGCGGCCGCGCTCGACACGGGCCAGGACGCGGGGCTGCTCGGCTCCTACGCCAAGGCCTTCGCCGCCGACACGGCGATGTCCGTGACCACCGACGCGGTGCAGGTGCTCGGCGGGGCGGGCATCATGCGCGACCACCCGGTCGAGAAATGGCTGCGCGACGCCAAGGTGCTCCAGATCGTCGAGGGCACGTCGGAGATCCAGCGCCACGTGATCGTCCAGTATCTCCGCAGCGGCAGCACCGGCTCGTAACCGAACATTCACAATCCCGCGACCTCGGCGGCCGCAGCCGCGGCTACACTCGACCCCTTGCGCGTCGATGCCACCAGCCTGCGCGCGGGCGCCGCGCGTCGCAGCACGGCGCGCTCGGCCGTCAGGGGAGCCCTCGCGGCAGGGCTGCTGCTGGCCGTGCTCGCGGGGATCGTCGGGCTCGCCTTCGCCGGCTCGCCCGCGCGCTTCGCCGAGGGCGTCGCCGTCGCGGGGATCGACGTCGGCGGCCTCACACGGGCGGAGGCGCTGCGCCTGCTCGAGGCCCGCGCCGCCGCCGTCGCCGACCAGCCGGTCGTCTTCACCGCCGGCGAGGAGCAGTTCCCGCTGAAAGCCTCCTCGCTCGGGGTCGAGGCCGACTGGCGCGCGGCCCTCGAGACGGCTGCGAGCGCCGGTGAGGGCTTCGGGCCCGTGCGGGGGTTCCGGCGCCTGCACACACGGTTCTTCGGCACCGACGTCCAGCCGCCCGTGCGGGCGTACACGGCCGCGTTGAACTACAAGCTCGCCGGCATCGCCCGCGACGTCGACCGCCAGCACGTGGAGGCCAAGCTCGTGCGACGGGGTCTCAAGATCGTGGTCGTACCCGGCCAGGCCGGCCTCCGGCTCCACCGCGAGCTCGCGGCCGACACGGTCGTTCGCACGCTCGCGCGCCTCGACCGCGCCGGCCAGGTGCCGCTGCCCGTCGTCGTCGATCCGATCGACGTCACCACGGCCGAGCTCGCCCCCGTGGCGCAGCGGGCGCGCACCGTTCTCTCCGCTCCCGTGCGGCTGACGCACGGCCCGACCGCCTGGCGGCTCCCGCGCTGGCGGCTCGCCGAGCTGCTCTCGCTGCCACACGACGGCAGGTCGGGTCTCGCGATCGCGGGCCCGAAGGCCGACGCGTGGTTCGCCAGGTTGCGGAAGACGGTCGAGCGCAAGCCCGTCGACGCGCAGATCCTCGCCTCCGAGGGCGTCGTCCGCATCGCGCCGGCGCGGGACGGTCTCGCGATCGACGTGCCGGGGACGGCCGAGGCGATCCTCGCCGCCGCCACCTCCCCGACGGGGCGCAACGCCGCTCTCGTGACGGAGACAGCGGAGCCGGAGCGCTCGACCGCGGAGGCGCGTGCGATGGGCATCGAGCGCCGCCTGTCCACGTACTCGACGCTGAACGCCGGGACGCCGGACCGCGTGAACAACCTGCGGCGGGCGATCGAGCTCCTCGACGGCGCGCTCGTGCCCCCCGGCGGCACCTTCTCGTTCAACGAGCGCGTCGGCCCCCGCACGCTCGAGCGCGGCTTCCGCCCGGCGCCGGTGATCATCGCCGACGAGTACGAGGAGGACGTCGGCGGCGGGGTCTCGCAGGTCGCGACCACCGTCTTCAACGCCGCCTGGGAGGCCGGCGTGAAGATCCTCGAGCGCAACCCGCACTCGCTCTACATCTCGCGCTACCAGCTCGGGCGCGACGCGACGGTCAACTACCCCGACCTCGACCTGCGCTTCCGCAACGACACGGAGCGGTGGATCCTCGTGGCGACGAGCTGGAACGACTCCAGCATCACGGTCTCGCTCTACGGCGGCGGCCCCGAGCGCCGCGTCGAGTCCAGTGAGGGCACCGTGCGGATCACCGGCGAGGGCCCCCTCCGCCGGGTGCCGGATCCCACGCTCGAGAAGGGCACGGAGCTCGTGGAGGAGGAGGGCTCGTCCGCGCGCGCGACGACGGTGACGCGAACGGTGTACGGAGCCGACGGGACCGTCCTGCACGACGAGACCTGGAACACCTCGTACCGCGGCGAGTACCGGATCGTCCGCGTCGGCACGAAGCCCAAGCCGAAGCCGCCGCCGGAGAAGCCCGACGAGCCCGAGGTGCCCCCGCCGCCTCCCACGACGACGGCGCCGACGACGACGACCGCGCCGTCCCCGCCGCCGACCACTACGACGACGACGACGACGGCTGCTCGGCCGTAGCGACGGCGGCCGCGAACCAGGCCGGCACACGCGTCGGCCGCCGCGTGACGGCGTCGACCGTCGCGTGCGAGGTGGACCCCTCGGCGACGAGCTCGCCCTCGCGCTCCACGACGTACTCGTACCGGAAGCGGGCGCCGCGCAGGTCGACGCAGCGGGCCCAGATGCGCAACCGCTCGTCGAAGTGGGCTGCGCGGTGGTAGCGGACGTCGACGCCGGTCGTCAGGGCCTCGATCCCCTGCGCCCGGATCGCGCCGTAGCCGCCCGCGTGCTCCGCGAGGTACGCGACGCGCGCCACCTCGAGCCAGACGACGAAGGAGGCGTGGTGCGCGATGCCCTGCGCGTCCGTCTCGGCGAAGCGCACGACGACCTCCGTCGAGAAGCGGTAGCCGTCCACGGGCGCAAGCCTACGATGGCCGCATGACTCCGGCGCGGCTGGCCGAGCTGATCCGGACGCACCAGCCGTGCGTCGTCCTCACCGGTGCCGGCGTCAGTACGGAGAGCGGCATCCCCGACTTCCGCTCGCCCGGCGGCCTCTGGGCGGAGTTCGATCCCCTGGATTACGCGTCGCTCGACTCGTTCCGCCGCGACCCGGTGCGGATCTGGAGCTTCTACGGCCGGCGCTTCGCCTTCCTCACCCGCGCTGAGCCCAACGACGCCCACCACGCGCTCGCCCTGCTCGAGCGGCTCGGGCTGGTGGCGGCCGTCGTGACGCAGAACATCGACCTGCTGCACGAGCGCGCCGGCAGCCGTGAGGTGCTGGAGGTGCACGGATCTATTCGCCGCGCCGTCTGCCTCGCGTGTGGCGGATCCGAGGAGCTCGCCGAGGTGCTGGCGCAGCTCGAGAGCGCGCCGGCGCCGGTCTGCCCCGCCTGCGGGGAGGTGCTGAAGCCCGACGTCGTCTTCTTCGGCGAGCTGCTGCCGGCCGGCGTCCTCGAGCGCGCGGCGGAGCTCGCCCGCAGCGCACGGCTCCTGCTCGTCGTCGGGTCCTCGCTCGAGGTGCATCCGGTCGCCGGCCTGCCGTTGGAGACGCTCCGCCACGGCGGCGCGCTGGCGATCGTGAACCGCGACCGGACACCGCTCGACGAGCACGCCGACCTGCGGCTCGACGGGAGCGCCGGGGTGATCCTCCGCGAGGTCGCCGCGCTGTTGGGATAGGAGGACCCTCCCGGCCGCGGCCGGGGAGACACCGGCTGTGCGCGAGCTAGGCCGCGGCGCGGCGCACGGTGCGCTCGCCGAGGACCCGCCGGCAGTCCGAGCAGACCTGCCGCTCGACCTCGTACGGGATCCCCGCCTGCTGGCGCAGTGCGTGCGTGACCACGGTCTTGTGCTCGTGCAGCTGCCGAGCTGTGCGCTGGTGCGTCCGTT
>DASUOK010000049.1:0-5583 GCA_036276675.1 Gaiellaceae bacterium | reverse complement strand
CAATGAGGGCATGTTTTAGGCGGTGATTTACGTAAAAACGAATGGTATGCCATTCATTCATACGCCAGGCCGTCACCAACAGTACCCCCGCCAGCGCGGCCAGCGGCACCTGTCCTATAATCCCGGCCAGGAGCAGGGCGGCCAACAGCAGCAGCGCCCCGTGCAGCATGGGAACCAGGCGGGTGACGCCGTCGCTTTTGATGTTGACGCTGGTGCGGGCAATCGCGGCCGTGGCCGGCACGCCGCCAAACAGCGGGATAATGATATTTCCGATGCCCTGGGCAATTAATTCCAGGTTGTTGGCGTTCATGGCTATTTTCGACAAAAATGGGGGTTGTGTGGCCATTGATCATCGACCAGACGCTCATACACCTCACCCCACATATGTTTCCTTGCCATAGATCACATTCTTGGATTTCTGGTGGAGACCTCGAGGAACGCCGCGTGCTTCGCGAGCAGCGCCTCGAGCTCACGGACGCCCACGCCGGCCCAGTCCTCGACCCACGTCTCGGCGAGGTCGCTCTCGATGTAGTGGAGGCCGCGATCGTTCATGTCGCGAATGATCGGGATTCCGCCCAACGGGTACATGGGCCGTTCGGCCCATCTTCGCGGCCGTCCCGCCCCATCTTCCGATGAGCTTTCTGATCGTCAACCCACGCTCCGGCACGGCCTCGCCCAGCACCGAGGAGCTCGTGCGGGCCGCGCGCGAGCGCGACGTGCGCGTCCACCTCCTCGCCGAGGGCGACGAGATCGAGCGGATCGCGCGCGAGGCGGAGACCGACGTGCTGGGAATGGCCGGCGGCGACGGCTCGCTCGCGCCGGTCGCCCAGGTCGCGATCGAGCGCGATTTGCCGTTCGTCTGCGTCCCCTTCGGCACGCGCAACCACTTCGCGCGCGACCTCGGCCTCGACCGCGACGATCCGCTGGCCGCGCTGGCGGCGTTCGGCGGGGTCGAGCGACGGGTGGACGTCGGCCGCGTGGGCGACCGGCTCTTCCTCAACAACGTCTCGCTCGGCCTCTACGCGCTGCTCGTGCACCGGCGCGAGCGCCACCGGCGCCGGCGCGATGCGCTCGCGCGGCTGCGGGCGCTCCTGCTCGTCGCGCGCGAGCACCGCGGCAAGGACTCCTTCGTCGTCGACGGCGAGCACGTGGCCGCGCGCGTCGTGCTCGTCGCGTGCAACGCCTACAGCCTCGAGCTCTTCTCGGTGGGCGAGCGCGAGCGGCTCGACGAGGGTCTGCTGCACCTCTACGTCCCGCGCGGGTTCCGCCGCATGACCTGGGACGAGCGCAGCGCGGAGAGGCTCACGATCGAGACGCCCGGACCGTCGACGCGGGCCGCGATCGACGGCGAGCCGGCACGGCTCGAGTCCCCCGTCGAGTTCCGGGTCGAGCCCGGCGCGCTGCGCGTGCTCGTGCCGCCGGTCGTGGCGTGACGGCGTCGGGGATACTCCCACCGTGCACGACGAGCCACGAGCGACCGACGACGAGCTGGAGCAGGGCCCCGACCGCATCGAGGCGGAAGAGGAGATGCGCGGTCCCGGTGGCGCGGATCCCGAGCCGCCCGCCGCCGAGAGCGACGAGGACGAGGACGACGAGTGAGGCATGTCCCGGCGACGGTCACGGAGCTCTCGCGCATCGGCCTGCTCGCCGACCTGCCGGGCGAGCGGCTGAACGAGCTCGCCGGCCGGATGGCGCGCGAGGAGGTTCCCGCCGGCGACGGCGTCGTCACGCAAGGCGAGCCGGGCGACCGTTTCTACGTGCTGCTGTCGGGGATGCTCGCGGTGACCCAGGTGGGCCTCGGCAGGCGCCGGGTGCTGCGGCCCGGCGACTACTTCGGCGAGGTCGCTCTCGCGATGGACATCCCGCGCACCGCGTCCATCCGCGCCGTCACACCCGCCGTCGTCGCGAGCTGCGACAAGGCCACCTTCGACGAGCTGCTGCGGCCGCTCTTCGCGGACGACGAGTGACGCACGTCCTGCTGCTCCACGCCGGCATCGCCGACCGGCGCATGTGGGCGCCCCAGGTGGCGGCCCTCGAGGCCGCCGGGCACTCCGTGGACGCGCCCGACCTCCCCGGGTACGGGGAGGCGGCACTCGAGCCCGGCGAGATCTCGTACGTCGACATCGCCGCGTCGCGGCTGGGTGGCCCCGCGGCCGTTGTGGGCTGCTCCTTCGGCGGCCGGATCGCCCTCGAGCTCGCGTTCCACCGGCCGGAGCTGGTGGAGCGCCTCGCCCTCGTGGGGGCCGGCCTCGGCTCGTGGAGCTGGTCCGAGGAGACGGAGCGCTCGTTCGGCGAGGAGGAGGAGCTGCTCGAGGGCGGCGACCTCGCCGGCGCGGCCGCTCAGCAGGCAGCGATGTGGCTCGCACCCGGAGCGGAGCCCGCCGTGCGCGAGCTGACGGAGGCGATGACGCTCCGCTCGTACGAGCAGCAGCTGCCGCTGGAGGATCAGGTGAAGGGCTCGTGGCCGCAGCCCTCCGCCGCGGACCGGCTGGAGGAGCTCGGCGTGCCGACGCTCGTCGTGGTCGGCACCGAGGACGTCGCCGACATCCGCGCGATGGCCGAGCACCTCGCCTCGCGGATCCGGGGTGCGCGGCTGGCACGGATCGAGGGTGCCGGCCACCTGCCGAGCCTCGAGCGGCCCGACGAGCTCAACCGGCTGCTGCTCGACTTCCTCGCGGCCTGAGCGCGAGCACCCGCGCACGAATCCTTGCGCTTCCGTGACGCTCCCGTGACGGGGTCTGACCCCTTTTCCACAGGCCGTTCCGCGTAACGGAGCCGTTCCGCCCCGCGAACGGGGGTCAGACCCCGGCGGCTGCCTCCGCGACCACGGCGTCGGCCAGCGCCGGCCACGCGACGTGCGCCCACTCGTCGAAGGCGCGGTCGGTGAGGACGCCGAGCGCGAGCTGAGCAGCCGGGTCGACCCAGACGAACGTGCCCGACCGGCCGAAGTGGCCGAAGGTGCGCGGGGAATTGCGCGAGCCGGTCCAGTGCGGCGACTTGTCGTCGCGGAGCTCGCAGCCGAGGCCCCAGTCGTTCCGCTCCATGCGACCGAAGCCCGGCAGGACACCCGTCAGCCCCGGGAACGCAACGGCCGTCGCCTCGGCGAGCGTCTCGGGTGCGACGAGCGTGGGAGCGAGCCACTCGCGCCCGAGCGCGAGCAGGTCGTCGAGGGAGCCCGCGAGCCCGGCGCCGGCGTCTCCGTGCAGCTCGGCAGCCAGGCCCAGCGGCTCGAGGACGGCCGCGCGGAGGTACTCGCCGAACGGCATCTCCGCCGCGGCCGCGAGGTGCTCCGAGAGGACGACGAAGCCGTGGTTCGAGTAGATCCGGCGCTGGCCGGGACGCGCCATCGGCGCTCCCTCGTAGAGCGGAAGGCCGGACGCGTGCGCGAGCAGGTGCCGGACCGTCGACCCCTCCGGTCCCGCCGCCTCGTCGAGCCCCAGGATCCCCTCCTCGGCGGCGACGAGCACCGCGAGCGAGGTCGCCAGCTTCGTCACGGACGTCCACGGCAGCGGCTCGCTCCGGTCGCCGCGCGTCGCCACGACGCCCCCCGAGCGCACCACGCCCGCCGCGGCGCGGCCGACGGGCCAGGCATCGATCGCGCGGAGAGCGTCCACCGGCGGCGATACTAGAGACGTGGAGCGCCGCCTGATCCCGGGGCACTCGCCGCTCGAGCCGGTCGTCGGCTACTCGCGGGCGGTCGTCGCCGGCGGACACGTCTACGTGGCGGGAACGGCGCCGATCCCGCGGGAGGGCGACCCGCCGGCCGGTGCCTACGAGCAGGCGCGCCTCTGCCTCGAGATCGTCGGCACGGCGCTCGCCGAGGCCGGCGCCGCCTTCCGGGACGTGGTGCGCACGCGGGTCTACCTCACGGAGGCGGCCGACTGGGAGGACGTCGGCCGCGCGCACGGCGAGGTGTTCGGCGAGATCCGCCCCGCGAGCGCGATGCTGGTCGTCAAGGAGCTGCTCGACCCGCGGTGGCGTGTCGAGATCGAAGCCGAGGCCGTTCTCACGTCATGAAACAGATCTACCCCACCTCGATCACCGGCAAGGGCGCGATCGCCGGCGGCAGCGTGCTCGACCATGCCTTCGGCCGCTCCGACGCCTACACGCTCGGCGTCGAGGAGGAGTACATGCTCCTCAACGGGGAGACGTTCGACCTCGTCCAGCACATCGACACCGTGCTCCAGGCGATCACCGGCCACGAGCTCGAGCCGCGCATCAACGCCGAGCTGATGCAGTCGGTGCTCGAGATCGCGACCCCCGTCTGCCACACGCCCGCCGACGTGCAGCGCGAGCTGTTGAAGCTCCGCGCGTACGTGACGAAGATCGGCCGCGAGCAGGGACTGCGGGTCGGTTCGGCGGGCACGCATCCCTTCAGCCTCTTCGAGCGGCAGCGCATCACGGCGCGCGACCGCTACCGGAACCTCGTCGACCAGCTGCAGTACATCGCGCGCCGCGAGCTGATCTTCGGCATGCACATCCACGTTGCGATCGACGACCCCGAGAAGGCGATCCAGGTCGTGAACGGGCTCCTGCCGCAGCTGGCGCCACTGCTCGCGCTCTCGGCGAGCTCGCCGTTCTGGCGCGGCGAGCCGACCGGCCTCGCCTCGAGCCGGCAGATGGTGTTCGCCGCCTTCCCGCGCTCGGGGCCACCGCCGCGCTTCCGCGACTACGCGGACTACGCGGAGGTCGTCGGCCAGCTCGAGCGCACCGGCTGCATCGCCGACTACACGCACATCTGGTGGGACATCCGCCTCCATCCTCGGCTCGGCACGGTCGAGATCCGGATCTGCGACGCGGTCACGCGCGTCGAGGACGCGACGTCGCTCGCCGCGTACTGCCAGGCGCTCGTGAAGGCGCTCTGCGAGCAGCACGAGCGCGGTGAGGAGATCCCCTCCTACCACCGTATCCTCACCACCGAGAACAAGTGGCTGGCGGCGCGCTACGGCCTCGAGGCGCCGGTGATGGACCTGCAGACAGGCGCGCGCAACCGCGTGCCCGTCGCTCAGCTGATCCGGCGCACGCTGAAGGAGATCGAGCCGCACGCACGCGAGCTCGGGTCGGAGCGCGAGCTCGAGGGCATCGGCGAGATCCTGGCCCGCGGCAACGGCGCCGACCGCCAGCTGCGCGTCTTCAACGCCAACCGCGACATCGTCGAGGTGGTCGAGGAGATCGCCGCGGCGACCGAGGCCGCTCCGGCCGCGGCTCCGTAGAGGACGTCTGCGTGAGACGTGACCGGTGCCAGCCCCCGGACACGTCCCACCGAGCCGTTCGGCGGAGGTCGCCGCGAGCCCGACTGCCGACGGCAGTTGCGCCGGCCGCGTCGGAAGGCTCGGGCGCACGGCGAGCCGTCGGCCCCGTCTCGCACCACTTCGTGCCGGTGGACGGTAGATGCTGCTCGCGCTGACGCTCGCGGCGCTCGCGCTCGGCAGCCAGCAGGCCTCGCCCGAGACGGCGCTGCTGGGCCGCTCGTGGGAGGGGCGGCCGATCAACGTCGCGCGCGTCGGCGATCCCGACGCGGCCAGACGCGTGCTCGTCGTCGGCTGCATCCACGGGAACGAGTGCGCGGGGCTCGCCGTGACG
>DASUOK010000048.1:0-2757 GCA_036276675.1 Gaiellaceae bacterium | reverse complement strand
ACCGCGATCCTCGCCTTCGTCGTCGCCTTCGGCGTCGCCAAGGCGATCACCAACCTCGCCGCCGGCGGGCTCGCCGACCGCGTCGGCCGCAAGCACCTGCTCGTGCTCGGCTGGCTGCTCGCGCTGCCGGTGCCGCTGCTGATCGCGTTCGCGCCGAGCTGGGGGTGGATCGTCGCCGCCAACGTCCTGCTCGGCGTCAACCAGGGCCTCGCCTGGTCGATGACGGTGGTGATGAAGATCGACCTCGCCGGGCCGGCGAGACGAGGGCTCGCGCTCGGCCTGAACGAGTCGGCCGGCTACCTCGGCGTCGCTGCGGCGGCGCTCGTCACCGGCGCGCTCGCGGCCAGCCTTGCGCCGCGGACGGTCGTCTGGGCGGGCGCGCTCGCCATCGCGCTGGCCGGGGTCGTCGTCTCGACGTTCTTCGTGCGCGACACCGGCGCGCACGTCGCGCACGAGCAGCGCGCCCACCACGGTGGGACGGCCGAGCGGCACGCGCTGCGGCACGCCTTCGTGGAGACGAGCTTCCGCCAGCCGGTGCTGCGCACGTGCTCGCAGGCCGGTCTCGTGAACAACCTCAACGACGCGCTGGCCTGGGGCCTGGCTCCGCTCTACCTCGCCGCCAAGGGCGCCAGCCCCGCCGAGATCGGCGCCGTTGCCGCCCTCTACCCGGCCGTCTGGGGCGCCGGGCAGCTCGTGACCGGCTGGCTCTCCGACCACACCGGCCGCAAGCCGCTGATCGTGCTCGGGATGCTCGTCCAGGCCGTCGGTCTGGCGCTCCTCGTCGCCGGCGGCGGTGCGTTCGAGCCCGCCCTCGGCGCCGCCGCGCTGCTCGGCATCGGCACCGCGCTCGTCTACCCGACCCTGATCGCCGCGATCGCCGACAACGTCCAGCCGCGCGACCGGGCACCCGCCGTCGGCGTCTACCGCTTCTGGCGTGACGCCGGCTTCGCCGTCGGCGCCCTGCTCGCGGGTCTCGTCGCCGACGCCGCCGGTGCCGACACCGCGATCGTCATGGTCGCGGTGCTCACCGCCGCCAGCGGCCTCCACGTCGCCGCCACTCGCTGGACGCGACCGGCGCCCGTCGCGGCGTCTGCGGGTTTCCGCGCACCCGAGTCCGCAACACCGACGGATGCGCCGGTGGCTGCGGCGAGCGACGATCGGAGCCCGTGAAGACGCTCTTCATCCTCAACGGACCGCCGTACGGGACCGAGCACTCCTACAACGGCATCCGCCTCGCCGGCTCGCTCGCGAAGCGGGACGGCGAGCAGGTGCGCGTCTTCTTGCTGGGCGACGCCGTCGGCTGCGCTCTCCAGGGCCAGGTCGTCCCCGACGGCTACTACCACCTCGACCGCATGCTGGGCTCCGCCGTCCAGCACGGCGCGGAGGTGGGCTGCTGCGGCACCTGCATGGACGCTCGCGCGATCGACGACGACCAGCTCCTCGACGGCGCCCGCCGCCCCAGCCTCGCGGAGCTCACCGACTGGACCCTCTGGGCCGACAAGGTCATCACCTTCTAGGCCCGCAAGGAGGGAGCATCAGGGAGCGGACGGGGACCGGTCAGGACCGGCTGCGCCGTTGCTCGAGCCCGTCGAGGATGAGGTCGAGGCCGTGCTCGAAGGAGGCTGCGAAGTCGTAGCCGACCTCGGCGACGTGTCCCGCCACGACTTCGAAGAGATACGGGAACTCCTCCGCCAGCGTGGCCATCTGCCGCTCCTCCGCACGCTCCGCGAACTGACGCGTCTGCTCCTCCGCGACGGCTGCGGCCCCCCTGGCGTCGTCGAACGGGACGGTCTTCTCCTGGAGGGCGAAGCCGTAGATGTAGGCGTCCAGGACGGAGTACGCCTGAATCGTCAGCTCGACCGAGAAGCCGGCCTCGCGGAGGCACCCGAGGACGGCGTCGTGCAGTCGGAGGCTGGCGAGCCCGGGCGTCGCGCGCGACTCCATCAGGCCGACGGCCCAGCGGTGCCGGTTGAGCACGTCTCGGGTCGAGAGGGCACGCCGGCGCATCGCGGTCTGCCAGTCGACGTCGGTGGCGGGGAGCTCGATCTCGGCGAAGACGAGGTCGACCATCCCGTCGAGGAGCTCGTCCTTGTTGGGCACGTAGTGGTAGAGCGTCATCGCGCCGACACCGAGCTCGTCCGCGAGCTTGCGCATCGACAGCGACTCGATGCCGTCGCGGACGGCGAGGTCGACGGCGGTGCGCAGGACGCGCTCCTTGCTCAGCGGCACGCGTCGCTCTGTAGCTGTCTTCGCTTCGCCCATGTCGGCCGATGGTGCGGTTTACCCCACTAGCGGCATCGTACAGCGTACGAATACGGTCGTTCGTACACCGTACGAAGACAACCGAAGGAGACGCCCATGAACGCCCTCACCCGCTTCGTGCTCGAGCACAAACGCCTCGTCCTCGGCTTCTGGCTGGCCGTCACCGTCGTCGCCTTCGCGGCGATCGGTCCCGCGGGCAGCTCCCTCTCGCAGCAGTTCAGCGTCCCGGGCCGGGAGGGCTACGAGACGACCCGCGAGCTCGCCGAGATCTACGGCAACGGCGGCGACGTCGCACCGCTCGTCCCGGTCGTGACGCTTCCGCGCGGCACGACGGTCGACTCACCCGGAGTCGGCGAGCAGCTCGACGCGGCGCTGGCGAAGGTCGAGGCCGCCCTGCCGGGGGCGAGAACGGCCTCCTATGCGTCGACCGGCGATCGGGCCTTCGTCTCGGACGACGGGCGCACCACCTTCGCGTTCGTCTACATCCCGGCGAAG
>DASUOK010000047.1:0-5606 GCA_036276675.1 Gaiellaceae bacterium | reverse complement strand
CTGACGAGAGGACGGGCAACGCTGGAGGGGCGGCCGCGCCCCTCCAGCGGCTCGTTACGAGGCCTCGAACGTGACGGCGACGGTGGCGGACACGTCTCGCGTACCGGGCTCGATCGGTGTCGCCCCGCCTGCGTCCGCAGCGCCCTCGGCCAGAGCCGTCAGCGGCATCGCCCCACCGCCCTCGACGACCGTGGTGATGCGCCCGAGCGTGAGGCTCGACGCCGCTGCGAGCGCCTGGGCGCTCCGGCGGGCATCCGCGACGGCCTCGCGGAGCGCCTGCCGGTACAGCTCGCCCGCGTTCGCGTGCGTCAACAGCGGCCCGGACACCTGGTTGGCGCCGGCGGCGACGGCGGCGTCGATCACGGCTCCGGTGCGGGCGATGTCGCGGAGCGTCACCGAGACGGCGTTCGTGGCGGTGAAGCCGCGGACGTCGCCGCTCTCGCCCGAACGGGGATTGAGCATGACGGACTGTGTCTTCAGGTCGGTGGCGCCGGCCGCGCGGAGCGCGGCGAGCAGGCGCCGCATCTCGGCGCCGTTGGCGGCGAGCGCGGCTCTCGCGGTCGCGCCCTGGCTCTCGACGCCGAAGGAGAGCGTGGCGCGGTCCGGCGCGGCCGAGACCGTGCCGGTGCCCTGGACGGTGATGCCGCCGGTCGCCTCCGCGGCGGCCGCCGGTGCGTCGCCCGCGTGCACGACGGCGGCGAGCGCCGCCAGCGCGAGCAGGCCGGTGATGGTGATCAGGAGTCGTCTCATGAGGTCTCTACGCCGCCGGCCGCCGATCCGTCACAGCGGCCGCTACTGCACACTTGCGGGGTGGACGTCCG
This sequence comes from Gaiellaceae bacterium, assembly GCA_036276675.1. Taxonomy (GTDB): domain Bacteria; phylum Actinomycetota; class Thermoleophilia; order Gaiellales; family Gaiellaceae; genus Gaiellasilicea. The sequence continues at coordinate 4,785 of DASUOK010000047.1, read as the reverse complement.
CTTCGTCGACTGCCGTCCCCGTGAGGCGTACCTCGCCGGTCACGTCCCCGGCGCCGCCCACGCCGACCCCGAGCGCGACCTGACCGGCAGCGAGGGCGGCGGCCGGCACCCGTTGCCCGTCGCGGACGACTTCGCCGGGTGGGCGTCGCGGGCGGGGATCGGCGAGGGGACGCTCGTCGTCGGCTACGACGAGGGCACGGGCTGGGCGGCCCGTCTGTGGTGGCTCCTGCGCCACCTCGGCCACGACGACGCAGCCGAGCTGCGGCTCGAGCACTGGCGCGGGCCGCTGCCTGCCGGCACGGAGGCGGTCGCGCCAAGGCGGTTCGTGGCGCACCCGCGCAGCGACGACACCGCCCCTGCGGAGGAGCTCCTGGCGCGACTCGGCGATCCGGGCCTCACCCTCGTGGACGCGCGCGCTCCCGAGCGCTGGCGCGGCGAGGTGGAGCCGATCGACCCCGTCGCCGGCCGCATCCCGGGCGCTCGCAACCGCTACTACCTCGACGAGGAGCCCTTGCCGGCCGAGCTCGTGGCGGCGCCGGAGCTCGTCGTCTACTGCGGCTCGGGCGTGACCGCCTGCGCGGTCCTGCACGAGCTCGTGCTCGCCGGCCGCGGCGACGCCCGCCTCTACCCCGGCTCCTTCAGCGAGTGGTACGGGCTCGGGCCGGTCGAGCGCGACTAGGCGTGTAAGAGCACGCCGGCGATCGCGCGCGCGCGCTCGATCGTGATGCCCTCGCGCTGCTCGCGCGCGAGTGGGTGATCGTCGTCGTCGGCGAGCACGATCGCGGGACGCAGCTCCGCCGCGCGCGTGATCACGTTGGCTCTCAGGCTCAGCGTCTCCGGGTAGCCGGGGATGCTGTTGGAGAGCCAGCTGAAGTAGGGCGGCTCCTCGACCCGCCGTGGGTCGTCCCACACCGCCAGCATCCGCTCGAAGCTCTCGGCGCTCAGCGAGCCCCAGACCCCGTAGGCGATCCGGTCGCCGGTCTCGAGCACGGGGAGCTCGAGCACGCCGCGGACGAAGTGGCAGCGCGTGCCGCCGTCGTCCGTCCAGACGCAGAGATCGCTGCCGAGGTAGTCGTCGGGCGCGTGCGGGCCGTCCCAGTAGGCCGGCTCGTCGAAGGCGAAGTCGAGCGGCAGACCGACGTGCTCCTCGCCGCAGGACGCACAGGTCCAGCGGCTGCTCACGCAGCGGTCGCGGTCGAGCCGGCCGGCAGGTAGCGCTGCCAGACGGACGGGATCGTCGGCGTCGCGAGGTGGATGAAGAGGACGGGCGCCGGCGGTCTCGGCAGCCGGCGCAGCGTCAGCCCCGATTCCTCGAGCAGCCGGTTGCCCTTGCGCAGGTTGCACGGGGCGCACGCCGTGACGACGTTCTCCCACACCGATTCCCCGCCGCGCGAGCGGGGGATCACGTGGTCCAGCGTGAGCCGGCCGCTGGAGGCGCCGCAGTAGACGCAGCGCCAGCCGTCCCGGGCGAAGAGCGCCCGGCGTGAGATCTTCCGCTTGATCGCCCGCGGCACGCGGACGTACTGGACGAGCCGGATCACGTGCGGCCACGGGTACGTGTCGCTGGCGGAGTGGAGGGCGTGCGGCAGGCTCTCGAGCACCTCCGCCTTCCCCTTCCAGACGAGCACGTGAGCGCGCCGCACGGAGCAGACGTTCAGCGGCTCGTAACTCGCGTTCAGGACGAGGACCTGTTGCAACCTGGGCGAAGCGTAGCGCAGCGCTCAGCGAGCCATGGCCCGCTCGACGGCCTCCTGCTCCTCGGGGGAGAGGGCGATCGCGGCGCGGCCGTTCTCGAGCTCCTTCACGTACAGGCGGGCGTAGTCGCGGCCCTGGATCGCGGTGACGATCGTGCCGGTGCGGCTCGCGTCGAGGAACGCGAACGAGGCTGACTGGTGGCCGCCCGTGCCCGCGTAGGCGTCGTAGCGGACGACGGACGTGTTCGTGACGGCGCCGTCGACACGCCGGTCGACGCGCGAGAGCCCCGCGGCGACCTCGTCCACGGCGCGGTGGAGGTCGTCGATGCGGCCCTGGAGCGAGACGGCGAACTCGACGAGATCGGCCTTCGAGCCGCCGAGGAGGACGCGCTGGGCGTCGCGGACGCGGCGGAGGCGCAGCCACAGCCACAGGCAGGTGGCGAGGGCGGCCGCGGCGGCGATCGCGGCGGCGAGGGCGACGGCGAGCTCGGCCGTCACTCGACGGAGAAGGTGACGCTGTACTCGGCCGTGTTGTTGCCGGTATTCGCCTCGTTCTCCACCGGCTCCACGTCGACCCGCAGCGTCTGCGGCGTCCCGAACTCGAGCGCCGGGAAGTTGCGGAAGGTCAGTGTCTGCGTGTCGCCCGGGTTGATCAGGTCGATCGTCTGGGTCTTCTCGACCGGTGTCGGCGACTGGATCGTCAGGGTGACGTCGATCGAGACCTCCTGGTTGTCGCCCGAGTTCTCGACGACGACCTGGAAGGCGAGGTCGGTGGACGCGACGATCGCCGTTTCCGTCCCCTGTGACAGCTGCTGCCCGCCCGGGAGCACCCGGACGGCCTGGATGTTCGTGCCGTGGAGCGGCCCACCGGAGTCCGTGCCGCCGTCCGTGCCGCCGCGGATGCGCTCCCAGATCTGCACCATCGCCTGCGCGCTGGCCAGCTCCGCCGTCTGGACGAAGTTCGAGTCGGGCACCTCCACGCCCGTCACGTCCTGTGCGCGCAGCTCCTCGCGTGCGGGAACGACGAAGAGGTCCTCCCAGATCACGTCGCTCGCCACCAGCCGCTGGGCCTGCGACGCGAGCAGCGCGCCGGCCGCCTGGGCGTCCTGGGTGTCGGCCGTGCGCCTGAAGGCCGCGGCGAGGCCGGCGAGGCCGTCGACGCGGAACTGCAGCGCCTGGACCGCGTCCTCGTGCTCGTCCCGCAGCGGCCCCGGCGCCTCGATTCCACGCGCGCGGTTCGTCGCGAGCCGCTGGCGGTTCGCCAGGCCGGTCAGCTGCGTCTGCAGCTCCGCCGGCGCGATCCCCTGCGTCGTCAGGGCACCGTTCAGGTCGCGGCCAACGCGCTGGGAGTCCGCCGCGACCGCCGACATGCTGGTGACGTAGTCGCGGTAGGTGTCCTGCCGCTGATCCTCCTGACAGCTCTGCACCCAGAGGACGAGCAGCACGACGATCAGGATCGCGAACGCGATCAGGCCGACGAGGCGGAGCAGCGGCGTGAAGCCCGCGGCGGGCCGGACCGGCCGCCTGGGGCCGCGCGGGCCGTCGGGGCCGCGGCGGCCGAGGGGGCGCCGCAACGTCCGTTCGCGCGGCTGCGCCTCACGGGTCTCGGGCTCCTCGAAGAAGTCGAACTCGAAGTCGGAGTCGCGCTCGCTCACGTCTGCAGGAGGTGGGAAACGGGTTGGACCACGGCCACTGTAACCGTTGCTTCGGCTTGCAAAGGACTTTCTCCTGCCGTGGCCAAACCACGAGGGACCGTGACGTTCGCGCTGCCCGCACTCCCGGACCGGGAGCTCGTCCTCGACCGCTATCGGCCGCTGCGACCGCTCGGCAGCGGCGCCTCCGGGTCGGTCTGGCTCGCGCGCGACGAGCACACGGGCCTCGACGTCGCCCTGAAGATCGTGCCGCGGGAGGGCAAGGCGGGCTACCGCGCCGAGCGGGAGGCAGAGGCGGCCTCGCGGCTCCGGCACGAGCGCTGCCTGCGCTCCTACGGCTTCGGCTCCGACGCGGGCCACGTCTACATCGCCTACGAGTACGTCGGCGGCCGCACCCTCCGCGAGGCGATGCGGTCGGGGGAGCTGCGCGACGCCCAGGCGGTGCAGGCGGCGGCGCAGATCCTGGACGGCCTCGCCCATGCGCACGGCCGCGGCATCGTCCACCGCGACGTGAAGCCGTCCAACGTGCTCGTCCTCGACGAGGAGCACGTCTCGATCCGCCTGCTCGACTTCGGCCTGGCCCGCTTCGACGAGGCGGAGACGCTGACGGCCGTCGGCGACGTCCCCGGCACGCTCGCCTACATCTCGCCGGAGCGGCTGCGCGGCGCCGAGGCGGAGCCGGCCAGCGACGTCTGGGCCGTCGGCGTCCTCCTGTGGGAGGCGCTCGCGGGGAAGCATCCCTTCTGGGGCGTTCCGCTGCCGCAGATGCCGGCATCGATCGAGTCCGGCGCGCCTCCGCTCGCGCTCGAGCGGCCCGACCTGCCCAAGCGCCTGCTCGCCGCGGTCGAGCACGCGCTCGACCCGAATCCGGCGCGGCGCCCGTCCGCGGCCGCCCTCGCCGCCGACCTGCGCGACCTGGGCAAGCGTGGCCACGCGAAGCGGCAGCGCCGGCTGCTCAGGCCGCGGCCGCACGTCGACGTCCCCGCACTCCCCGAGCTCGCACCGAGGCTCGTCGCGCCCGCACTGGCGGGATTCGGCGCTGCGGCCTCGGCCTCCCTCCTGCCCTTCTACCCGGCCCACTGGCCGCTCGCCATCGGCGCCTTCGCCGCCGCGCTCGCGGCGATCGCGCCGCGGGCGGCGCTCGCCGTCGCCCTGGCGGCTCCGATTCTCCCGCTCGGGAACCACGCGCTCGGCCTCGCCGTCCTCTGGGGCGCCGCCGCCCTCGCCTGGCTCGCCCTCGCCCGGCGGGAGCCCCGCGGGAGCCTCGCCGTCCTCGCCGGCCCGCTGCTGGCGCCGTTGGGGCTGCTCGCGCTGGTGCCGCTCGCCGTCGCGTCCCTGCGGGGTCACGTGCTGCGTGGTGCCGCCGCCGCCGTCGCAGTGGCGCTCGCCGCCGTCACGGCCGCGGTTCGGGGAGCCGACCTGCCCTTCGGCGCGCGCAC
>DASUOK010000046.1:0-5812 GCA_036276675.1 Gaiellaceae bacterium | reverse complement strand
TCGTCGAGCGCGAGGGCGTCGACGTCGTCCTGCCGCAGTCGTCGTTCGACCTCGAGGGCCTCGCCGCGCACCGCGAGCGATTTCCCGTGCCGGTGCTCGTCTCCAGCCCGGACACGATCCACCGCTCGAACGACAAGGCCGAGACGTACGCGCTGCTCCAGCGCCTCGGCGTGCGGGGCCCCGACTTCCGCCGCGTCAACGGGGCACGCGCGGTCGCGGCCGCCGCAGCCGAGCTCGGCTACCCCGAGCGGCCCGTCTGCTTCAAGCCCGTCTTCTCGTCGGGCTCCCGCGGCTTCCGCGTGCTCGACCCCACCGTCGACCGGGCGCACCAGCTGCTGCACGAGCGCCCCGGCTCGGTGGCGATGCGGCTGGAGGAGGCGGTCGAGCTGCTGCCCGACGAGGGCGGGCCGGATCTCCTCGTGATGGAGCTCGCGACGGGCGGCGAGCGCACGATCGACGGCATCGCGGACGGCAGGCGGGTCGTGCTCGGCCACCCGAAGACGCGCGAGTCGATGCGGGCCGGGCTCGCGATGCACTTCGTCACGCTCGCGGACGAGGGGCTGATGGAGATCGCCGACCGGCTCGTCGCCGAGCTGGCGATCGAGCACTTCTTCAACATCCAGCTGGTCGGGGAGCACGTGATCGAGATCAACCCTCGCATCTCGACGATCGTCTACCAGGAGGACCTGAACCTGCCGTACCTGGGGGTGAAGCGCGCCTTGGGCGAGATCGCCGACGAGGAGCTGGCGGCCCTGCGCTCCCGCGTCCGTCCCGGCCGAACCGCCCTGCGCTACTTCGACCAGCTCGAATGGGACGCGTGAGCCGCCCGGGTGCCCGGTCGCGCGGCCTCGCGCGCGCGACCCACCACACCACCCCCCACCCACCCACGGGGCGGGGCACGGTAGCCGTCCACCTGACGCATGCGGGTGCCGAAATCGCGCCGCGGGAGTAACTCTTCGTGCACAGGCCGCCCGACCGCCCGCTCCGCGTCACCGTCTGCCCGGTCAACACGGCCGGCGTGCCGTGGACGAACGTGCAGGCGCTGCGGGCGCGCGGCGTCGACGCGCGACTCGTCGTCTTCAACCGCTACCGGCTCCACCCGGAGGCGGACGTCTCGCTCGACCTGCCGCAGGGGCAGCTGCGCCGCCAGCTCGCACAGTGGCGCGCGCTCGCGCGTCTGCTGCCGCGCACGGACGTCTTCCACTTCGTCTTCGGCCTCACGCTCGTGCCGCGGTCCCTCCAGTTCCCGCTCCTGCGGGCGCTGCGCAAGAAGTCGGTCCTGCACTACCTCGGCTCCGACATCCGCGGCAAGTCGCCGGACGAGCTCGCCTACGGCCGCCAGGCGGACGCGCAGATCGTCGGCTCCTACGACGCGATCCGCTGGGTGCCGGAGGCGGAGGTGATCCCACCCGGCGTCGACCTCACACGCATCGAGCCGGCGCCCCCCTCCGACCGTCCCCGCCCGCTGATCGTGCACGCCCCGTCGAGCCGCCGCCGCAAGGGCACCGACGCCGTCATCGCCGCCTGCGAGGGGCTCGAGGCCGACCTCGAGCTCGTCGAGGGACTGCACCACGAGGAGGCCTTCGAGCGCTACCGCGCCGCCGACATCGTCGTCGATCAGCTGAACGCCGGCTGGTACGGGCTCTTCGCGATCGAGGCGATGGCGCTCGGCAAGCCGGTGGTGACGTTCCTGCACGAGGACGCAGTGCGCCGCACCGAGGAGGCGTTCGCCACCCGTGTGCCGATCGTCTCCGCGACCGCCGAGACGCTGCGGGAGCGGCTGAGCCCCCTCGTCGCCTCGCCGGCTGAGCGCCGCCGCGTCGGCGCCGCCTCCCGCGCCTACGCCGAGCACGTGCACGACCTCGAGCGGGTCACCGACCGCCTGCTCGACCTCTACGCTCGTCTGTAGCGATGGCCCTCGGCCTGCAACTGCGCCGGCTCGGCAGGCACTCCGCGATCTACGGCCTCGGCGGGATCGTCTCCCGCGTCCTCGCCGTCTTCCTGCTCCCGCTCTACACGCGCTACCTCGACCCCGGTGACTTCGGCGCCGTCGGCCTGATCGTCGCGCTCAGCGCGGTGCTCGTGACCGTGCTGCGGCTGGGCATCTCGTCCGCGTTCTTCCGCTACTACTTCGACACCAAGGAGCCGGCGCAGCGGCGGCTCGTCGTCCGCACCTCCTTCTGGTTCACGATGGGGAGCGCCACGCTCGGCCTCGTCGCTGGCGTCCTGCTGGCCGCGCCGCTGGCAGACGTGCTCGGCGTCGACGACGCGAACCTCGTTCGCGCCGGCTTCGTCGGCATCTGGGCGCAGATGAACTACGAGCAGCTGACGGCGCTCTTCCGCGCCGAGGAGCGCTCGACCGCCTTCGTGCTCGCCAGCCTTGCCAACATCGCGGTGACGGTGACCGCCACCGTCGTGCTCGTCGTCGCGCTCGAGCAGGGCGCGCTCGGGGTGATCGTCGGGAGCTTCACGGGCACCCTCACGGTCTACCTCGCGCTGCTCGCCGTGCACCGCGAGCAGCTCGGGCTGCAGTTCTCGCGGCCGCTGCTGCGCGAGATGAACCGCTTCGGGCTCCCGCTCGTGCCGGCCGCGCTCGCACTGATCGCGATCAACTTCAGCGACCGCTTCTTCCTCGTGCACCTGTCCGACCTGGAGGAGGTGGGCCTGTACGAGCTCGGCGTGCGGGTCGCGTCGGCGATGGTGCTCCTCCTCACCGCCTTCCGGATGGCGTGGCCCGCGTTCGCGTACTCGATCGAGGACGACGACGAGGCGAAGCGCACCTACGCCTATGTGCTCACCTACCTCGTCCTCGTCGCCTCGTGGCTCGCGCTCGCGCTCGGCCTGCTGGCGCCGTGGCTCGTGCGTGTGCTGGCCACGCCGCAGTTCTACGACGGCGCCCGGGTGGTGGCGCCGCTCGCCTTCGGCGGGATGGTCTACGCGGCCTACGTGGTGATGGCGATCGGCGTCGGACGCGCGAAGCGGACGCAGTTCAACTGGGTGATCACGGGCGTCGCGGCCGTGGTGAACGTCGTCCTCAACCTGTTCCTGATCCCGCCATACGGGATGATCAGCGCGGCGATCGCCACCGTGGCGGCGTACGTGACGATGTTCCTCGGCATGACGTGGTACGCGCAGCGGGTGTTCCGCACGCCGTACCAGTGGCGTCGCGTCGCGACGGCGGCCGGCTTGGCGGTGGCGCTGCTGCTCGCGGGCAAGGCGATCGGCGGGCTGCCGGTCGCGCTCGGGCTCACGCTCGCGTATCCGCTCGTCCTGCTGCCGCTCGGCTTCTACCAGCCGGCCGAGCGGGCGCTGCTCAGCTCGCGACTGCTTCCTGCGCGAGCTCGCGGCCGCGCGGGGTGAGCTCGAGCAGGCCCGCGCGCTCGACGACGAGCCCGCGTCGGGTGGCGCCGCGCACGATCCGCTCGGCGAACTCGGCGTCCCAGCGCAGGTGCTCGTCGAGGTGCCCGACGCGGCTCTCGACCGCCGCCTCCGGACGCCCCTCGTGGTTCGCGAGATGGATCGCGAGCATCGTCTGCGCGAACTCCAGCCGCTGGCGCGCGCGGCGCCGTGCCGCGGCCACGAGCCCGCGCTCAGGGGCCAGCAGCCAGGCGGCGACGAAGAAGACGCCGGCCATCGTCGCCATCGCCCCCGCGATCGACGCGTCGAGCACGTACGCCAGCCAGTAGCCGCCGAGCGCCGACGCCGCGCCGAGCGCGGCAGCGAGCACGAGCAGCCGGGCGAGGCCGTCCGTCAGCAGGTACGCCGTCGCCGGCGGCGCGATCATCAGCGCGACGACGAGGATCGAGCCGACGGCGTCGAACGCGCCCACCGCGGTCAGCGAGACGAGGCTCATCAACCCGTACTGGACGAGCGCCGGCGTGAAGCCGAGCGCCACCGCGAGTGCCGGGTCGAAGGTGGCGAGCTTCACCTCCTTCCAGAAGACGACGACCGCGGCGACGTTCAACGCCAGGATCACGCTCATCACCACCAGCGAGGTCGGCCCCCAGTCCCAGCCCCAGAAGACGAGCCGGTCGAACGGCGCGAACGCGAGCTCGCCGAGCAGGACCGCGTCGATGTCGAGGTGCACGCCGTCGGCGTAGCGGGAGATCAGGATCACCCCGATCGAGAAGAGCGCGGGGAAGACGAGCCCGATCGCCGCGTCCTCGCGCACGAGGCCCGTGCGCTGGAGCACGCCGACGAGCACCACCGTGAGCACGCCCACGAGCGCGGCCCCGACCAGCAGGAACGGCGAGTTGACGTTGCCGGTGACGAAGAAGCCGAGCACGATGCCGAGCAGGATCGAGTGGCTGATCGCATCGCTGACGAGCGCGAGCCGGCGCAGCACGAGGAACGTCCCGGGCACCGCGCACGCGACCGCGACGACGACCGCGAGCACCTGGATCTCGATCTGCCCCGAAGTCACTCGGCCGCCCTCGCCCTCGCCCGCCCCGCGTCCGTCAGCGCCCACGCGTCGTCGCCGAGGCGCTTGACGAGCCCGCGCTGCTCGAGTGCCTGCAACGTCGTGAGCGCGCCGCCCGACATCACCGAGAGCACGCCCGCGGAATGGCCGTGCTCGACCTGGGGGTGCTGACGCTCCAGCGCGAGCAGGTCGGCCAGCACGGCGGCAACGCGCAGCCGCCGGCGGTCGCGCCGGCCCCGCACCTCGCGCCAGACGATGCCCCGGCGCGGGGCGAAGAGCAGCGAGACGACCACGATGAGCGTCGCGCAGATGACGATCGTCGGCCCGGTCGGCAGCCGCTCCGTCTCGGCCGAGAGCAGGGCGCCGGAGACGCCGGCCGCGGCGCCGAAGAGCGCGGCGAGCCCGGCGACGCCGCCGAGCCGGTCGGTCCACTGGCGGGCGGCGGCGGCGGGCGCGATCACCATCGCCGCCATCAGCACGACGCCGACCGTCTGCAGCCCGATCACGATCGCCACGACGAGCAGGCCGGTCAGGAGCACGTCGAGCGCGCGCATCGGGAAGCCGAGGCTCGAGCCGAAGTCGGGGTCGAACGCGAGCAGCTTCAGCTCCTTCCAGGCGAGGAGCATCAGCGCGAGCGCGATCCCGCCGAGGATCGCCATCGTCAGCAGGTCGCTCTGGAGCAGCGCTGCCGCCTGGCCGAAGAGGAAGCGGTCGAGGCCGGCCTGGGAGGCGTCGGGACGCCGTTGGATCAGGGTCAGCAGCACGAGCCCGAAGCCGAAGAAGACCGAAAGCACGATCCCGAGGGCGCTGTCGTACTTGATCCGCGTCGTGGCGACGACGCCGATCACGACCAGCGTCGCGACGAAGCCGGCGAGGGCGGCGCCGACGACGAGCGCCAGCGACGCCTTGCTGCCGGTGAGCAGGAACGCGAGCGCGACGCCCGGGAGCGCAGCGTGCGAGATCGCGTCGCCGAGCAGGCTCTGGCGCCGCAGGACGGCGAACGTGCCCAGAGCCCCGCTCGTGATCCCGAGCGCCGCCGAGCCGAGCGCAACCGTGCGCAGGGTGTAGTCGGAGAGCAGGGCGATCGCGGCGAGGTCAGGCACCGTTCGTCCCGAAGAAGGCCGCGCGGCCGCCGTACGTCCGCCGCAGGTTCTCCTCCGTGAAGCACTCCTCCACCCGGCCGCTGGCGATCCGCCGTACGTTCAGGAGCGTCACCTGGTCAAAGTACGCCGGCACGGTCTGGAGGTCGTGGTGCACCGCGACGACCGTCTTGCCGTCCGCCCGCAGCGTCCGCAGCAGCTCGACGATCGCCTTCTCGGTCGTCGCGTCGACGCCCTGGAACGGCTCGTCCATGAAGTACACCTCGGCCCCCTGGACGAGCGCCCGCGCCAG
>DASUOK010000045.1:0-3584 GCA_036276675.1 Gaiellaceae bacterium | reverse complement strand
CCTGCCCATCGGCGCGCTGCTCGTCGCCGACGAGGTGGCCGGAGCCTTCGCACCCGGACAGCACGGCTCCACCTTCGGCGGCAACCCGGTCTCGTGCGCGGCCGCCTGTGCGGTCGTCGACGCCCTCGACGACGACCTGCTGGCGAACGTCCGGGCTCAGGGGGAGCGGCTCCGCGCCGGGCTCACCGCGCTGCCCGGCCTCGCCGAGGTTCGCGGCGCCGGCCTCCTGCTCGGAGCCGACACGGAGCGGCCCGCCGCCGAGCTCGCCGCGGCCGCGCTCGAGCTCGGCCTCGTCGTCCTCACCGCCGGCGAGCACGTCCTGCGCCTGGCGCCCCCGCTCGTCGTCGGCCCGGACGAGGTCGACAGTGCGCTCTCGATCCTCGAGGAGGTCCTCGCATGAATCGTCGCGACCGCCAGGGCGCGATCCTGCGTCTCGTCCGGGAGCAGGAGCTCGCCACGCAGGCCGAGGTCGTGGCCGCGCTCCACGCCGCCGGCCACGACGTCGTGCAGACGACGGTCTCGCGGGACCTCCGCGAGCTCGGCCTCGTCAAGGTGCGCGGCGCGGGCGGCCGGCTCGTGTACGCGGCGCCGGAGGACGCGCGCCCGCGCGACCTCGCTCCGAGCTTCCGCCGCCTCGCGCTCTCGATCGAGTCGAGCGGCAACCTCGTCGTGGTCGTCACGCCCTCGGGCTTCGCGAGCGCGCTCGCGGAGGAGCTCGACCGCGCCGCGCACCCGCACGTCCTGGGGACGATCGCGGGCGACAACACGATCATGATCGCCGCCCGCGAGGGCGTCCCCGGCGCGGAGCTGCGGGACGAGCTGCGGGCCTACCTGATGGAAGGAGCAGCATGAGCCGATCGGCTGTACTGGCCTACTCCGGTGGCCTCGACACGAGCTGCGCGATCGCGTGGCTGAAGGAGGACTACGGCTTCGACGAGGTGCTCGCCGTGCTCGTCGACGTCGGCCAGGAGTTCGACCTCGAGGCGTCGCTCGCCCGCGGCGCGGCCGCCGGCGCCGACGACGTCGTCCTGCTCGACCGCACCGAGGCGTTCGCGAACGAGCAGGTGGCGCGCGCGCTGAAGGCGAACGCGCTCTACGAAGGCCGCTATCCGCTCGTCTCGGCGCTCTCGCGGCCGATCGTCGCCGAGGCCGTCGCCTCGCTCGCGGCTGAGGTCGGCGCCGAGGCGGTCGTCCACGGCTGCACGGGCAAGGGCAACGACCAGCTGCGCTTCGAGCTGGCGTTCAAGGCGACCTACCCAGGCGTGCGCGTGATCGCGCCGCTGCGGGACACGATCTGGACGCGCGAGGCAGAGATCGCCTACGCGCAGTCCCGCGGCATCCCCGTCACCCACACGGCCGCGTCGCCGTACTCGATCGACGAGAACCTCTTCGGACGCTCGATCGAGGCGGGCATCCTCGAGGACCCCTGGGTGGCGCCGCCGGAGGACGTCTACGCGCTCACGTCGTCCCCCGAGGCGGCGCCGGCGCCCGTGGAGCTCGTGGTCGGCTTCGAGGCAGGGCTGCCGGCGTCGCTCGACGGCGTCGAGCTGCCGCTCGCGGAGCTCGTCGCGGCCGTGAACGCGCAGGCCGGCGCGTACGGGATCGGCCGCATCGACGTGATCGAGAACCGCGTCGTCGGGATCAAGAGCCGCGAGATCTACGAGGCGCCCGCGGCGATCGCCCTGATCGAGGCGCACCGGGCGCTGGAGGACGTCGTGCTGACGAAGGACGAGCTCCGCTGCAAGCGGAGCCTCGAGGTGCGCTGGACGGAGCTCGTCTACGAGGGGCTCTGGTTCAGCCCCCTGCGGGAGGCGATCGACGCCTTCGTCGATGCCACGCAGGCGCGCGTCGCGGGCGAGGTGCGGCTGGCGCTGCGGCCGAACGCGGCCGTCGTCGTCGGGCGTCGCTCCGAGAACGCGCTCTACGCGGAGACGCTCGCCTCGTACGGCGAGGGCGAGACCTTCCCGCACGCCGCCGCGGAGGGCTTCATCGCCCTGCACGCGCTCGAGACGGACTTGCTCGCGGCGCAGGCGCGGGCCAGAGCGACCGCATGAGAGGCGGGGCGTGACCCTCTGGGCGGGCAGAGTCGGCGGCACGCTCGCTCCCGCGGTCGAGGAGTTCCTCCGCGGCGACGACGCGGAGCTCCTGCCCTACGACTGCGCCGCGACGGTCGTGCACGCAGGCCGGCTGGTGGCGGCCGGCCTGCTCACGCCCGCCGAGCTCGACGAGGTCGAGGCGGTGCTCGCGGAGCTCAGGTGGGAGCCGGGCGACGAGGACGTGCACACGCTGATCGAGCGGAAGCTCGGCGAGACGGGCCGCAAGATCCACGCGGGGCGCTCTCGCAACGACCAGGTCGCGGCGGCGTTCCGGCTCTACGTGCAGGACGCCTGCGCCGAGGCGGGTGCCGCGATCCGTGCCTTCGCCGCGGTGCTGCTCGACCGCGCCGAGACCGACGCCGAGACGCCGATGCCCGGGTACACGCACCTCCAGCGGGCGCAGCCGGTCACTGTCGGCCATCACCTCCTCGCCTGGGTCGAGATGCTCGAGCGCGACCTCGCCCGCTTCGCCTTCGCGGCCGCCCAGGCGGAGCCGTCGCCGCTCGGCGCCGGCGCGCTCGCCGGCTCGACCCTGCCGCTGCCGCCGGCCGCGGGCGCGCGGCAGCTGCGCAACTCGCTGGACGCCGTCGCGGACCGCGACTTCGCGCTCGACTACCTCTACGCCGTCGCCGTCTGCTTCGGCCACCTCTCGCGGATCGGCGAGGAGATCTGCCTCTGGACGACGGCGGAGTTCGGCTTCGCCCGGCTCGCGGAGACGGCCGCGACGGGCTCGTCGATGATGCCGCAGAAGCTGAACCCCGACGTGGCCGAGCTCGCCCGCGGCAAGGCGGGCACCGCGATCGGGCGGCTGACGGGCCTGCTCGCCGTCGTGAAGGGGCTGCCCCTCGCCTACGACCGCGACCTCCAGGAGGACAAGACCCCGGTGTTCGCCGCCCGGCGCGACCTCGCCGGGGCGCTCGCCGCGCTCGCGGTGCTCGTCGAGGGGCTGGAGCTGGACCGCGGCCGGCTCGCGGAGGCGGCCGCCGACCCGCTCCTGCTCGCCACCGACGCCGCGGAGGCGCTCGTGGGCGCAGGCGTGCCGTTCCGAGAGGCCCATGCGACGGTTGCGGCGCAGGTGCGTGCCGGGACGTTCGTGGCGCCCGACGCAGCGCCGCGCGTCGCGCCCGGCCCCGCCGGTGTCGGCGCTGCCGTCGTGGCGGCGCGGGAGCGGCTCGCGTGACGCCGCTGCCGCCGCCGCTCCGTGTCGACCTGCGTGGCCGCTCGCTCACGACGGTCGGCGACCTCGCCCCGGCCGAGCTCGAGGCGATCCTCGACCTCGCCGACGAGCTGAAGCGGCTTCGGGCGGCGCGTGAGCCGTACCGGCCGCTCGAGGGCCGCGCCCTCGGCCTGCTCTTCCGCAAGCCCTCCACCCGCACGCGTGTCTCGCTCGAGGTGGCGATCGCGCAGCTCGGCGGCGTCGCCGTGCAACTCCAGCCGGAAGAGCTTCAGCTCGCCCGGGGCGAGTCGCTCGGTGACACGGCGCGCGTG
>DASUOK010000044.1:0-9200 GCA_036276675.1 Gaiellaceae bacterium | reverse complement strand
AGAGCGAGGTCGAGTCGTGGTTCGCGGAGCGCTACGGCGAGCGCCTCGGCCGCGAGGCGATCAACGCCGCCGGCGGGGCGTGGCGCGAGGACGGCCTCGACCTGCGCGACCGCAGCCTCGCCGTCGTGGCCGCGCTGATCGCGCTCGGCGGAGTCGAGGAGCGGCTCCGCGGCCACGTGCGGTGGGCGCTCGAGCACGGCGTGACGCCCGACGAGCTCGACGCGCTCGTCGCGCTCCTCGCCGTCTACGTCGGCTTCCCGCGTGCCTCGACCGCGGCCGAGGTCGTCCGGGACGAGCTCGCGCGTGCCGCCGCCGACGCCACGCGCTGACCGCACGGCGCTCAGGCGAGAAAGCGCTCGATCTCGGCGACCGCCTCCTCCGGCGTCTCCGTCATCGCGAAGTGCGTGCGCGCCGACAGGCGCTGCACCTCGAACCACGCGTGGTCGGCGGCGAACAGCTCCTGCCGCGCGAGGTACTCGTCGTCGGCGGGCTGCCCGTAGAGGTGCAGCACCGGCACCGGCGGAGCGAGCCGCTCGAGTGCCTCGAACGGGCTGCCGTTCTCGACGAAGGCGCCCTCGATCTTGCGGCCCGACCGCATCCACATCTCGGCGCCGTGCTCCCGCATCGTGTCGAGCACCTGCTCGATGGCAGGATCCTCGACGCCGCTCCGCCAGATCCGGAAGAGCGTGTCGCGCGCCTCCGGCCACCGCTGCGGCGACTGCAGCATCCGGATCACGTCGAGGTAGGGCTCGGACGGCGGCACCATGAGCCAGTCCATGTGCACGATCCGCGGGATCCGCTCGCCGAGCCGCCGCCGCAGCTCGATCGCGACCCAGCCGGAGTGCGAGGCCGAGACCGGCACGAACGCGTCCAGCCCGGCCTCGTCGACCACCGCGAGCGCGTCGTCCACCATCTCCTCGACGCCGAAGTCGCCCCGCGCCGGGTCGGAGTCGCCGTGCCCGCGCCAGTCGAGCCGCAGCACGCGGCGGTGCTGCGCCGCCACGTCGTGGAAGCGGTCGTAGCGGCCGCGGCTCGAGCACCAGCCGGTGAGGCACAGGAGCGGGAGTCCCTCTCCGCCCGAGTCGTCGTACGCGATCGTCAGCCCGTCCGCGGTCGCCGTCGCCATCACGCCTCCTCGCCTGCGGCGACGCGCAAGGCGTCCCGCACGTCGTATTCCCAGATCGCCTGCCGGAATCCCCACGGGTGCGTCTCGTGCAGCGTTCGGTAGCCCTCGTCCCGCGCGCGCTGCTCCTCCCCGTCGTCGAGGTAGAAGTTGCTGGCCGCGTTGCTCGACGACGCCTGCAGCTCGCTCGCGCGCGACGTCCGCACGCGCTCGTAGCGCTCCAACGCAGCGGGGACGCCGTCGGGCGCGACGCCCTCGAGGCACTCGGCCAGCACGTACGCGTCCTCGATCGCCTGTGCGGCGCCCTGCGCCTGGAACGGCTCCATCGCGTGGGCGGCGTCGCCGAGCAGCGTCACCCGGCCGAACGTCCAGCGCTCGAGCGGCCGGCGCACGAAGACGGCGCCGCGGAGGAGCGTCGTGCACCGGCGCAGCCGCGTGAGCACGCCCTCGTCCCATCCCTGGAGGTACGGCAGCACCTCGCCGGGGCTCGTCTCGTCCGTCCACGACTCCCGGGCGAGCTCGGCCTCCCGCACGGCGACGTTCACCGCCAGGAGCTCGCCCGCGCCGATCCAGTACGACACGACGTGCCGGCGGGGGCCGAGCCAGTAGCGGTTGACGCGGTCCGGATGCACGTCCTCGATCGCGGCACGCGGGACGACGCCGCGGTAGACGACCGTGCCCGAGAACACGGGGTCGTCGGCGCCGACGAGGCTCTGCCGGATCGGGGAGCGAATCCCGTCCGCGGCGACGACCCCGTCCGCGGGGACGCGCCGGCCGTCCTCGAGGACGACCTCGGCTTCGTGGGCGGCGTCCTCCACTGCCACGACGCGCGCGCCGAGGGCGAGCGTGCCCGGCGCGAGCTCGTCGAGCAGCGCCCGGAGCAGGTCGGGGCGGAAGAAGTCGAGCAGCGGCGCCCCGAGCGCCTCCTCGGCCTCCCGCCCGTGCGGGGTGCGCAGGAGCACGGCGCCGTCGCTCCAGCGCAGCAGCTCGATCGCGTCCGGCCGCACTCCCACCCGCCGCGCGCCGGCGACGCCGAGCGCGTCGAGGAGCCGGACCGCATTGGGGCCGAGGTCGATCGACGCACCGACGCGGCGGAGCTCCGGCGCCTGCTCGTAGACCTGCACCTCCACGCCCTTGCGGGCCAGCGCGATCGCGGCCGCGAGCCCGCCGATGCCGCCGCCGACGACCGCGATGCGCAGCGCCGCGCTCACGCCTGCGCCGCCAGCTCGTCGCCGGCCCGCAGCGTCTCCTCGACGAGCGCGGCGACGTCGGCGGACGAGGTGCGCCAGTTCACGATCGCGGGCCGCAGCGAGAAGCCGCTCGGCAGCATCCCGCCCGTCGCGACGACGCGCTCGTCGTGGGCGAGGCGCTGCTGGATCGCCCGGTTGAGGTCGTCGAGCCGGTCGCCCTCCTCCCAGCCCGGAGGCCGGTACCGGAAGCAGGTGACGCAGCTGACGACCGGCGCCGTCAGCTCGAGCCGCGGCGAGGCGTCGACCAGGCTGCCGAGCTCCTGCGCCACCGCGCAGGAGCGGCCGACGAGCTCCGCGACGCCCTCGCGACCCAGCGACTTCAGCGCCGCCCACGTCGCTGCGCCGCGCCACGGGCGGCTCGCCTCGACGCCGTACTCGTGGAGGTCGTCGCCGGAGCCGGGCGCACGCGTCAGATACGCCGCCGTGCCGGCAAACGTCTCGTGGTGGAGCCGCTCGTCGCGCAGGAAGGCGAAGCCGATCCCGTTCGGGAGGTTGAGCCACTTGTGCCCGTCGACGGTGACGGAGTCGGCGCGCTCGAGCCCCGCGACGAGCGGCGCCGTCGCCTCGCACAGCCGGAAGAAGGCCCCGAAGGCGGCGTCGACGTGCAGCCAGAGCCCGTGCTCGGCGCAGACGTCGGCGAGCGCGTTCAGGTCGTCCGCGGCACCGGTGTTCGGCGAGCCCGAGCTCGCGATCACGATCCCGGGCCGGCGCCCGGCCGCGAGATCCGCCGCGACTGCGGCGCGCAGCTCCGCGACGTCCATCCGGAAGCCGGCGTCGACCGGCACGGGCCGCAGGCAACCGTCGCCGAGGCCGAGCGTGCGAAGCGCCTTGACGTCGGTGAAGTGGAGCTCGGTGCTGCCGTAGACGACCAGGTCGCGCAGCCCTCCGACGCCGTCTCGGTTCACGTCGACGCCGTCGCGCGCGCCGACCCAGTGGCGGGCGACCGCGAGCGAGACGAGGTTCGCGCCGGCCGCGCCGCTCGTGAAGGTGGCGCTCGGATGCGGCAGGTCGAGCAGGTCGGCGAGCCAGCGCAGGGTGAGCTGCTCGAGCTCCGTCGCGGCCGGCGAGAGCGCCCACAGGCCCGCGTTCTGGTCGACGGCCACCGCCCATGCCTGGGCGATCGCCGCGGCCGGCAGGACGCCGCCGGTGACGTAGCCGAGGTAGCCGCCGGCCGTCGTGCCGACAAGCCCCGGCGCCACCTGCTCGGCGAGCGCCGGGAGCACCTCGTCGAGCGGCAGGCCGCGCTCGGGCAACGGCTCGTCGAGGCGTGCGCGCAGGCTCGGGGCGTCGACCGCCGCGCCGACTCGCTCCGGCGGCTCGAGCGCGGAGCGGAAGCGGGCCGCGAGCTCGGCGACGGCCGTGTCGAGCGAGGCGGCGTCGTCCAGGGGCCGCACGACGCCTTCAGGCCGGTGGGGCATCGTCCAAATCTATTGACATGTCAGGCAAGTGTAGGATCGTCGAGCGTGTCCTCCTTCGAGAACGGCAGCGCCCACCACCCGGCGCTCCCCGACTGGGACGCCGTCCGCGCCTGGGACGAGGAGCACTACGCCCACGTCTTCCTCACGTCCGAGGAGTACGTCAGCCGCCCGGTCGCCTCGACGGACGGCGACTTCCTCGTCCTGGCGGACGGCACGCGGCTGCTCGACTTCACGAGCGGGCTCCTCTGCGTCAACGCGGGGCACCGCAGCGAGCACATCCGCGACGCGATCGTCGAGGCGCTCGACCGCTACGGCTTCGTCTGGGAGGGCTGGGCGACCGACTACCGGGCGAAGGCCGCGAAGCTCATCGTCCACGACCTGCTCGGCGCGGACGACTGGGCCGGGCGCGTCCGGTTCACGTCGTCGGGCTCGGAGGGCGTCGAGCTCGCGCTGCTCGTCGCGAAGCTCGTGACCGGGCGTCCGAACGTGATCTCCCGCGACTTCGCCTACCACGGCTGGACGCACGGCGCCCTCTCGCTGATGGGGCTGCCCGGCTCGCGCGGGATCCTCGCCGCCGCCGACTCCGACGAGGTCCGCCGCCCGGCCGGCGTGCCGATGCCCGGCGTCCACTTCGGCCCCGCCCCGTACTGCTTCGAGTGCCCGATCGCGCACACCTACCCCGAGTGCAAGCGCGGCGGCGAGACGCTCGCCTGCATCGACGCGCTCGAGCACCTGATCCGCACGATCGGCCCCGACTCGATCGCGGCCGTCGTCGCCGAGCCGATCTTCGGCGTGGGGATGTTCCATCCGCCGGAGGAGTACCTGCCGCAGCTGCGCGAGCTGACGCGGCGGTACGGGATCCTCTGGATCGACGACGAGGTGATGACGGGGTTCGGCCGCTCCGGCAAGGACTTCGCCTACCAGCACTCGCCGGGCGTGAAGCCCGACCTGATGGTGCTCGGCAAGGGCATGGTCTCGGCGGCCCTTCCCGCCGGCGGCCTCGTGATGAGCCGCGAGATCTCGGCGTTCATGGACCGCTACCGCTGGGAGACGGTGAGCACCTTCGCCGGTCACCCCGTCGTGATGGCCGCCGTCGCCGCCAACGTCGAGTGGCTGATCGCCGAGCGCGCCTCGGAGCGGGCGGCCACGCTCGGCGAGCACCTCGGCCTGCGGCTGCACGAGCTGCAGGCCGAGCATCCCTGTGTCGCCCACGTCGCGGGCGCCGGCCTCCTCTGGGCGGTCGAGCTCGTCCGCCCCGACGGCTCGGGCGAGCGCTTCGCGCCCGACGACCGCCACACGATCCCCACGCTGTCCGCCGGCTTCTCGCCGACGCTGTTCGTGGCGGAGAAGTGCGCGCAGCGGGGGGTCGCGCTCGCGACGGCGCCACCGAACACGCTCCGGATCGGGCCGCCGCTGACGACGACGCCCGAGCACATCGACCTCGGCATCGACGGCCTGCGCCATGCGCTCGACGAGCTGGCGCTCGTCGGCACCGTCGCGGCAGCGTGAGCGACACCGCGGCCGCCCCCTCCTTCTCGACGATCCTGCTCGGGCTGCTCGCGGACGTGCCGGAGGGAGCGGAGCCGGTGACCGCGAGGGACGTGACCGGAGAGTCGCGACTCCTCGTCGGCGGCGAGCTGCGGGGCGCGAGCGACGGTGGCGCCTTCCCGAACGTCGACCCGGCGACGGGCGAGACGGTCGGCGTGGCCGCGGACGGCACGCCGGAGGACATGTCGGCGGCGATCGGCGCCGCGCGCGCCGCGGTCGACGGCTCCGACTGGGCCGCGGATCCCGCCTTCCGGGCGCACTGCCTGCGCCAGCTGCAGACCGCCCTGGCGGACGAGCGTGAGACGCTGCGACGCGACCTCGTCGCCGAGATCGGCTGCGCGGTGCGGATGACGTACGGCGACCAGCTCGACCGGCCGATCGAGAAGCTCGGCTTCTACGCCGACGTCGCCGGGAGCTACGGGTACGCGGAGCGGCTCGGCGGCGCCCTGCTCGTGCGCGAGCCGGTCGGCGTCGTCGGCGCGATTACACCGTGGAACATCCCCGTCGAGCTCGACCTGGCGAAGGTCGGCGCCGCCCTTGCCGCCGGCTGCACCGTCGTGCTGAAGCCGTCACCGCTCTCGCCCTGGTCGGCCACGCACCTCGGGCGGCTCGCGGCGGAGCGCACCGACCTGCCGCCCGGCGTCTTCAACGTCGTCTCGTCCTCCTCGAACGAGGTCGCGGCGCTCCTGACCACGGATCCCCGCGTCGACGCCGTCGCGTTCACCGGCTCGACGGCGACCGGCAAGAGGGTGATGGCCGCGGCAGCCGGGACGGTGAAGCGCGTCATGCTCGAGCTCGGGGGCAAGTCCGCGAACGTGATCCTCGACGATGCCGACTTCGAGGCGATCGTCCCGCTGGCGGCGTCCTTCGCCTGCTTCAACGCGGGCCAGAGCTGCATCCTGCCCTCGCGGCTGCTCGTGCCGGAGCAGCACGCCGAGCAGTGCGTGGAGCTCGCCGCCGAGGGCTTCCGCAACGTGCCCTGGGGAGACCCCACCGATCCCGGCAACTTCATGGGCCCGTTGATCAACGAGGCGCAGCTCGAGCGCGTCGAGGGGATGGTCGAGGGCGCGAAGGAGACGTCACGACTCGTGGTCGGCGGCGGCCGCGGCGATGACCGCGGCACGGGCTACTACTTCGAGCCGACGCTCTTCGCGGACGTTCCCCGCGACTCCGAGCTCGCGCGGGAGGAGGTCTTCGGCCCGGTGCTCGCGGTCCTCTCCTACCGGGATGAGGACGACGCCGTCGAGCTCGCGAACGACACCGTGTACGGGCTCGCCGGCTACGTGTGGGGCGGCGACGCCGAGCGGGCGACCGCCGTCGCCCGGCGGCTGCGCACCGGGATGGTCGGCGTCAACGGTGGCTCGTTCATCGGCGCCGACCTGCCCTTCGGCGGCAGGGGGCAGAGCGGCATCGGCCGCGAATGGGGCGTCGCCGGCTTCGAGGAGTTCCTCGAGCTGAAGACGATCGGCCTCGGCGCCCCCTAGGCGCGGCGCGTCGTTCAGCCGAGCAGCGCGCGCACGCGCGCCGCCGACAGGGGGAGCTCGACCACGGCGGCTCCGCGCTCACCGAGTGCGTCCGCGACGGCGTTGGCGACGGCGGCGGGAGCGCCCGCGACGCCCGCCTCGCCGCCGCCCTTCAGCCCCAGCGGGTTCCCGGCCGACGCGAGCTCGAGCACGACCACGTCGATCGGCGGCAGGTCCTGCGCGGTCGGCATGAGGTAGTCGACGAACGACGTCGCGAGTGGCTGCGCCTCCTCGTCGTAGGGCAGCTCCTCCCACAGCGCCGCCGCGATCCCCTGCGCCGCGCCTCCGGCCAGCTGCCCGCGCAGCAAGGTCGGGTTCACGACCCGGCCGACGTCGAAGGCGACGACGTGCTTCAGCACGCGCACGGCGCCCGTCTCGGGATCGAGCTCGACGACCGAGAGGTTCGCTCCGAACGAGAACGACGGTGCCGCCTGCTCGAACCGGCCCTCGCCGACGATCCCTTGCGCCGCGAGTCGCCCGGCGTCGAGCGGGTGCCCGCCCGCCTGCTCCCTCAGGTCCTGCGCCGCCAGCGCGATCGCGTTTCCCGCGAGGACGGTGCTCCGGCTCGCGAACGCGCCGAAGCCCATCGGGATCGTGTCCGTGTCGGTGTGGTCGATCTCGACGGCGTCGAACGGGACTCCGAGCTGGTCGCCCGCGATCTGCGCGAGCACGGTCTGCACGCCCTGGCCGAGCGAGGCGATCCCGCACTGGACGCGGAAGCGCCCGTCCCCCAGGGGGACGATGCGCGCGTGCTCCCACGGGCCGATCCCACCCAGCTCCGTGAACGCGGAGACGCCGATCCCCACACGCCGCCCCTCGGCCGCCGCCTGCCGCTGCTGCGCGCGCAGCTCGTCGTAGCCGGCACGCTCCAGCAGCGCGGAGAACACCGCCGGGAAGTCGCCGCCGTCGTAGACGAGCGGGGGCGTGCCGTCGCCGACGTCGAAGCGGAACGGCAGCGACGCCGCCGGGATCAGGTTGCGCCGGCGCAGCTCGACGGGGTCGATGCCCACCTCGACGGCCGCACGGTCGATCATCCGCTCGCGCACGAACGTCGCCTCCGTCACGCCCGGCGCGCGGAACGTGCCGGCCGGCGTCTTGTTCGTGAGCACCGCCGAGCCCTCCAGCTCGAACGCCTGCCAGGCGTAGGGGCCGACCAGCTGCTGCAGCGTGATCAGCGGCAGCAGCACACCCTGCGTCCGGACGTACGCCCCCAGGTCGACGCTGAACCGGTCGCGGAGCGCGAGCAACTCGCCTGCTCCGGAGACCGCCAGCTCGAGCTCGTGCTCCTGCTCGCGCGAGTGGTTGGCCGACACGAAGTGCTCGTGGCGATCCTCGATCCACTTCACGGCGCGCCCCAGCCGGACGGCGAGGAAGGGGATCAGGAAATCCTCCGGATAGAACTCGCCGCGGACGCCGAAGCCGCCGCCGACGTTCCCTTCGACGAGGAGGATCCGCTCGGGCGGCAGCTCCAGCAGGCGGGCGAGCACGTCCCGGTTGAAGTGCTTCACCTTCGCGGCACCCCAGACGACGAGGCGTCCGGCTGCGTCCACCTCGGCGAGCACGCCCCGCGTCTCCAGCGGCGTCCCCGCGTCGCGCGGCACCCGCAGGGTGTCGCGGACGACGACGGCCGCGGTGGCGAAGACCGCCTCGACGTCGCCCCCGTGACGGAGCGGGAAGACGTTCACGACGTTCCCGCCCAGCTCGGCGTGCAGCGCCGGCGCGACGACGGCAGTCCGCGCGTCGGCGACCGGCGGGAGCTCTTCGAGGTCGAGCACGACCAGTTCGGCCGCGTCCTCCGCGATGTACGGATCCTCCGCGACGACGACGGCGACCGCCTCGCCCACGAAGCGCACGCGCTCGCGCGCGAGCAGCGGTTGCAGCGCGAGCGCCGCCTGCGGCGTGTCCGCGAACGGGAGCCGGATCGGGATGCGGGCATCGGGGACGTCGGCCGCCGTGATCACGTCGACCACGCCGGGCGCCGTCCGGGCCGCCGTGGTGTCGACGCGGTGGAGTAGCGCGTGCGGGCTGTAGCTCCGCACGACCCGCGCCCACAGCTGCCCCTCGCGGTGCAGGTCGCCGACGAACGTCGCGCGGCCCGTCAGGAGCGGGCGGTCCTCGCTGCGGTGCACGTCGGTGCCGACGAGGGTCATGCGGTCTCCAGCGCGTCGGCGAGCGCCCGCCGCGTCAGCGTCTGCACGAGCCCGCGTCGGTAATCCTGGTCGGCGTCGCGATCGCCGTAGACCTCGAGCTCGCGCGACGCAGTCGCGGCCGCCTCCTGGAGAGCGCCGGCTCCGCCCCCTGCGAGCACCGCCTCCGCGGCCTGCGCCCGGACCGGGGT
>DASUOK010000043.1:0-4395 GCA_036276675.1 Gaiellaceae bacterium | reverse complement strand
GCGCAGCGGCGGGTCCGAGAGCGGCGGGTGCTCGGTCAGGAAGGCCGTGGTCGCCTCGCCCGCCTGCACGACCGGATGCGCCACGAGCCAGCGCAGGAAGGGCAGGTTCGTCGTCACACCGGCGACCTCGGTCTCGGCGAGTGCGTCGGCGAGCCGCGCGAGGGCCTCCGCGCGGGTCGGGCCGTGGGCGATCAGCTTCGCGAGCAGGGGGTCGTAGGCGAGCCCGACCTCGTCGCCCTCCTCGACACCTGCGTCGACGCGGAGGCCGCGCGGCAACGACAGGCGCTCGATGCGTCCCGCCTGCGGCAGGAACGTGCGGGGATCCTCGGCGTAGAGCCGCGCCTCGACCGCGTGCCCGCGCGGAGCCCGGGACGCGGACGGACGAAGGCGCTCCCCCGCCGCGACGCGCAGCTGCTCGGCGACGAGGTCGCTGCCCGTCACGAGCTCCGTGACGGGATGCTCGACCTGAATCCGCCCGTTCAGCTCGAGGAAGAAGAAGTCGCGGCCGTCGAGCATGAACTCGGCCGTGCCGGCGCTGCGGTAGCCGATCGCAGCGGCGAAGGCGACGGCAGCGTCGCTCATCGCCGCCCGCAGCTCCGGATCGAGGGCGGGGGAGGGCGATTCCTCGAGCACCTTCTGATGGCGCCGCTGCACCGAGCAGTCGCGCTCGCCGAGCGCGAGCACCGTCCCGTGCGCGTCCGCGAGGAGCTGGATCTCGACGTGCCGCGGCCGCTCGACGTAGCGCTCGCAGAAGACGGTGCCGTCGCCGAACGCGGCCTCCGCCTCGCGACCGGCCGCCGCGAGCGCGGCGTCGAGCTCGTCGGGCCCGCGCACGATGCGCATGCCGCGGCCGCCTCCGCCCGCCGCCGCCTTGACGAGCAGCGGGTACCCGATCTCGTCGGCGTCGCCGGACGGCACGACCGGCACGCCCGCGTCCGCGGCCACGCGCTTCGCGGCGAGCTTGTCGCCGCCGAGCCGCAGCGCCTCCGGCGGCGGGCCGACCCAGGTGAGACCGGCGGCCTCGACTCGCTCGGCGAGCTCCGCGTTCTCGGCCAGGAAGCCGTAACCGGGATGGATCGCGTCGGCACCCGTCTCCACGGCGGCGCGGACGTGCTCCTCCGGGTCGAGGTAGCCCGCGATCTCGACGACCTCGTCGGCCGAGCGCGCGTGCAGCGCGCCGCGGTCGTCCGGCGCGGCGACGGCGACCGTGCCGATGCCCTGCTCGCGGCAGGTGCGGAAGATCCGCACCGCGATCTCGCCACGATTCGCGACCAGCAGCTTCTGGATCGGCGCCACCGCCGGATCGTATGGTTCGGCTACGCTGCCCGCCGGATGCGGCGTCTCCTCGTGATCTGCGCCCTCGCTCTCGCGACGGCGGCGCCGGCGGGCGCGGGCACGGTGTTCCTGATCGACGGCCGCGGCTGGGGCCACGGCATCGGCATGAGCCAGTACGGCGCCCGCGGCTACGCCGAGGCGGGCTGGCCCTACGGACGCATCCTCGCCCACTACTACCGCGGCACGCAGCTGACGCGGGTCCCCGAGCTGCAGGTGCGTGTGCTCCTGCTGGAGGCCCGGCCGCGTGTGCGGATCGGCTCCTCGAAGCCCTTCCGGGTCGTGGACGGCCGCGGTACCAAGCGCAGGCTGGCCGCAGGGGCGGTGACGGTGCGCCCGGGCCTGCGGAAGCGGGGCAAGCTGAAGGGGCTGCGGCTGCCGCTGCGCTTCGTCGCCGGCGCGTCGCCGCTCCACGTCGACGGCAACGCCTACCGGGGAACGCTGCTCGTCCACCCGCAACGCGCGAAGCTCACCGTCGTCAACCGGCTGCCGCTCGACCGCTA
The DNA here is from genome assembly GCA_036276675.1 of Gaiellaceae bacterium. Classification (GTDB taxonomy): domain Bacteria; phylum Actinomycetota; class Thermoleophilia; order Gaiellales; family Gaiellaceae; genus Gaiellasilicea. The sequence goes on along the minus strand of DASUOK010000043.1, from coordinate 2,560 downwards.
CCTGCGCGGGGTCGTGCCGTGGGAGATGCCCGACGACTGGCATTCCGAGGCACTCAAGGCGCAGGCGGTGGTGGCGCGCTCCTACGCGCTGGCGACGCTGAAGCCGGGCACGCTGTTCGACCTCTACTCGGACACGCGGAGCCAGGTCTACGGCGGCATCCGCGCCGAGGAGTGGACGACGAACCGCGCGATCGGCGCGACGGCCGGACGCGTCCTCTACTGGAACGGTCGCGTCGCGACGACGTTCTACCACTCGACCTCGGGCGGCAGGACGGCGCCGATCGCCGACGTCTGGCCGCGCGCCGCGCCGCTGCCCTACCTCGTCTCGGTGCCCGATCCGCACGACCGGATCTCGAAGCACCACCGCTGGGGCCCGGTGAAGCTGACGCCGCCTGAGGTCTCGGCGAAGCTGAAGGCGCGCGGCGTCCGCGACCTGCTCGTCGACCGGTCGGCGTCGGGTCGTGTCTCGCACGTCGCCTTGAGGCTGGCGCGCGGGCAGCGGACGATCCTGGCGCAGGACTTCCGGCGCGAGCTCGATCTCCGCTCGACCTGGTTCACGGTGCGCGTGCTCAACCTCGTCCCGCCGACGCGACGCGTCGCGGCTGGCACGGCGACGCAGTTGCACGGCTTCGTCCGCGGCCTTCGTGCCGTTCGCCTCGAGCAGCAGATCGGCGGCGGCTCGTGGCGAACGGTACGACGTGTGAAGCGGCGGGCCGACGGACGGTTCACGGTCACCGTGAATCCCCGGGTGACGACGTCGTATCGCCTCGCCTCGCAGTCCGGCACGGGGGCCGTCGTCACCCTCAAAACTCGTTGACCGACCCCTAACACGACCCTCACAGCACCCCGGCTACGGTGGGCCGGATGCGGCGGTTGACCCTCACCCTGGCGGCGTTCTTCGCCCTGCTCGTCTTCGCGGGACCGGCCTCGGCGTCGCCGTACGCGCAGTACGGGATCCAGGACGACGCCTGGCTCCAGTACGGCTCCGGCTCGCTCGACGAGCGGCTCCAGACGCTCGACGAGCTCGGGGTCGACATCGTTCGCTACACGATCGACTGGCGCGCGGTCGAGCGGAGCCGCGGCAGCCGCGACTGGAGCTCGGTCGACCCGATCCTGAACGGGCTCCGGGCGCACGGGATCCCGGCGGTCGTGACCATCTGGGGCACACCGCGGTGGGCGAACGGGGGTCGCTCCGCGAACTGGGCCCCGAACCGTGCCGCCGACTTCGCGAACTTCGCGGCTGCGGCGGCGAAGCGCTACCGGCACGTGAAGAAGTGGCTGATCTGGAACGAGCCGAACCAACGCCGCTGGCTGCGCCCCACGAGCGCTCGCACCTACGTGACGAAGCTCCTGAACCCCGCGTATCGCTCGATGCACAATGTCAGCCGCGGCGTCAAGATCGGTGCCGGCGTGACCGCGCCCCGCGGCGCCTACAAGGGTCTTTCGCCGGTCGACTTCATCAGGGGGATGCGCGCGAGCCGCGCGAAGCTCGACGCCTACGCGCACCATCCGTACCCGCTCCGTCGCCAGGAGACGCCGTTCGCGGGCGGCTGCGACCACTGCTCGACGATCACGATGGCGACGCTCGACCGGCTGCTGCGCGAGGTGAAGCGCGCGTGGGGCAACAAGCGGATCTGGCTGACCGAATACGGCTATCAGACGAACCCGCCCGACCGTGCTCTGGGCGTATCGCGGGCCCTGCAGGCGCGCTACCACGCGGAGGCGTCGCGGAAGGTGCACGCGACGCCGCGCGTCGACATGCTCATCCACTACCTCTACCAGGACGAGCCGAGCGTCGATCGCTGGCAGAGCGGCCTGATGTCGGTCAGCGGCGTGGCGAAGCCCGCTCGGCGCGCCTTCGCGCTGCCGCTCGCACAGGTCTCGCGGCGCGCCGTCAGGACCGTGCTGTGGGGGCAGGTGCGCCCCGGCAGCGGCCGCCAGCGCTACATCCTGCAGCAGTTCCGCGGCGGCAAGTGGCGCACCGTCGGCGGCGCGCGCCGCACGACCGCGCGCGGCTATCTCACCCGCACGGTCCGCGCGGGCAAGGGCGCGAAGTTCCGCATCTGGTATCCCGCGTACCGGCTCGCCAGCCCGATCGTCAAGATCTCCTAGCGCGACTCCCCGCGCCACGCAGCGGGGCGCCGTTCGAGGAACGCGCGCAGGCCCTCCTGGCCCTCGGCGCTCGTCCGCCGCTCGGCGATGCGACGCGCCGTCTCCGGGCCGTCGGGACGGTCGAGGACGAGCCGTTTCGCGTGGCGCGCCGCCCGCGGTCCCGCGCTCCGGAGCTCCGCGAGGATCGCGGCCACGCCCCCGTCGAGGTCGTCGACGACCTCGTGCACGAGCCCGATCCGGAGCGCCGTGGCGGCGTCGAAGCGCTCCCCGGTGACGAAGTACCGCCTCGCCGCACCGGCGCCGATCTTTGCGAGGGCGAACGGCGAGATGACCGCCGGGATGATCCCGAGCTTGACCTCCGAGAACGCGAAGACGGCACCGGTCTCCGCGACCGCGATGTCGGCACACGCGACCAGGCCGGCGCCGCCGCCGAGCGCGTGTCCCTGCA
>DASUOK010000042.1:0-12384 GCA_036276675.1 Gaiellaceae bacterium | reverse complement strand
AGGGGTAGACGGCGAACACGGGCCTGACGCCGGCAGCCGCCGCAGCGCTCACGGCGCGCTCGAGGACGTCCCGTTCGGCGATCTCGCCCGAGCCGGGCGTCCAACGGACGGTGATCACGTTCTGCTTCAGCCCGGCCGCCGCCATCTGCGTGAAGAACTGCGCTCCCGCGTCGGCCGCGTACTTGCCGGTGTCGTCATTGGCGCCGAAGTCGACTGCGGCTGCGGTCGTCGCGAAGCAGAGCCCGCACGCGAGCGCGAGCGCGGCGATGAGCTTGTGCAAGGTGCGCCTCTCTGGTCCCGGTGAGTCGTGCCGGCGTGACTATCGGCTGTTCGCCGCGCCAGCTCGAGTGCCTGCCGCCGGCGGTGGCCCGAGCGCCGCCAGAACCGCGTCGAGCAGCCGCTCGGAGCCGAAGCGGACGGCGTCGTCGGCCGGAAGGCCCGTCTCACGCGCGGCGTCGGCGACCGCCTCGCGGGCGGCCTCCTCGTCGTCGAGGAGCCTTGTGTTGAGCGCGATCGCGGCCACGCGGGCCGGCCGCGCGGCGAGTGAGATCCGCTCGTGCAGCTCCACCAGGTCCGGCAGGGGCAGCAGCGGCTGCCCCGGGTAGCCCTCGATCTCCGTCTGACCGGCCTGGTGGCAGAGGACGAGCGCGTGCGGCGCGCTGCCGTGCAGGAGCCCGAGCGTGACACCGGAGTAGGCGGGGTGCGAGAGCGAGCCCTGTCCCTCGACGAGCAGGAGGTCGGCGCCGCGTGCGTGCGCCTCGACGACGAGCCGCTCGGCCGCCCCGGCCAGGAAGTCGGAGACGACGGCGTCCACCGCGATCCCCCACCCCGCGATCGCGATCCCCGTCTGACCGGTGGGGACGAACGCGGCGCTCAGCCCGCGGGCCAGGGCCGTCCGCTCCAGCTCGAGGGCGACCGTCATCTTCCCGATCGCACAGTCCGAGCCGACCGTGAGCACCGTGCGCACGGGCAGCTCGAGATTCGCGCCCGTGGGTGTGTCGAGGTCGGCCGGGGGCCGCCGCAAGTCGCGCAGCTCGACGCGGTGCCGGGCCGCCAGAGCCGCGAGCTCCTCGTCGTCGGCCAGGAACTCGTGCAGGCCGTTCTCGACGTGCAGGCCCTTGCCGATGCAGCTCCGCAGCAGCTCGCGCCACGCCGGCGGGAAGCGCCCGCCCTGGGTGGCGACGCCGACGATCGCGGTCGTGGGACCGAAGCAGAGCGCGTCGTTGACCGAGCCGACGACGGGGAGCCCCGCCTGCGTCTCCCCCGCCTGCTCCGAGTCGAGGATCGCCACGACCGGGCGTCGCCCGTAGGCGACGACGCCGCGCGCCGTCTTGCCGTAGTGCGGATCGGCGGAGAAGCCCTCCGCCAGGACGAGCAGCCGCTCAGGGGACGCGCTGGACACCCAGCCCCGGCCGCTCGGACGGCGTCTGGATGCCGCCCGCGAGCTCGACGCCCGGCCACGGGTCGTGCGCGAGCAGCAGGTTGCCGTCCAGGTCGACGTGGTCGCAGAGCGGTGCGACCACGCACCCCGCGCTGATCCCGAGACCCGACTCGACCATGCAGCCGAGCATGACGCCGAGGCCGAGGGCGCGGGCGGCGTGCGCCATCCGCAGCGCCTCGCGGATCCCGCCCGCCTTCGCGAGCTTGATGGTGATCCCGTGCGCGATCGCGGCGCAGGCCGCCACGTCGGCGAGCGTGTGGCAGTCCTCGTCCACGAAGACGGGGATGGGCGAGCGCTCCTTCAGGGTGCGGCCTCCCTCGTCGCCGGCCCGCAGCGGCTGCTCGCAGTACTCGACGCCGAGCTCGGCGAGCAGAGGCAGCGCCTCGAGCGCCTCGTCGAGAGACCACCACTCGTTCACGTCGACCTGGAGCGGCAGCTCGGTCACGCCCCGCACCGCGCGCACCCGCTCGACGTCGAGCCCGTCGCCGCCGCCGAGCTTCAGCTTCAGCCGCGCGAAGCGAGTTGCCGCCCGCTCCGCGCGGCGCGCCATGTCGTCGGGGTCGCCCAGCCAGACCGTCCAGGAGGTGGGCGGCCCCGTGCGCGGGAGGCCGAGCAGCCTCCACACGGGCACCCCGAGGAGCTTGCCCTGCAGGTCGTGCAGCGCGGCGTCGAGGGCACTCTTCGCGGCGTGCTCACCGGGCAGCTCGGCGAGGCGCGCGCCGGTCGCTTCGAGCGCGAAGGGGTCGTCGCCCAGCAGCTCCGCGTGCTGCTCGACGAACGCGAGGGCGGACGCCGCCGACTCCTCGTAGCGCGCGATCGGGGCAGCCTCCCCGAATCCGGAGACGCCGTCGTGGCGCAGCTCCACGTGGACGACGTCCTCCTCGTCGCTCGCCTCGCGCGCGATCACGAACGTCTCGGCGAGGCGCAGCGTCACGATCTCGGCCCTCAGCTCCATGCTGCGGGACCCTAACGCCGTCACCGTTGCAAAAGGGGTTTGCGCCGCGTAACGTCCCCCACTCTGCAGCAGCAAACGACCAGAGGGGGAGTGATGCGGAAGATCTTCCTGCTCGCGTGCGGCCTCGTGGCCTTGCTCGCGACGACGGCGGCACCCGCGGGGGCGGGCGGCCACTCGCACGCCGAGGCCGCGCTCTGCGGAGCGGAGAGCGAGTTCAGCAGCCTGAGCCGGCTGGCCACGTCGGCATCGTCGACCGCGAAGGAATGGAGCCGCGACGCACCGGGCCGCACCAACATCGGCGGCTCGTACTACGACTCCGGCATCGCGCCGAACGTGCCGGCCGGGTTCACCGTCACGGTGCCGACGTACATCCACGTGATCACCGACGGCGCCGTCGGCAACGTCACGGACGCGCAGATCGCGAAGCAGATGGACGTCCTCAACCTGTCCTTCGCGGGCTTCTACGGCGGGGCCGACTCCGGGATCCGCTTCGAGCTCGAGGGCGTCACGCGGACGGACAACGCCGCGTGGCACACGATGGACTCGTTCGCCGACGAGATCGCCGCGAAGCAGGCACTGCGGCAAGGCGGTCCCGACGCGCTCAACATCTACGTGGGTACCGCGGCCGGCAACCTCGGCTTCGCCTACTACCCGTCGATCCTCAAGTACAACGGCAAGAAGTACGCGTTCCTCGACGGGGCCGTGATCCACTACGGCTCGTTCCCGGACGGCTTCATCGGCAACTACAACCTCGGCTTCACCGTCACGCACGAGGTCGGCCACTGGCTCGGGCTCGCGCACACGTTCGAGCAGGGGTGCATCGGCCACGGCGACTACGTCGACGACACGCCCGCGATGTCGATCCCGACGAGCGGCTGTCCGGTCGGGAAGGACTCGTGCGAGATGAAGCCGGGCCTCGACCCGATCCACAACTACATGGATTACTCGTACGACACCTGTTACAACCAGTTCTCGCCCGGCCAGGCGGCACGGATGCAGGCGCAGTTCATCCACTTCCGCACCGGCCGCTTCTAGAGGCTCGCTGGAGGACGGGCGCCCCCGGGGCGCCCGTCCTTCGCCTACACTCCAGTCTCCCCGCGCCCGTAGCTCAGGGGATAGAGCGCGCGCCTCCGGAGCGCGAGGTCGGAGGTTCGAATCCTCCCGGGCGCATCGATGGAGCGGGAGCTGGCAGGTGAGGCGGCGGGCCTCTACGGCCTCCCGGCCGACGAGTTCACGGCCGCCCGCAACGCCCGCGCGAAGGAGCTGAAGGGCGAGCAGGCGGAGCTCGCCGCCGCGGTCGCGAAGCTGCCGAAGCCGACCGCCGCGGCCGCCGCCGTCAACCGGCTCGCGCGCGAGGAGCCGTCCGAGGTGCGTGCGCTCGTGCAGGCGGGCCGCCGGCTGCGCGAGGCGCAGGAGACAGCGCTCGCGGGCACCGCGGAGAACGAGGTCGCAGCGGCGACCCGGGAGCACCGCGACGCGCTCGAGCGCGTGCGGCGGGAGGCGCGGCGCCTCCGCCTCTCCGACGCCGTCCTCGAGCGCGTCACCGCCACTCTGCGCGCGGCCTCCGTCGATCCGGAGCTGCAGCCGCTGCTCGAGCGTGGCCTGCTGGCACGCGAGGTGGAGTCCGCCGGCTTCGGGCTCGATCCGGGGCTCGTCGTCGCCGCCGCGCCGCCGGCACCGAAGGCTGAGGGCGCGAAGAAGGAGTCGGCGGCGATGGCGCGCACCGCGCTGAAGGAGGCCCAGGAGCGGCTCGCGACCGCGAAACGCGAGGCCAAGACGGCCGAGCAGGAGCGGCGACGACTCGCGCGCGAGCTGGAAGCTGCCGAGGCCGGCGCCGAGCGGGCCGAACGGGAGCTCGAGGAGGCCGAGCGGGCGGTCGAGGAGGCGCGCGCGGAGGTCGCGCGCACCCGCGCCGGCCGCCGCCGCTGAGGCGCTTCGCCGCGGCTGGAGCGGCGGCTATCTTCGTCGGGTGACGAGCTACCTGAGCAGCCTGAATCCGCGCCTGCCGCGCTCGGTGCAGGTGCTCCAGCTGGGCGGGCTGATGAACGCCGTCGGCAACGGGCTCGTGCTGCCGTTCACGTTCATCTACCTCCACAACGAGCGCGGCTTCTCGCTGGGGCTCGCAGGGCTGATCCTCGGCACGAACGCCGCCGTCAGCCTGCTCTCGGGCCCGATCTCGGGGCCGCTCGTCGACCGCCTCGGCGGCCGGCGCATGCTCACGCTCGCCCTCCTCTTCCTGATGGTCGGCTTCGGCGGCTACGCGTTCGTCGAGTCGCCCTGGCACGGCTTCCTCGCGAGCGCGATCACCGGCATCGGCAACGGGATCTTCTGGCCGGCGCAGTCGACGCTGATCGCCGGGCTGACGCCGCCCGAGAAGCGCACCGCGGCGTTCGCGATGCAGCGCGTGATGATGAACCTCGGCATCGGCATCGGCGGCCTCACCGGCGGCTTCCTCGCCGCCACCAGCTTCCAGCTGCTCTTCCTCGGCGACGCAGCGTCCTTCGTGCTCTACGCACTCGTCCTCAACGCGTTCGTGCCGGAGCCCGGACGGGCGCCGCCGCGCGAGGGCGAGCGGGCCGGCAGCTACCGCGACGTCCTGCGCCACCGCGTCTTCATGGCCTTCATCGCCGTCAACGCCGCCTTCGTGGCGGTCGGTTACGCGCAGATCGAGCTGATCGCGCCGTACGGCAAGAACGAGGCCGGCATCGGCGAGCAGTGGATCGGCGCCATCTTCGCGGTCAACACCCTCGTGATCGTCATCGCGCAGCTGCCGATCGTGCGCCTCGTGGAGGGCCGGCGTCGGATGCGCGCGCTCGCGTTGATGGGCGTCGTCTGGGCCGCCGCGTGGCTGCTCGTCCCCGTCGCCGGGCTCTGGCTGACCGGCTTCGCCGCGGTCGCGATGATCGCCTTCGCCGCCGCGGTGTTCGGCATCGGCGAATGCCTGCACGGCGCGGTGCAGGCGCCGCTCGTCGCCGATCTCGCCAACCCGCGGCTGCTCGGCCGCTACATGGCGCTGTCGGCGTTCTCGTGGCAGATCGGCTTCACGATCGGCCCGCCGCTCGGCGGCTTCCTGCTCGGGTTGACCCCGACGGGGCTCTGGCTGATCGTGGCGGCGGTCTGCCTCGTCGCCGCGGGCGCCGCGCTCGCGCTCGAGCGCGGGCTGCCCGAAGGCGTCCGCCGCTCCCCCGTGAGCGGGCGCGTCGAGGCGGTCGCCACCGCCCCGGCGCCGGCGCCCCTGCACGCGGGCTGACGGGAGGAAAGCGGGTGCGCGGGGTAGGGTCACGCCATGCCGAGCCTGCCCCGCATCCGGCGCGCTCGCGCCGGCACGGCTCCGGTCGCGCGCGCCGAGCAGCAGCCGCGTGAGCTCGCAGCCGACGGGCTGACCTGGGTCCATCTCGACCGGCCGCACCCTGCCGCGATCGACGACCTCTCGACGCGGTTCGGCTGGCACGAGCTCGACGTCGAGGACGTGCTCTCGAAGCGCCAGCGGCCGAAGATCGACGAGTACCCGGAGTACCTCTTCGTCGTCCTGCACTTCCCCGTCTACGACAAGGCGGTGCAGCGCCTGAACGCGGGCGAGCTCGACGTCTTCCTCGGGCCCGACTACCTGGTGACGCTGCCGAACGTCGAGCTGCTGCCCGTCACGCGCCTGTTCGGGCGCTGCGAGGACGACGCGGCCCTGCGCGAGGAGCTGTTCGCGAAGGGCTCGGGCCGGCTGCTGTACGAGGTCCTCGACGACCTGTTCGACTACTGCTTCCCGATCCTCGACAAGATCGGCCACAAGCTCGACCGGGTCGAGGACCAGATGTTCGAGGGGCGGGCGGAGGACGTCGTCCGCGACCTCTCGAACGTGAAGCAGGAGATCATCTCGTACCGCAAGATCGTGAAGCCGGAGCGCGCCACGCTGCGGCTGCTCGAGCGGCGCGTGGAGCGGTTCCTGCCCGAGGAGCTCGACCTCTACTTCGACGACGTCGTCGACGCGGCCGAGCGGATCTGGGACCTGCTCGACAACTACAAGGAGGTGGTCGAGGCGCTCGAGTCGACGAACGAGTCGGTGATCTCGCACCGGCAGAACGACGTTCTGCGGCTGCTGACGCTGATCAGCGTCACGATGCTGCCGCTGACGCTGATCACGGGCATCTTCGGCATGAACGTCCTCTTCCCGGGCGAGGACACGCCCGGGGCGTTCTGGGTGATCCTCGCCGCACTCGTCGTCACGCTCGCGGGCATGCTGGGCTTCTTTCGCTACAAGCGCTGGCTCTGAACAGCTGCGGCGGGTCGCAGGGTCACGCGCTCGGCTGGCTCCCGCCAACGTGGAGGCCGACCTCGTATTCGATCGCGCTCACGACCTTCCCGTCGACCGCGTGCGCCGCCTTGTTTCGTAAGTTGCTCGCCGAGACGCGACTCGTCTCCAGGGCACTCCGGCTCGTCCACAAGGTCGTGGCCGTCGCACGATCGTCTTCAGGGGCGACGAAGAAGAAGGCTTCGCTGAACCCTTCCCGTTCGCTGATCTGAGCCAACGCCGCCCGGAACTCGTCGAGTGCTTCCTCCATCCGGGCGGCCGGGATGTTGTAGACGCTCACTCGCGCGAACATGCGTGGCTCCTCCATCGGAGCAGAACCCTACTCGGTCGCCGGATCGGTCGCATGGAGTCGACGGAGCGGCGTCCGGGTTAGTCTCTCGCGGATGGCCGAGGGGTTCGCGCTCGGGAAGACGCTCGCAGGTGAGCCGCTGGCACTCGATCCGGGCGACCTGACGACCCACGGCGTCATCGTCGGGATGACGGGCTCCGGCAAGACCGGCCTCGGCATCATCCTGCTCGAGGAGGCGCTCTCGGCCGGCATCCCGGTGCTCGCGCTCGACCCGAAGGGCGACCTCGGCAACCTCCTGCTCACGTTCCCCGAGCTCGCGCCCGCCGACTTCGCCCCCTGGGTGAACGAGTCGGACGCCCGCGAGGCGGGGCTGTCGCTCGAGCAGCACGCCGCGCAGGTCGCGACGCAGTGGCGCGAGGGCCTCGCCGGCTCGGGCATCGGCCCGGAGCGGATCGCGGCGCTGCGCGACACGGCGGAGCTGACGATCTACACGCCGGGATCCACCGCCGGCGTGCCGCTGAACCTCGTCGGCTCGCTCCGCGCGCCGCCGCTTTCGTGGGAGACGGAGGCGGAGTCGCTGCGCGACGAGATCGAGGGCACCGTCTCCGGCCTGCTCGGCCTCGTCGGCATCGCCGCCGACCCGCTGGCGAGCCGCGAGCACGTCCTGCTCTCGAACCTGGTCGAGCACGCGTGGCGCGCCGGTACCGACCTCGATCTCGGCACGCTGATCGGTCGGATCCAGGCGCCGCCGCTGCGCAAGCTCGGCGTCTTCGACGTGGACACGTTCTTCCCGCCGAAGGAGCGCACCGACCTGGCGCTGCGGCTGAACGCGCTCGTCGCCTCACCGTCGTTCGCAGCCTGGGGCGAAGGCCCCGCGCTCGACCCGGCGGCGCTGCTCGGCGAGCCCGGCCGCCCGAAGGCGGCGATCGTCTACCTCGCCCACCTGTCCGAGGAGGAACGGCAATTCGTGGTGACGCTCGTCCTCTCGAAGGTCGTGACCTGGATGCGCGGGCTGGCGGGGACGAGCGACCTGCGGACGCTGGTCTACATGGACGAGGTGTTCGGCTTCGCCCCGCCGACGGCGGCGCCGCCCTCGAAGAAGCCGATCCTGACGCTGCTGAAGCAGGCGCGCGCCTACGGCGTCGGGCTCGTGCTCTCGACGCAGAACCCGGTTGATCTCGACTACAAGGCGATGTCGAACGCGGGGACTTGGCTCGTGGGGCGGCTGCAGACGGAACGCGACAAGGCGCGCGTGCTCGAGGGGCTCCGCTCGGCCGCGGGCGGCACGGACGTCGCGAAGCTGGACGAGGCGGTGGGCGGACTCGAGAAGCGGCAGTTCCTGCTCGTCAGCGCGCACGAGCCCCAGCCGGTGCTGTTCTCGACCCGCTGGGCGATGTCGTACCTGCGCGGGCCGCTGACGAAGGAGCAGATCACGACGCTGATGGCGGGGCGCACCCCCCACCCGGCCGAGGTCACCGCGCCCGCAGCCGCTGTCCCTGCCGAGGCCCCGCCCGTCGCCGGCGGCGTCCCGGTGCGCCACGTCCACCCCGCCGCCCCGTGGCTCGCGCAGGTCGGCGGCGCCGGCACGGGCACGCACCTGCGCGCCTATCTCGCCGCCCGCCTCCGCCTGCGCTTCGACGATGCGGCGGCGGATCTCGATACGACCGAGGAGTGGGAGGCGCTCTACGGCCCCCTCGACGACGGTCTCGAGCTCGATTCCGAGACGCCGGTCGACTACGACGAGCGCGACTTCGCACCCTCCCCGCCGGACGGCGCCGCGTACGTCGCGCCGGGCGTCCCGCTCGCCGACGAGTCGTTCTTCCGCGACACCGCCAAGGCGATCGAGCGCCGGGTGGCGGACCTGCGCACGCTGACCGTCCACCGGAACCGACCGCTCAAGCTCGTCTCGCGGCCGGGCGAGACGGAGGCGCAGTTCGCTGCACGCGCGGACGAGGCCGCCCAGGCCAAGGCGGACGAGCAGACCGCCAAGATCCGCGACCGGCTGGAAGCGAAGCGCGACCGGCTCGAGGCGGCGCTGGAGAAAGCGCGTCGCCGCGCCGAGGAGCTCGAGACCGAGCAGAAGTCGCGCGCGACGACCGAGCTGCTGGCAGGCGCCGGCGCCGTGCTCGGCGTCCTGCTGGGCGGCCGCGGCCGCTCGCGCACGATCGCGCGCGCCGGCGGCGCGCTCGGCACCGCCGCGTCGCGCCGGGGCATGACCACCCGCGCCGGCGAGCGCAAGCGCACCGCCGAGGAGAAGGTCGAGACGACGGAGCTGTCGCTCGAGGAGCTCGAGCAGGAGATCCTCGACGAGGTCGCCGAGATCGACGCCGACTGGCAGGCGAAGGCGGAGGAGATCGAGGCGGTCGAGGTGCGGCTCGAGAAGTCGGACGTCGGGCTCGTCGAGCTCGCGCTCGTGTGGGTGCCGACCGCCTGATCGCCGCCGCCGTCGGTGCGCTGGCGCTCGCGGGCTGCTCGGCGACGAACGAGGACGTCGACAGCGAGCGCGGCCGCGTGGCTCGGGTCACCGACGGCGACACGCTACGGCTGGCCGACGGGCGTCGGATCCGGCTCGTGCAGGTGGACGCGCCGGAGCCGCGCACCGAGTGCTGGGGCGAGGAGTCGGCGCAGGAGCTCGCCGAGCTCGTGCCGCCGGGGGCGGCGGTCGAGCTCCAGCGCGACCCGCGCCTCGACGACCGCGATCGCTTCGGCCGGCTGCTCCGCTACGTCACCCGCGACGGGCGGCTCGTGAACGTCGCCCTCGTCGAGCGAGGTGCGGCGGCGCCGTACTTCTTTCGCGGCGAACGGGGCCGCCACGCCGACGAGCTGCTGGACGCGGGACGGTCGGCACTCGCCGCGCGCCGAGGGCTCTGGGGCGGCTGCCCGTCCGCGCGCCTCGATCCCGACCGTGCCCTGGCGGCCGGCCCGGGCTGAGACCGGCTTGCACGTCGCCCGCGCGCGGCCCACAATGCAACGGTCAGTTCGGCGGTGCGGCACGCTTCCGATCCGAGGAGGAGACGCATGTCCCAACGCCCTGAGCACGCCCACCACGTCGATCTCGTGTTCGAGGGCGGCGGCGTCAAGGGGATCGGCCTCGCCGGCGCGGTCGCCACGCTCGAGGCGCACGGCTACCGGCCGCAGAACGTCGCCGGCACGTCGGCCGGCGCCATCTCGGCGAGCCTTCTCGCGGCCGGTTACAGCGCCGACGAGCTGCGCGAGATCATCATGAGCCTCGACTACCGCCAGTTCGAGGACAAGGGCTGGGAGGACAAGGTCCCGGTGGTCGACCGGTCGCTCTCGCTGCTGCTCGACCTCGGCATCTACGAGGGCCGGCGCTTCTTCGAGTGGATCCGAGAGCTCCTCGCAGCGAAGGGCGTGACGACGTTCGCCGACCTCGTCCATCCGGAGTACGCCGACGACCCCCTCTACCGCTGGCGGCTGCAGGTGATCGCCTCCGACGTCACGTCCCACGAGCTGCTCGTGCTCCCGCGCGACGCCCACAAGCTCGGCGTCGAGCCCGACCGGCTCAACGTCGCCCTCGCCGTGCGGATGAGCATGAGCATCCCGGTCTTCTTCGAGCCGGTGCTCTTCGAGAACCCCGAGACGGGCGACACGCACGTGATCGTCGACGGCGGCATGCTCTCGAACTTCCCGGTCTGGCTGTTCGACTGCGAGGACGGCGAGCCGGAGTGGCCGACGTTCGGCATGCTGCTCGTCGAGCCCAAGCCCTCCATGCCGCTCGGGGCGAGGATGCCGAAGCAGCACACGCACGGGCGCGGCCCACGCGCGGTGATCGACTACGTGAAGTCGCTTGCGCAGACGATGATGGAGGCACACGACCGGATGTACGTCGAGTCGGCGAGCTTCGCGCGCACGGTGCCGATCCCCACGCTGGGCGTGGGCACGACCGAGTTCGACCTGACGCCCGACCGAGCGGCCGCGCTCTTCGACTCGGGCCGGGAGGCGGCCGAGAAGTTCCTCTCGACCTGGGACTTCGAGGCGTACATCGAGGAGTACCGGACGGGCAAGAAGCACTCCCGCCGGGACGCGGTCGTCAAGGCGATGGAGGTCTAGCCGGGAGCCTGCGTCAGGCGGCCGAGCCGCTCCGCGCCCGCCGCACCGACCCGCGCGCGAACGACCGCTAGAATCGCCCCACGCGGGCGTAGCTCAGTTGGTAGAGCATCAGCTTCCCAACCTGAGGGTCGTGGGTTCGAGCCCCATCGCCCGCTTCGACGAAGGCCCCGCAAATCGGGGCTTTCGGGTTTCCAGAGCAGCCGACGGTCGGTCGGCGCTGCTAAGGGATTGCTAAGGGAACCATCGGCACCGGTCCGTCTTTCCGCGCACGCCTCGAGGCGCGGGCGGAACGGCCGCCGATACGCCCGAGGCGCCTGTCCGGCAGCGCTCGGCCTAGAGAAGAGTCAGCCGACGTCGACGACCGCGGCGGCCACGGTGGCCGGCTTCGGCACCGGCTCGCCTGACTCGCGCAGGCCCCGAGGTGGAACTATCGCGTCCGCACGAGCCTTCAACCATCGTCCTCGATGAGCCTCATCGCGTACACGGCCGCACGTCACCTGCGAGGGAGCATCAGGATTCGTTCCAATGCAATTCGGTGCTGTTGGCCGACACGGTTCCCCTCGGCATCGACAAACCGCAGCTCAGTCGGTAGGCGGCCCGGCTCCCAGTTCGCCGGCGGTACTCCGTAGACGAAGAATCCGGCGTCGATCGGCTCGGAGATCCATGTCAGCGCGATGTCCACCTCTGCGCTGTCCTCGAAGCGGACGATCGCGGCGGTCGCAGCACGCGTTGTCGCGTGTCCCTCGACAACCACAGGTCCCCGCTCCACGCCTCGCTGCGTCACAGGCCCCGGAACCGTCAAGCCGACGCCCGTCGCGTTCAGGCGGTCGTCGCATCCGGGTCCACTTCCCCCACGGGAACGCCCGTCTCCGTCCACGAGCTGGACCATCCTGCAGTGTCCACCTTTCGCGGTTGGCGCTACCCACAGGATCGCCCGGGCTCCCTGCGGGAGCGCAACCTCGAAAGCCTTTCGCGTAGACCGCGGGATCACGCCGGTCTCCAGACCTGCGGGAGCGCCCCGATCAAGAGTGGAGAAGGCCAGCTCTGTGCGCGCCGGCGCCGGCTCGGCGCTGGAGAAGAGCAAGTCGGCGACTCTCTGCGGCACGCCGAACGCTGGTCCCGCAATAAGTGTCGCGACCACCACAACGGCGCCTGCGAGTGCGAGCTTTCGCAGAGAGCGTTGCGGCTTGCGGCGGTGCACCGTCGCTGTCCGGCGCGCGATCGCATCGGCACGGGCCTCGACCTCTGCCCAGTCCGGCTCGTCGACCGCTCGGGCAAGGCGCCCGAACCGCGAAGCCAGCTGTTGATCCAGTGTGTCGGTCATC
>DASUOK010000041.1:0-6828 GCA_036276675.1 Gaiellaceae bacterium | reverse complement strand
ATCGCCTTCGTGCACCAGTACCTGAAGGACGTCGAGTCGCAGGTCGGGGAGGGCGTCCCCGCGGCGCCGAGGCGCTAGCGGGCCTTCCAGGCGGGGGCGCCGAGGAGGTCGCTCCGCAGCAGCTGCGGTCGTCGGCGGAGGAGCTCGTCGGCGTCGGCCGCGTCGGTCCGGCGGCTCGGCAGGCCTAGACTCGCTCGATGCTGTTCACACCCGAGGCGCACGAGCCGCTCATCGACGACGCGTGGAGCGCCGAGCGGGCGCGGTCGGCGATCGCCGCCATCGCCGCGGACGCGGAAGCCGCCTTCGACGACGGCTGGGTCATGCATCCGGAGGACGTGGTGGAGGGTGACGATCCGGCGACGCGCTTTCGAACGGTGTACCTCGGCGGGGCCGGGGTCGTCGCTGCGCTCCACCGCCTCGCGCAGCGGGGGCTCGTCGAGCTCCGACGGGACTACGTCCCCTATCTGGAGCGCTCACTCGAAGCCCCGCCGGACTTTCCCGACGAGGACCCTGAGCGCAGTCTCTGGATGGGTGAGACGGGAATCCGGCTCGTGCTCCAGCGGCTCGCCCCGTCGCAGGCCAATCTGGGGCGGCTGGCGGAGCTGATCGCAGGGAACGGGCAGGACGAGCGCTGCGAGCTGATGTGGGGGAGCCCCGGCACGATCCTCGCGGGTCGCGAGCTCGGGCTCGACGTGACGGCGAGCATCGAGTGGCTGCAAGGCCGGCGCGACCCTGATGGCCTCTGGACCCAGCAGCTGGCCGGGTGGAGCACGCGGTATCTCGGCGCGGCCCACGGGTTCCCAGGGTGCGTGCTCGCGCTCCGCGAGGTCCCGGACGTCTCGGCGACGCTCGAGCGCTTCGCCGTCGAGGAGGACGGCCTCGTCAACTGGCCGCCCGAGCCGGGAATGCGGCTCGACGCCAACGGCGACGGCCGGATTCGCACGCAGTGGTGTCACGGTGCGCCGGGGATCGTCGCGACGCTCGCGGCCCACCTCGACGAGGAGCTCGCGGTCGCGGGCGGCGAGCTGACCTGGCGCGCCGGCCCGCTGCGCAAGGGCGCCAACCTCTGCCACGGCACGGCTGGGAACGGTTACGCGTTCCTGGCCGTGCTCGCGCGCACGGGCGACGAAAGGTGGCTCACGCGGGCGCGTGCGTTCGCGCTGCACGCGGCAGCTCAGGTGGAGCGCAGTCGGTCGCACTACGGCCGCGGCCGCTACACGCTCTGGACGGGCGATCTCGGCACGGCCCTGTACCTCGCCGACTGCATCGACGGCGGCGGAGAGCCGCCCCTCCCCTAGGCCATGGGAGACGGCACGCACAAGCTGCCGGTGCGGGCCGACCTCCGCCGCGCCATCGGCAAGGAGGCCGGCTCGCCAGTCGAGGTGCGGCTGGAGGAACGGCGGGACGTCTAGGCGGTCGCGAACTGGTCGAGCGCCGCGAGGATCTCGGCCGTCATGCTCGTGCTGCCGGTGTGCCCCGAGTCGCCGACGACGACGAGCTGCGCGTCCGGCCACGACTCCGCGAGCTCCCAGGCGGTGCCGAGCGGTGAACCCAGGTCGAGGCGGCCGTGGATGAGCACGGCGGGGATGCCCACCAGCCGGTCGGCGTTGCGCAGCAGCTCGTCCTCCTCGAGCCAGGCACCGTGCGAGAAGTAGTGCGCGCAGATGCGGACGAAGGCCAGAGCCGCGACCGGAGGCCGGGAGCTGTACGCCTGGGGGACCCCCTGCGGCTCCATCGAGATCACCGCGTCCTCCCACGCCAGCCAGTCGTGGGCCGCGCGACCGCGCACGTCCGGATCCGGATCCTCCATGAGACGCGCGTAGGCCGTCACGAGGTCTCCGTCACGGTCGCCCGCGGGGACACCTGCGCGGAACCGCTCCCACTCCTCGGGGAAGAACCGCCCGACGCCGCGGTAGAGCCAGTCGATCTCGGAACGTCGGGTCATGGTGACGCCGGCGATCACGACCTCCGACACGCGCTGCGGATGGCGCTCGGTGTAGGCGAGGATCAGCGTCGATCCCCACGACCCGCCGTGGAGCAGCCAGCGGTCGATCCCCAGGTGCTCTCGCAGCCGCTCCATGTCCGCGATCAGGTCGTGCGTCGTGTTGGCGGTCAGGTCGGTGCTCGGATCGCTCGCGTGCGGTGTGCTGCGCCCGCAGCCGCGCTGGTCGAACAGCACCACCCGGTAGCGCTCGGGGTCGAAGTACCGACGGACGCCCTCGCCGCAACCCGACCCTGGCCCGCCGTGCACGACCAGCGCGGGCTTGCCGTCCGGGTTGCCACAGGCTTCCCAGTAGACGTGGTTGCCGTCGCCCACGTCGAGCAGCCCCCGGTCGTACGGCTCGATCGGCGGATAGCGCCCGTCCATCGCGCGGCCGGGACCTAGCGGCCGACGAGCTCCTCGAAGGCGGGCTCGTGGCGGATCGGATCCAGGTCGGCATCGTCCTTGGCGTACGAGCGGAATCGCTCCGACGTGGCGATCGCCTGCCGCAGGTGCTCGACCGCGTCGCTCGTCCGGCCGGTGAGGCTCTCGCAGCAGGCGAGGTTGTAGAACAACAGTCCGTACTGTGGCTGAGCCTCGACCAGGACGCGCAGCCGGTCGGCCGCCTCGGCGTACTCGCCCCGCGCGAAGAGGGGCGCGAGCGGCGCCCAGAGCTCCCAGCCGCTGGGGTCGTACGCCTTGCCCGGCGTGCCGCCGATCGCGACGATCGTCGTCCCGGGCTCCTCGGCGAACGCCGTTCGCGTCGCACTGGGGCGGACGAAGACGAAGGTGCCGGCGGGCGCGTCCACCCGGTCGCCGTCGATCTCGAACACGGCCCGCCCCCGCAGGACGAGGTAGAGCTCCTCGTGTCCGTCCGGCTCCGACTCGTCGTGCTCGTTGATGATCCGATCACCTGCGTCGCGGCCGGTCCACGCGTTGACGCCGAAGGACGTGATGCCGAAGTGGTGCCGCACCGGCTGCCAGGGCTCGCGCCCGTCGGTCAGCTCGTCGATCTCGTCGACGTGTGCGACCGCATAACCACTCATGGGGACCTCCTTCCGGTCGGTGCGCCGCTGCGATCTCGCGAGTGTACGGGCGGTGCCTCGAGCGCTCCCAGCCCGAGCCACGAGGCCAGGTCCTCCAGCTCGGCCTGCACTGCCCTGGCCACCGCGCGGGTGAACCGCACGTCCTCGTGGATCGCGTGCACCCGCAGCACGGACGCCTTGCGGTCGGCGGTGGCGTCGACCTTCCCGACCAGCCGGTCGTGGTGGAGCACCGGGAGGGCGAAGTAGCCCCAGCGGCGCTCCGCGGCCGGCTTGTACATCTCGAGCGTGTACTCGAAGCCGAACAGCTCCTGGGCGCGGACGCGGTCGTGAACGAGCCGGTCGAACGGCGACAGCAGCGCGGTGCGTCCCTCGAAGTCATCGACGAGCGCGGCGGGGTCGACGCGCCACTCGCCCTTGACGCCCTCGACCACGGCCGGCTCGCCGGCCTCGCCGACGTGGGCCGGCTCGCCCGGCATGACCCGGGACTTCCGGCGGGCGATGCCGAGCGCGGCGAGCCGCCGCTCGTTCCTGATCCGGTGAGCCTCTGCGGCCGACGGGACGGCGACGGCCGGGTACACCCGCTCGGCCAGATCCCACAGCCGCTCCCGTCCGACGCGCCCGGCGATCGCGACCTCGCCGCGCAGCAGCAGGCACTCGAGCATCTGGGTGACGTTGCGGTTGTTCGTCCAGCCCGTCGAGGCCCAGGGCACGACGCACGTGTCCGGGATGTCGCGCGAGCTCAGCGGCCCCGAGCTGCCGAGCAGCTCCAGGATGTCGCGCCGGAAGCGGTCGTTGTCGGCGATCCAGGCGCGTGTGTGCTCCCAGGGCGGCCAGTCGGCCGCGCCGGCGAGATACAGGCCCACGTCGCTCATCGGGCGGACCAGCGCGTCGTGCTCGAACAGCGTGCGGTCCTCCTCGAGCGCCTGCCGGAGATGCTCAGACCGGTACGCCGAGCCGAGGCGGCTCCAGGCGACGAGGTCGGCGCTCGGCGCGATCGCCGCGGTCGGGTCGAGCTGCAGGAAGGTCAGCCGCTGCACGACGGTGAGCAGGTCGGTCGGCCGCGGTGCGTCGAGCAGCTGGGCGCGCACCGCGATCCTCCGGGCCTGAGCCTGCGTGAGCCGGTGCATCACGTGAGCCAGGTGATCCCGTACTTCGCGGATGCCCGCGCATAGGCTTCGGGCCCCGCTCCGCCGGCGCTCTCGGCCTCGCTGAGCTCGCGGAAGAACCCCTCGAGCCCCGCCGGAGAGACCATCGTCAGGAACCGCCCGGTTCGCGGCACCGCGCGGCGGTGGGCGTGCGGATCCCCGCGCGGGGCGAAGACGACGGCGCCGGGGCCGGCCGAGAACTCCTGCGTACCGATCTGGAAGACGTGCTCTCCCTCGAGCACGTAGAAGAGCTCGTCCTCGTTCGCGTGCACGTGCAGCGGCGTGTCGAGCGGATCGACCTCTTCGATGATCGAGAAGCTGCCCGCCGTCGTCTCGCTGCTCGCCTTGACGAGGAAGACGGCTCCCGCGAACGACAGGCGCTCACCCTGGCCGGCGTCGAGGTTGTAGCCGCGTGCGTCCGGAGCTCCGATGACGCGAATCTAGCTCCCGTCGCGGAGCGTGTCACCGGTTGCGTGGCAGCGCGCCGCTCGTGCCCGCCGCTAGGACCAAGGAAGGCGATCCCAGTGCAGCGGCCGCCCGAGCTGTGGCTGCTCCCACCCCGCATAAGCCTGCTCCGGGTCGGACGTGTCCTCCTCGGCGCTCGCGCCGTAGCGGGCGGCGAGCTCCGACACGGGGTAGTGCAGCTGCTCGTCGTCCGAGCGCGCACCGACCATCAGGATCGCGCACGGCCCCTCACCTGCACCCACGAAGATGTGCTCCGTGCCGGCGGGGCTGTGGAAGAAGTCCCACGGGCGGAGCAGCCGCTCCTCACCCTCGACCAGCAGCCTGCATTCCCCGGACAGCACGAGGAACGCCTCCTGCTGCGACTCCGAGTGGTAGAGGGCGTTCGGCTGGCCCGGCTGCAGCACCCTGAGGTTGATGCCGACCTGCGGGAACCAGACCTCCCGGCCTTCGAGCGGGCACACCGAGCCGCTCCGGTCCGACGTCAGCCACACGGAGTCCCGCACGTTCACGACGAACCAGCCCTCGCTTGCGGGATAGTGGCCGGAGCCGGAGTCGTCGAGCCGCGCCTCGGGCACGCCGCGACTCTATCTGCCGGTGCGGCGCTGGTGGCTCCCTCGCGGCGACCGGGCGCGTCCTACCCGACGCCCTCCAGGAATGCGAGCACGCGTCGTTCGAGCAGTGTCGCGGCACTCTCGTCGTAGTCGGGCAGGCTGCTGTCGGCGAACAGGTGCCGGTCGCCGGGGTACAGGAACAGCTCCGCGCCGTCGGTCGTCTCGACGAGCTCGCGCGCGGCCGGCAGGTCTTCCGCGGCCCACTCGTCGTCCTCCATCATGTGGATCTGAAGCGGGACTCCCGCAGGCCAGGCGCCGCCGAACTCCGCGGCCGGCAGCGCCGCGCTGATGAGCAGTGCTCCCTTCGCACCCGGGCGGGTCTGGGCCAGCTCCTGCGCGGGCATCACGCCGAGCGAGAACCCGGCATAGACGAGCTCGTTGGGCAAGCCCTCGGCGGCGAGTCGACCGCGTTCCCCGATGGTGCCGAAGCCGACTTCCCGCGCGTAGCCGAGGCCCTCGTCGAGCTCGGTGAAGGTGTTGCCGTCGTAGAGGTCGGGGGCGTGCACGACGTGCCCTGCCGCCCGCAGCTCGTCGGCGAAGGCCAGGCACCCGCCGGTCAGGCCGTGTGCATGATGAAAGAGCAGGACCTCGGCCATCGCCCCGAGCCTACACAGCCCTCTCGGGGCGCGGTCCAGCAGTCGGTCGGCGCAGATCTCCTGCACCACTCGGGCGTTGCGTCAGCTCGGTAACCCCTTAGGATCCGCGGCAGATGGCCGCGCGAGCTGCCGCTTGCCACTGCGGGCAACTTCGCCTGGAAGTCTCGGGCGAGCCGTTCGCCGTCTCGATCTGTCACTGCCTCGCCTGCCAGCGCCGCACCGGCAGCGCCTTCGGCGCGCAGGCGGGATTCAAGGCGGATCAAGTCCAGGTCGACGGTCGCTTCAGCGACTTCACGCGCGTCTCGGACGAGGCGGACCGGAAGGAGCACGTCTTCCACTTCTGTCCCGAGTGCGGCTCGCAGGTCTTCTACACCGAGCCGTCCGAGCCCGACCTCGTGGTCGTCTCGGTCGGCTCGTTCGCCGACCCGTCGTTCCCGCCGCCGACCGAGTCGGGCTACGACTCTCGCCGGCACCCGTGGGTGGGGTTGCCGGACACGATCCAGCGCCACGCCCCCGAGCTCTGGGACGCGGTGCGACCGCTCTACGACGCCGGCAGGTACGCGGAGGCGGCCGACCGAGGCCGCGAGCTGATCGAGGCCCGCCCCGACCAGGCGTACCTCCACTACAACGTGGCGTGCTGCGAGAGCCTCGCCGGCCGGGCGGGCGACGCCGTCGAGCACCTCCGCCGGGCGGTCGAGAGGTGGGAGGGCTGCCGCGAGCTGGCGATTGCCGATCCCGACTTCGACCCGATCCGCGCCGAGCCGGCTTTCCAGGAGCTGATCGGCCGCTAAGGGCAGGTGATGTCACCCGACGCCGCGCCGGCGTCGCTCGCCTCCGGCGACCGGCCGACCGCTCCGCTGCCGCTGGTTCCGGCCTTCGCGTGATATTGACCAGGCTGTGACCGAGCCCGTCGAGATCCGCCGGCTCGCGTCGGGAGAGGTACGCGAGCACCTCGACGCGCTCGCGGCCGTCCTGCACGACTGC
>DASUOK010000040.1:0-29459 GCA_036276675.1 Gaiellaceae bacterium | reverse complement strand
GTGATCGGCCGGACGAAGTTCGCCTTCACCTCGAGCGTCGCATAGCCGACGCCGGCCTCGAGGAGCGTGTGCACGGCACACCCCATGGCGGAGTCGAGCAACGTCAGCGCGACGCCGCCGTGGACCGAGCCGATCGGGTTGTAGTGCTCGTCCCCCGGGAGGATCTCGAAGACGGCGCGGCCGGGCTCCGCCTCGACGCCGCGGAAGCCCATCAGCGTGGCGATGGGCGGCGGCGGCAGCTCGCCGGCGAAGATCGAGCGCACGTAGTCCATGCCCGAGAGCTCGCGGCCGCGGGCTGCGAGCGCGTGTGGGTCCGTGCCCGGGAGACTCATCGGTCGAGCCTATCGGCGGCTGCGGCGGGCGCGAAGCCGTGTGCGAGAATCGGCACATGACCGAGCTGGCCGAGGGAGCCGAGGCCGGACGCGCGGCGATCGCCGAGCGGCGCTGGCGCGACGGCTTCGAGCTGCTGAAGGCGGCCGACGCGGCGGAGCCGCTCGGGCCGGAGGACCTCGAGCTGCTCGCCTGGAGCGCGTACTTCACGGACGAGATCTCGCGGGTCGTGACGCTGCTCGAGCGCGCCTACTCCGGGTACGTCGCGGCGGGCGAGCCCGAGCGGGCGGCGCTCGTCGCCGTCCAGCTGGCGCACGAGTACGGCAGCGTGCGACTGCAGCAGGCGGTCGGGAACGGCTGGCTCGCCCGCGCGAAGCGGCTGCTCGAGGGTCTCCCGGAGGGCCGGGCGCACGGCTACCTCGCGCTGCAACGGGCGCTCGAGGCGCTCGCCGGCCGTGACTTCGACGCCACATACGAGCTGGGCGAGACGGCGGAGCGGATCGGCCGCGAGCACGGCGACATGGGGCTCGAGCTCCGCGGGCGCCAGCGGCGCGCCGTCGCGCTCGTCTACCGCGGCGACATCGACGAGGGCAAGCTGCTGCTGAACGAGGTGAACGCCGCCGCGTACTCCGGCGCCATCCAGCCGTACGACACGGTCGTGATCTACTGCAACGCGATCGGCGCCTGCCGCGACGTGGCCGCCTTCGACGAGGCGTCGCAGTGGACCGAGCGCGCCCAGCTCTTCTGCGACGAGCACTCGATCTCCGCCTTCCCCGGCGTCTGCCGGGTCAACCGCGCCGAGGTGATGCGCTACGAGGGCAAGCTCGAGGCTGCCGAGGCGGCGGCGACGGAGGCCTCGGAGCTGCTCGCCGGCTGGGCGCCGCGCATCGCCGGCGCCGCCTACGCGGAGATCGGCGAGGTGCGACTGCGCCTCGGTGACCTCGCGAAGGCCGAGGAGGCGTTCGACCAGGCCGACGCCCTCGGCCGCGAGCCCGAGCCGGGGCGCTCGCTGCTCCTGCTCGCGCGCGGCAAGACCGCCGCTGCCCTGGCGTCGATCCGCCGCGCCGTCACCGACGACCTCCCCGCCCTGGAGCGGGCCCGACGGCTGCCGGCGCTCGTCGAGATCGCCGTCGCGGCGGAGGCCGTCGACGAGGCGGCCGCCGCCGCGGAGGAGCTGGCCTCGACGGCGGCGCGCTACGACACGCCGGCGCTGCACGCAGCCGCGGGGGTCGCCACAGGCGCGGTGGCGCTCGCGCGGGACGACGCCGCCGGCGCGGTGCGGCCGCTCCGGACGGCCCTGCGGCTCTGGCACGAGACGAATGCCCGCTACGAGGCGGCCCGGACACGCGTCCTGCTCGCCAGCGCCTACGCGGCCACGGGCGACGGTGACGGCGCGATGCACGAGCTCGCGCAGGCGGGGTCCGTCTTCGACCAGCTCGGCGCCCGCCTCGACGCGCAGCGCGTCGACTCGCTGCTCGGCCGCGACGCCGGTCGCCGCGTGACGATGACCTTCGCCTTCACCGACATCGTGGACTCGACGCGGCACCTCGAGCACCACGGCGACGTCCACTGGCAGAAGCTCCTCCGCCGCCACGACGAGCTCGTGCGGGACGCGGTCGCGATCCACGGCGGCGAGGTCGTCGACCACACGGGCGACGGCTTCTTCCTCGCGTTCGACCGGGTCGAGGACGCGCTCGCGGCCGCAGCCGCGGTCCAGCGCGCCGCCGAGGAGCACCTCCCGTTCGACCTCCGCATCGGCGTGCACACCGCCGAGGCGACGCACCTGGGCGAGAACTACCGCGGCAAGGGCGTGCACACCGCAGCGCGGATCGGCGCCCTCGCCGGCGGCGGCGAGATCGTCGCGAGCGCGGTCTCGGTCCGCGGCGTCGCGGACCTCAGCACCGGGCCGCCGCGTGCCGAGCAGCTGAAGGGGCTGGCGGAGCCGGTCGAGGTGGTCGCGGTCGAGTGGCGCGCGTGAGCTAGGCCGACTCCTCGGCGAGCGCGTCCTGCTCGTCGAGGACGCCGTCGGCGCTCGTGACGAGCGTCGGCTTCAGGCCCTTCGAGATCGTCTCCTTCGTGATCACGCACTTGGAGACG
Source organism: Gaiellaceae bacterium (assembly GCA_036276675.1). Taxonomy (GTDB): domain Bacteria; phylum Actinomycetota; class Thermoleophilia; order Gaiellales; family Gaiellaceae; genus Gaiellasilicea. The sequence goes on along the minus strand of DASUOK010000040.1, from coordinate 27,032 downwards.
TCCTTGCGCGACGGCAGCTCGAACATCACGTCGAGCAGCGCGTTCTCGATGATCGAGCGCAGCCCGCGCGCGCCCGTCTCGCGCTCGAGCGCCTTGTCGGCGATCTCCCAGAGCGCGTCGTCGCGGAACTCGAGCTCGATCGTGTCGTAGCCGAAGAAGCGCTGGTACTGGCGCGTGAGGGCGTTCTTCGGCTCGGTCAGGATCTGCACGAGATCCTCGCGGCGCAGCTGGTGCACGGCCGAGATCACCGGCAGGCGGCCGATGAACTCCGGGATCAGCCCGAAGTTGAGCAGGTCCTCCGGCATGACGTCGGCGAGCACCTCGGCGCTCTCCTCGGAGTGGCGCGAGCGCACGTCGGCCCCGAAGCCGACGGCGTTCTTGCCGATCCGGCGGCCGATGATCTTGTCGAGCCCGGCGAAGGCGCCGCCGCAGATGAAGAGGATGTTCGTCGTGTCGATCGAGAGGAACTCCTGGTGCGGGTGCTTGCGCCCGCCCTGCGGCGGCACGGACGCCACCGTCCCCTCGAGGATCTTCAGGAGCGCCTGCTGGACACCCTCCCCGGACACGTCGCGCGTGATCGACGGGTTGTCCGCCTTGCGCGCGATCTTGTCGACCTCGTCGATGTAGATGATCCCCGTCTCGGCCTTCTTGATGTCGAAGTCCGCGGCCTGGATCAGCTTCAGCAGGATGTTCTCGACGTCCTCGCCGACGTAGCCGGCCTCGGTGAGCGCGGTCGCGTCTGCGATCGCGAACGGGACGTTGAGGATGCGCGCGAGCGTCTGGGCGAGCAGCGTCTTGCCGCAGCCGGTCGGCCCGAGCAGCAGGATGTTCGACTTCTGCAGCTCGACGTCGCCGTCCTCCTGGCCCATGCGAACGCGCTTGTAGTGGTTGTAGACCGCCACCGCCAGCGTCCGCTTCGCCTCCTCCTGCGAGACGACGTAGTCGTTCAGCACCGAGTAGATGTCGCGCGGGCGCGGCAGGTTGTCGAGATCGAGCTGGGTCGGGGTCGTCAGCTCCTCGTCGATGATCTCGTTGCAGAGGTCGATGCACTCGTCGCAGATGTAGACACCGGGGCCGGCGATCAGCTTCTTGACCTGCCGCTGGCTCTTGCCGCAGAAGCTGCAGAGCAGCTGCTCGTTGCCGTCTGTCGCTCGGGCCATATCTCGTTCTACCTCGTTTTTTCGGAAACGGCTAGTTCAGGTTTCGGTCTAGCGGTGCTCGATGACGCGGTCGATCAGGCCGTACTCGTTCGCTTCTTGCGCGGTCAGGAAGTAGTCGCGCTCCATGTCCTTCGACACTTTCTCGATCTCCTGACCCGTGTGGCTCGAGATGATCTCCTCGAGCCGCCGTTTGAGCGCGATCGTCTCCCGTGCTGCGATCTCGATGTCCGTCGCCTGTCCCTGGAAGCCGCCGGACACCTGGTGGATCAGGATCTTTGCGTTCGGCAGGGCCATCCGCTTCCCTGCCGCGCCGCCGCCGAGGAGCAGCGCGCCCATGCTCATCGCGATCCCGACGCAGATGGTCTGGATGTCGGGCTTGATGAACTGCATCGTGTCGTAGATCGCGAGGCCCGCGTACACCGACCCGCCCGGCGAGTTGATGTAGAGGGAGATGTCCTTGTCGGGATCCTCGGACTCGAGGTGCAGGAGCTGCGCCACGATCAGGTTCGCGATCTGGTCGTCGACCGGGGTGCCGAGGAAGATGATCCGCTCGTTCAGCAAGCGGGAGTAGATGTCGAACGAGCGCTCGCCGCGCGACGTCTGCTCGATCACCATCGGGATAAGCGGGCTCATGCAGGCTCCTTGCTTCCAGGCACGTCAGTTACCGGGGGTCCATAGCTTCGTCTCTTGCTGGGGCGTTTCCTTGTCGGGCGTCCAGATCGCCTCGCGCGCCTCGGCGACCTCGACCGGGATCGGCTTCACGTCCGCGACGATCCGGTCGAGGGCGTTCCGCAGTCGGATGTCCTCGCGCACGTCCTCATGGCGGCCGGAGTGCCAGAGCTCGTCGATGACGGCGTCCGCCTCCTCGCCGGCCTCCTCCGCCTGCTCGCGGACGAGCGCCTTCACGTCGTCGTCGGAGACCTCGAGCCCGAGCCGGTCGGCGGCCGCCTCGAGCGCGAGCTCGCGGGCGACCGACTGCGCCGCCTCGGCGCGCATCGCCTCCGTGAGCTGCTCCGGCGTGCGGCCGGAGATCTGCAGGTACGTCTCGGGCGGGATGCCGCGCCGCTCGAGCGAGCGGAGGAACCCCGTCAGCAGCTCGCGGGTGCGCGACTCGACGAGCGGGCCGGCCGGGGTCACCTTCGACTCGCGCACGAGTGTGTCGACGGCGTTCGCGCGGAACGCGTTCTCGATCTCGACCTCGAGCTGGTCGCGGAGGCGCGACTCGATGTCGGCGCGCAGCTCCGCGAGCGTGTCGAACTCGCTGGCCGACCGCGCGAGCTCGTCGTCGAGCTCGGGCAGCACCTTCTCCTTGATCTCCTTCACCGTGATCTCGACGGTGGCGCTGGACTCGTCGGCGAGCTCGTAGGTGACCTGCTTCTGCTCGCCCGCGGAAGTGCCGCGCAGGGCCGCTTCCACCTCCTCGACGAGCCGCCCCGAGCCGAGCTCGACGACGGTGTCGCGCTGCTCGCTGCCGTCGGGGGAGACGAGGTCGATCACGACCGTGTCGCCGTTACGGGCGGCGCGCTCACCGGCGGGGACGAGCTCCGCGACGGACTCGCGCAGCGCCTCGAGCTCCCCGTCGACGAGCTCGGCCGGCACCTCGGCCTCGGGGCGCGGCACCTCGAGCCCGACCCAGTCGACGATCTCGATCTTCGGCTGGACGGGCACCGTGGCGCTGAATCGCCACTCGGCGTCGTCGGCGCTCGGCAGCTCGTAGTCGTACTCGGGCTGGGCGATCGGCCGAATGCGCGCCCGGGCGGCTGCGTTCCAGAACCAGCCGGAGATGTGGCTGTCGACGGCCTCGGCGTAGATCCGCTCCTTGCCGAGCCGCTGGACGAGGATCGGCGCCGGCACCTTGCCGGGGCGGAAGCCGGGGATCTTCACCGAGCTCGCGAGGTCGGACGTCGCGTGCTCGACGGCGTGGTGCACGTCGTGCGCCGACACGTCGACGGTCAGACGGACGCGGTCGTCGCCGAGCTCTTCGACCCGAGTCTCCACCCGCCCATTCAAGCAGAGGGGTGACCGCGGCCGGTCCGGGGAGCGGCACGCGCGGGTGGCGCTACTTCTTCTTCTTCTTCTCCTGCCCGGGCGGATTCTTCCCCTGGCCCGGGGGGCCGGTGTGGACGTGGTTGTCGTCGCCCTTGCCCCAGCCCGGCCGCTCGGACGTGGGCGGCGGCTCCGCGGGCGGGGGCTCCGCCGGCGGAGGCCCGGCGGGTGGAGGCTCGACGGGCGGCGGCTCGGCTGGCGGAGGCGGAGACGGCGGCGGCACCGCGGGCGGCGGCGGCTCCGCGGGCGGCGGGTTCGGAGTCGGAGTCGGGGTCGGGGTCGGGGTCGCCGGCGTTGCCGGTGTGGCCGGGGTAGCCGGTGTTGCGGGGGTGGCCGGCGTCGCGGGCGGGGCCGGCGTGGGCTGGACGGGCGGTGCCGGCGTGGGCGCCGCCGGCCGCGGCGGCTGGGGGCGGGGAGCCGCCGGCCTCGGCGCTGCCGCCGGGGGAGGCGCCGCGGCCCTCGGGGCCGGCGCCGGCGTGGGCGGCGGCGTCACGGTCGCCGGCTCCGGTCCTGCGCTGATCGGCTGCGCGACCGCGTCTCCGCCCACGTCTCCGCCGGTGGCGGGCGGGGGGCCGGCCGCGTCCTGCGGCCCCGTCCGGCCGCCGGTGCGCGGCGTCGGCTCGGACCGCGGGGGCGCGGGCGGAGGGGGCGGCGGCACGGTCACGACGACCCCGGTCGACGGTGCCTGCGGCGGCCGGAGCAGCTCCTGCACCCGGTCCGGATCGTCCAGCGCGCCGTGCCAGAAGTAGCCCGAGGCCGCGGCGGACGCGACGAGGCAGGAAACGCGCAGGGCAGGCCAAGGTGCTCGCACTGCACTGATTATCGTCAACGAGGCGGACGTGTCCCCACCGCAAACGGGTAGGTCCGGCGTCAGGCCGCGGATGCCTCCGCGACGACGACCTGATTCTTGCCCTCGTCCTTCGCCCGGTAGAGCGCGGCGTCGGCGCGGCGCAGCAGCTCGTCGCCCGCCTCTCCCTCGACCAGCTCGGCGACGCCGAAGCTCGCCGTCGCGTGGATGTTGTGGCCGTTCTTGACGAGCAGCGGCGTCGCGGCGAGGAACCGCTGCAGGCGCTCGGCGACGGCCGACGCACCGTCGACCGGCGTCTCGGGCAGGAGCACGGCGAACTCCTCGCCGCCGAGGCGGGCCGGGATGTCGATGTCGCGGACGTGGTCGAGCAGCGCCCGCGCGAACTCCTGCAGCAGCTCGTCTCCGACCGGGTGGCCGAAGCGGTCGTTGACACGCTTGAAGTCGTCCAGGTCGGCGAGGATGAGCGACGGCGGCCGGAGCCGGGACGTCCGCACCGTCTCGGTCTCGAGCGCGGTCATGAAGCGCCTGCGGTTGACGAGCCCGGTCAGCTCGTCCGTCACCGCCTGCACCTGCACGACGTGGTGGAGGCGCGCGTTCTCGAGCGCGATCGACGCCTGGGAGGCGAGCCACGTCGCGAGCCGCTCTGCGGCGGCGTCGAAGCCGCTGCGCGTGGGGTAGAGCAGCATCAGCGTCGACCGCCCGCCCGCGGCGGGGAGCTCGAGCGTCAGCGGCTCGACGCCGAGCGGGATCGCGCCGACGGAGGCGATCTCCTCACCCGACTCGAGCAGCCGGCCCGCAGTCGCCCCCGTCGCCTCCGCCGTCGCCCGCAGGATCACCGGCAGCAGCGCCTCGGGGTTGTGCGTCGCGGCCAGCGTGTCGCCCACGAGCGCGAGCGCCTCGCGCGGGTCGCGCGCCGGCGAGCCGCGCCGGTCGTGGAGCGCGGGCGACCGGCGCACGTCGGTGCGGATCGTGACCACGAGGAGCGCGATCGTGGCGAGCGTCGCCGCCACCGCCAGGGCGAAGTAGAGATCCTCTCGCGACACTGCCGCCAAGGTCGCCAAGTCCATTACGCCGCCAATCTGGGGGACGAACGACCGCCAGCTCCTGCGTCGGCGGTTCTCTCGTCAGACTAAAGCGCGCCCGGCGCCCGCGCCGAGCGACCGTCGAGTGAGGTCCGGGGCGCAGGTGCGGGCGAGAGGGGTCGAACCTCCAAGGGCCGAAGCCCACCGGGACCTAAACCCGGCGCGTCTGCCAGTTCCGCCACGCCCGCGCGGTTACAGGATAGAGCGCGCGGGTACAGGCGCCCCGTGACCGATCCCGACCCCACCTTCGTCGATCCCGGCTACACGGAGCCCGAGGTCGCACCCGGGCCGACCGAGCGCGAGCGCGAGAGCGTGCTCACCGAGCAGACGCGCTACGAGCGCGAGCTCGAGGCCGAGGAGGCGGCGCGCCACGCCGCCGCGGAGCGGCTGAAGTCGGAGCCGCCGCTCGAGCCCGCCAGCGGCTGAGCCGCGGGCCGCGTCGCCGGGGCGATGGCCCCGGGAGGAATCGAACCTCCGCACGCAGGTTCGAAGCCTGCCGCTCTATCCACTGAGCTACGGGGCCGCTGAGCTACGGGCCGGGCGAGACCAGTATGCCCGAGGTCTCGCCCGGCCCTCTCGCAGCTCAGCGCTTGCGCAGCTGCACCACGTCGTAGTCCGTGGTCGGCGTCGGCGGCGTCCCGAAGCGGGCGTTGACGGCGTAGAGCCGCCGGCCGTGATCGTCGATCGTCGTCGGCACGCGGAAGTCGGGATCGGTCAGGTAGCGGGTGATCCGGCCCGTGCGGAGCCTCGGGTCGAGCGCGATCCGCGCGATCTTGTTGTCGCGGTTCTGCACGACGTAGAGGATCTTGCCGTCGAGCAGGATGCCGTCGCCGTTCGGCACGCTGCCGCCGCCGAGATCGATCTCGCGCGTCACGCCCGCGGGCGTGACGGTAAAGAGCTTGCCCGTGTTGCTCTGCACGATCACGAGCTTCTTGCCGTTCGGCGTGGCGTCGATACCGTTCGCGTTGAAGCCCGTGGTGTACTGGATGTCCCCCGTCAGCGGGATCGGCTGGACCGGCGACCCGGGGCCGGGACGGCCGGCGGGGCCGAGCGCCACGCGGTAGAGCACCTGGTTGACGGAGTCGGTGAACCACGCGGCGGTGCGCGTCACGACGACGTCGTTCACGAACGTGGCGCCGGTCGTGAGGACATACCGGGCGAGCTCACGGCCCGTCCTCGCGTCGTAGACGTACCCCTCGCCGGTGGGACCGCCCGCGACGAAGAGGCGGCCGCGGTCGAGGCTGAGGCCGATCGCCGCCTTGCCGGCCTCGCCCGGGACGAGCACCGCGCCCTTGCCGGTGCGCAGGTTGCCCCGGTAGATCGCTCCCGTCGGGATCGAGCCGACGTAGAACGTGTTCCCCCCGATCGCGATCCCCTCGGGCTGGAACCCGTTCGGGAGCGGGATCGTCTCGGGGAACGCCTTGGGAGTCGCTGCCTGGGCGCCGCCGAGGGCGAGCGCCGCGAGCGCGACGAGGACGAAGGTTGCTCTCTTCACCGCTGCCTCCTCTGTCTCGCTGACCGCCGTCGCCGTGGCGGGCGACGACGAGGGTGGCGGACGGGACTCGAACCCGCGACCACCGGGACCACAACCCGGAGCTCTACCAACTGAGCTACCGCCACCGCGCCGCCCAGAGTGTAGCCGGGCGGCGGCGACGATCCGGCGCCCGCCCTACGTGGCGACGGCCTCGCCGGCGTGCTGGCCGGTGTGCCTGCCCTCGCGGAACTCCTCCACGAGCTTCGCGCAGAAGGCGGGCAGATCGTCCGGGCGCCGGCTCGTGACGAGGCCGTTGTCGACGACGACCTCCTCGTCCACCCAGGTCGCCCCGGCGTTGCGGACGTCCGTCTGGATGCTCGGGAACGAGGTGAGCGTGCGCCCACGCACGACTCCCGCCTCGACGAGCAGCCACGGCGCATGGCAGATCGCCGCGACCGGCTTGCGCTGCTCGAAGAAGGCGCGCACGAAGGCGACGGCGTTCTCGTCGGTGCGCAGCGTGTCGGGGTTGCCGACGCCGCCGGGGAGCACGAGCGCGTCGTACTCGTCCGCGGACGCCTCCTCGACCGTGCGGTCGACGGGGAAGGTGTCGGCCCTGTCGTAGTGGTCGAAGCCCTGAATCGAGCCGGTCCCGAGCGACACGAGCTCGGGCGTCCAGCCCTCCCGCTCGACCGCCCGCCACGGCTCCGTCAGCTCGACCTGCTCGACCATGTCCGTTGCGAGAAAGGCAACCTTCACGCAATCTCCTCCTCTGTCGGGTACGGGTCTCGGCTACCCGGGGACGAGCCGGGCAAACGTGCCTTCGAGCCGGTCGGCTCGAGGGGCCCCGGGACCGCTGCGCTCACGGCACGAGGACGACGCGGAGGCGGCGATACGCTGTCGGCGCTGCGCCCGTAGCTCAGCGGACAGAGCGACGGCCTTCTAAGCCGTGGGTCGGAGGTTCGAATCCTCCCGGGCGCGTCCCCAGTAGCTGAGCCGGTTTCGCGCTACACGCCATCAAGTCGCCGAAAGCTGCAGCTAGTCCGCGTTGCCCCGCGCGTATCGCCCCTGACCTCCACTGTCGCCGCCGGGCGGGTTACCTGGCCCGCGCGTGTGGAACCCGTCAGCTTTCCGAGTGGCACTCGACGCAGGTGAGGAGACTCCGCGCGGCGCGACAACAGCCTCCAACTCGACCGAGCACCCGCTCAGAGTCCGCAAGCGCACCCACAACACCTGCCGACCGTCCTCAGAATGCGAGCTCTTGAACACCCGGCGCGTCGTGGCTGGCGTTCAGACCGAGCACGGGAGCGGGCTGCGGCCGTTGGCCGGCGGCGCGTGGGTCGCGCCGGGCATGCGCCTCGATGAGCACTGGCCTGGCCTCCTGCCGGAGGCGCGCATACTCAGCACGGGTCAGTCTGATCCGCTCTCTGCAGCCGATACCGCCGCACTCGCAGAAGAACTGGGTGTCGGCTAGGCCAAGTGATCCATGGAGGTCGTCCATGACGCCGTTGACGGCAGCCATCATCGACCAACCGTGGCCGTTCTCTGAGTTCGTCATGCCTCTCCTCGCAACGTCCGTGGATATCCGGCGTTTTGCCGGCTCCGACCCTGTTGCTGAGGGGCGGCTCATGCGCGGGCTCGATGCTTGTGAGCCCGCGACGTGTGCGCCACGACTGCAGTTTGCTGCGCAGTCGCTAGGCGGAGTGTAGCGCGTCGTGCCCGCGCCGGGAGAGGGCCGCTACCATTGATGATCAAGGAATGTTGATCGAACGCACGGAACCGTTCGCAACGCTACGTGCCCGGAGTCCTCGTGGCTGAGCGGGCTTCCTTACGGATCCTGATCGCGAACGAGCGCAAGGATCGGCTCGAGCGGATCGCCGAGATCGTCACCGAGCTCGGCCACGAAGTGATCTCGCGCGAGCTGGAGGTCACAGAGGTGGCGGCGGCGACCGACCGAGAACATCCCGACCTTGCGTTCGTCGGCCTCGGCGTCAGCGGATCCCACGCCCTCGACATGATCTCCGAGATCGTCAAGGAGTCCAGCTGCCCCGTGATCGCGCTCCTCGAATCCGAGGATGCGACCTGGGTCAACGAGGCTGCCAAGCGGGGGATCTTCGCCTACATCGTCGACGGCAACCCGAGCGAGATGCAGAGCGCGATCGACATCACGATTCGCCGCTACGCCGAGTACACGAACCTCGAAGGAGCGTTCGCTCGCCGCGCCGTGATCGAACGGGCGAAGGGGATCATGATGGCGCGGCAGGCGATCGACGAGAGGAAGGCGTTCGAGCTTCTCCGCGCCCAGTCGCAGCAGACGGGACGCAAGCTCTTCCAGGTGGCAGAGGCGGTCGTCGAGAGCCACCTACTGCTCGTGCCGCCCTCCACCTAGCAGACACGCGAAGCGACTGTCCCGGCCGAGGAACTCGTCGCCTGGGCCAGCGTTCGCCAATGACCCCCGAACCGTCGCCGCTATTGCGGTCGAGCTAAGTCGCTCGGCACGAGCGAGAACATCACGCTGTCGCGACGGCCCGACCGAGTTGGTTGCCAGGCGCGGAGAAGACCTTCCCGCAGGTAGCCTGCCCGCTCGGCCACGCGCATCGATGCCTCGTTAGCCGGGTCCGTGATCAGACTCAGGCGCTCGATGCGTAGCTCGTCGAACGCCCATGCGGAGACGAGCCTGACCGCTTCGGTCGCTGCCCCTCGACCTCGCGCTTCGGGACGGAGCCAGTATCCGACGCCTGCATGGCTTGCGTCTGTGGGTTTCGGGTGGACCTCGACTGAGCCGAGCGGATCGTTGCTGGTGGTTGTGATCGCGAATGGGGCGCTCGATCCTTGCTCCCAAGCGTTCTCTGCGTACCGCACGAACGCTTCAGCATCGGCGAGCGTGTACGGCGATGGCAGAATCGGCACGAATCGGGCCATCTCAGGTCTGTCGCAGGCAGCCTGGATCCATGGCGCATCGTCGGCGGAGAACATCCGCAAGGCGACTGATGACCCCTGCAAGTTCTTGGGGAACGCGACCGGCATGGATCGATCCTAGAAACCCACGCGGTTGCCTGGGCCAGCGTCCGGGCATGACGCCTGAGCTGGCCTGAGTCGTCCGGCGCCCCTGAGTCCGAATCCTCGGCCTGGTGAGGCTAGGGTCAACGGGGTGAGGTTCGCTCTTTTCGTGTGCCTGATCGTGTGCCTGCCAGGTTGCGCGGGCGACGATGACAACGCCAGCGACGGCGCGCCTCCCGCAGTCAGGAACGCTTATTCCTTGACCATCGACGGCCCTGCGCGAGAAGCCGGCGACGAATCGGGAGTAGACCTCGAAGCCCTAGTACGGCACTCGGTCGAGGAAGTGCTGCCACGGCTACCGCACCGAAATCGCGTGCGGATCAACGTAAGAGTTGACCCGGCGAGCGTGGTGCCAGAGGTCGGTTTCGGTGGCTTTGCGAATCCGCGCGACGGCACCGTGACAATCTGGCTCGACCAGCCGCTTCGGAAGGGCGCGGAGGTCTGGGTTCCGGCGACCGTGGCCCACGAGTTACATCACAGCAGTCGAATCCGCACCGGCCCCGGCTACGGAAGCACGCTTGCCGAGGCACTCGTCACCGAGGGACTAGCAGACCACTTCGTCCGAGAGGTCTTCCCAGCCACCCCGTCGCAGCCCTGGACTACCGCGCTGTCGCGGAAACAGGAGGCTCAGCTATGGCGCGAAGCTCAGTCAAATCTGGAGATTCCTGGCGGATACGACCACCACGCCTGGTTTCTCGGTAGCTCTGACGTTCCGCGCTGGACTGGCTACACGCTCGGCTACAGAATCGTTGCTGACTACCTTGGTGACGAGCGACGGGCATCCGCGGAGGTGAAGACGGACGCTCGCAGAATCATTGCTCCCTACGCATTCGCGAACCGGCATTGACTGTGGCCGAACACCCGTCAGCCGACTAGCGCGGTCGCCTGCGCGAGCGTCCTCTGCCCTGAGTCTCCGCGTATCTCGCCGATCCTTCTTGCGCATAGATGCGCACGTCTGCGCGGAGGTCGTATGGAGGTCAGGGGCTTTGCGAGGCGGCTGACAAACTGCGCTCTAGCAGGAGTTTCTAGCGTCCGCGTGGCGGCCTTCTCAGCCGTGGGTCGGAGGTTCGATCCTCCCGGGCGCGTTCGGGGCTAGCGGGCGCCGAAGTCCGTGGTGATGATCAGGACGTCGCGGCCGCCGAAGACGCCGGGGGCGGCGGCGACGGTCACGGCCGAGAGCCCGATCTCGCGCCAGCGCGCGGTGAGGATGTTGCGCCGGTGGCCCGGGCTCTGCATCCAGAGCCGCACGGCACCGCGTGCGTCGAGGCCGGGTGTCGACCAGAGCAGGTTCTCGCCCACCGACCAGCCGGCGCCGCGCGGGCCGTAGAAGCGCTTCACGCGGTGCCAGAAGGCCGTGCCGTCACGCGACTCGTGCTGGAAGAAGCCGAAGCGGCCCATCGCCCGCGAATGAGCGTCGGCCGCGGCCGAGAGCGGCTGCGAGTGCCGCAGCGGCCGGAGGCCGTGCGAGCGGCGCACCACGTTCAGCTCGGCGAGGACGAGGCGCTCCAGCGGGTCGGCCGCCGCGATCGTCCGCGCGGGCTGACTCGCCGCCGAAGCGCCGCCCGCGGCGATGCCGACACCGGCGATGAGACAGGCGCACGCGACGAGGAACGCAGGGAGTGCGAGCCGACGCTGCATACCTCCTCACTCGGCTTTCGACGCCGCCGCCGACATCCTCCAAAGGGGGATCTTTCGTGAGGCGGGCTACGGAGGCGCGTCGGTCGCGACCACACGGCTGCGCCGGTGCTTCAGCCAGTCGAGGAGCAGCACCTGCACCGTCCCCGCGACGGGGATCGCCGCGAGCGCGCCGATCACGCCCGCCAGCTCCGCCCCGATGAGGACCGCGATCAGCACCACGAGCGGCGAGAGCTGCACCGTACGGCCGTAGACGATCGGCTGGAGCACGTGGTTCTCGAGCTGCTGGTAGACGATGAAGAAGATCAGCAGCACGATCCCCGAGGTCGTCGAGTCGAGGAAGCCGACGGTCGTCACGATCACCGCTGCGATCGTGGCACCGGCCAGCGGGATCAGGTCGAGCAGCGCCACGAGCAGTCCCAGCGCGATCGCGAAAGGCACGCCGAGGCCGATCAGGACGAGGGTGGAGACGATGCCCGCGATGACGCTGATGGTCAGGTTGCCCGTCACGTAGCCGCCGATCGTGCGGTAGACCTCCCGCCCGACGGCGCGCCAGCGCGGCTGCGACTCGGGCGGCAGCAACGAGTAGAGGCGCTCCATCCACGCGGGCCCCTCGAGCAGCATGAAGAGGGTCAGGAACGCGATCGTGACGGTGGCGACCACGGCGGTGAGGACGCCCTTCGTGACGGCGAGCGCGGTGTCCGAGAGCCCGAGCACGCCCGTCGCGCCGCCCTCCTCGACCCACTCCCGGACGCGGTCCGTGATCTGGTACTCGCGCTCGAGGAAGCCGAGCCGCCCCTCGCCGCGCGTCAGCTGCTCGACGTAGTCCGGCAGCGCTTCGACGAAGTTGTTCACCTGGTCGATCAGGATCGGGACGAACGACGCTCCCAGCAGCGCGATCGAAAGCAGAGCACCGACGTACGCAGCCGCGACCGCGGCCCCCCGCCTGCGCACCCCGTGAGCCTGGAGCCAGTCGACTGCCGGGTTGAGCGCGGCCGCCAGGAAGACGGCGATGAAGATCCAGACGAGCACGCCGCGGGCGACCTGGACGATCTCGATCATCACGACCGCGGCGAGGATGATCCCGAGCACGACGAGCACGGCCCGCGGGCGGAACCGGACCAGACGCTCCTCCACGCGCCGAGGATAGGAGCGGCGCCGGATGTTTGACCCGCGCACGCCGGCGGCAGACAGGCGTCGTGAGCCTGAAAGGGAACCCGATCAGCGAGACGGCGACGCTGCCCGACGGCCGCTCGGTGCAGGTCGCCGTCGGCTTGTTCCGGGATCCCTACGTCGGCGACGGCACCGAGACCGTTGGGATCGAGCTGCGCGACGGGGACGAGGTGCTCGCCGCGCTGAACACCGTCCTCGACCTCGACCAGGGCTCGGAGGCGCGGGCGCTCGCCCGCGAGATCCGCGCCGGGCTCGAGTCCGGCGAGCTCGAGCCGACGGCCGGCGCGATCGAGGCTCTGATCTAGCCCGCAGCGAGCACGGGCAGAGCCCGCGCTCGCGCGAAGACCCCTGAAGGGGCCGCTGCGGCTACGCCGTGACGCGGCCTCGCTCGCGGAGGCGCGGGTCGAGCCACGCGAGCAACAGGTCGACCACGAGGTTGGCGAGCACGACCGCCAGCGTGAACACGACCGTCATCCCCATCAGGAGCGGGTAGTCGCGCGCGGTCGCGGCGCTGACGTAGTGGCGCGCGAGGCCCGGGATGGCGAAGACGTACTCGACGACGAAGAGGGTCGTGATCATGCCGCCGAGCAGCGGCCCGGCCGCGCTCAGCACCGGCACGAGCGAGTTGCGCAGGGCGTGCTGGAGGACGACCCGGCGCCGGCGCAGTCCCTTCGCCCGCGCCGAGCGCACGTAGTCCTCGCCCAGCGTCTCGACCATGGCGCCGCGCGTCAGTCGCGCGCAGTAGGCCATCGGCACCAGCCCGAGCGTGAGCGCGGGCAGGATCTTCGTGCGCCAGCCCTCCCAGCCGCTCGTCGGCAGCAGGCCGCCCCGCACCGCGACCAGGTAGATCAGGAGCGTCCCGACGAAGAAGGCGGGGACGGCGAGCGCGAGCGACGAGACGAGTCGCTCGAGGTGCGCGACGGGTGAGCCGCGCCGCGCGAGCGAGCTCCCGAGGCCCGTCGCGATCCCGGCGACGACCCCCCACGCGAGCGCGAGCAGGGACAGCTGGAGCGTGATCGGCCCCTGCCGGGCCACGATCTCCTCGACGGTGCGATTGCGGAACGAGAGCGACGGGCCGAGGCTGAAGGTGGCGACGCCGGCGAGGTAGTTCGCGTACTGCTCGTACCACGGCAGGTCGAGCCCGTAGCGCCGGCGCATGTTGTCGCGAATCGACTGCGGCTGCCAGTCGCCGTACTTCTGCCAGCCGCCCTGCGCGGTCAGCCCGACGAGCGGCCCGTGCCGGAACGGGTCACCGCCCGTCGAGCGCACGAGGAAGAACGTGAGCGTGATCGCGAGCAGGACGACGGGAATCGTCCACACGATGCGATTGAAGGCGTACCGCAGCACCTCAGCGCCCCCGCCGTGCCGCCGCCCGCTGGGCGTGGCGGCGCGCCTTCGTGCGGTTGCCGCAGACGGCCATCGAGCACCAGCGGCGGCGACCGCTCGGATTGGCGAAGAGCCAACCGCAGCCGCGGCCCGGGCAGCGGCCGACGCGGAGCGGATCGGTGACGAACGCGCCGATCGAGCGCGCGACGGCGAGCAGCGGCAGCTCCGGCGTCGCCGGCAGCACCCAGGTCGCCGCCGCCGGTCCCCACGCGAGGTGAGCACGTGCAGACGCACGCTCGGCCTCGCGTGCGACGACCGCGCGATCCTCGTCGCCGGGGTCCCCGGCGGCGACGGCGTAGAACGCCCGCCGCAGGCGCTTCGCCCGCTCGAGCACGCGCGCCGCCTCGCTCGGCTGCGACCGCCCCTGAACCACCAGCTCCGCGGCGGCCTGCTCGTCCACGAGGCCGCGCTCGCGCGCCCACACCACCAGGTGCTCGTAGGACGCCAGGTACTCCCGGCCCCCCTCCTCGCCCCAGCCGGCGAACGTGTTGCAGAGCTCGAGCGCGGGCTCGCCCGCCACCGGCAGCGGCAGCAGGACGCCCGCGGCGACGTAGTTCACGTTCGGCGTTGCACTAACCACTCGATTCGAGTTTAGCGGTTAGTGAGAGGCACCGCCAGCAGGGCCAGTCCTCGCTAGACGGCGGCCACCTCCGCGGTCGCGGCGTCCTCCAGCTCGCCCTCGGCCGCGCCGGTGAGGCCGAACGCGCGCGTGCACGCGACGAACGCCGTCACCGAGCCGATGACCGCGAGGGACGCGAACATGACCCACATCGCGCCGTCGCCCGCGCTGCCGCGGACGAGGAGCCCGACGGTCGGCGTCAGCGCCCAGCCGATCGCCCACGTGCCGCCGAAGGCGCCGATGTAGGCGCCGCGGGACTCCGGTGGCGCGATCCGCGCGACGACGGCCTGTGAGGTCGGGATCCACAGCATCTCGCCGACCACGAAGACCACGATCACGACGGCGACGATCGCGAGCGCGCCGGTCCAGATCAGCGCCAGGAACGGGAGCCCCATCAGCAGGATCGCCGTCGCGAGCTTGAGCGACGCAGGCACGCTCGCGACCCGCGCCGTGATCCGCAGCTGGAAGAGCGTCACCATCAGCGGGTTCAGCGCGACGAGGAAGCCCCAGGTCGACGGTGCGATGCCGTGCGTGTCGACGAGCGAGATCGGCAGCACGGTCTCGTATGCGACGTAGACCAGCGTCGAGAACATGCCGGAGACGAAGAAGAGGAGGAAGATCGGATCGCGGACGATCCGCCACCACGACGCGTGCTCCTCGCCGCGCTCGGGGGTGTACCGACCACGACGCGGGATGAACTTCAGCGCGAGGAGGAAGGGCAGGAAGCCGACGAGCGCCGCGGCGACGAACAGGCGGTCCCAGTTCTCACCGAGGAGGAAGAGCGCGCCGACCGGCGGCCCGAGCACGACGCCGAAGTTCTGGATCACGCGCACGGACGCGTACCCGGCCTCGTGGCGCTCCGGTGGGAGGATGTCCGGGATGAGCGCCTGGTCGGCCGCGTGGCCCACCGAGGCGAACAGGCTCAGGGTGGCGAGGAGCCCGAGGCCCACCCAGAGGTGGTCACCGACGAGCAGGAGCCCGAGCGGCGTCGTCGCGTTCATGCTCCAGCCGAACAGGATCAGCGGCTTCCGTCCGACGCGGTCCGAGAGCGCGCCACCGATGTAGCCGCCGATCGCGCCCGTGACCGCGGCCGCGGTGAACCCGGCGGCGAGCTGGAAGTTCGACGCCCCGAGGCGCTCGATCGCCCAGATGCCGACGAAGCTCCAGATCATCCCGCCGGTGACCGACCCGGCGAAGGCGACGCCGAGGATCGGCGCGAGCGCCCGGTCGATGCGCCCGCCCATGACGCGCCGCTGGATCCTGCCCACGAGCTCGATCACGCCAGCAGTGTGCACCCGGCCCCCCGCTCCTGTCTCGCACGCCCTGCCCGACCCAGGGGCCGACGGCGAGAGTCGCGGCGAGGAAGGAGAACGGACGAGAAGCGCCCGACCGGATTCGAACCGGTGACGAGAGCTTGGAAGGCTCTAGTGTTACCACTACACCACGGGCGCGGCGTGGAGGCTAGGTTAGCGCCCGGTGGGGCCGGAGCCGTATTCGTGGTCGTGGAATCCGGAGGCGCTCCTCGTCGTCCCGGCCCTCGCGCTCGGCTACGTCTGGCTCCTGCGCCGCCACCCCACGCCGCTCTGGCGGCAGGCGTGCTTCGCCGGCTCGCTGCTGCTCGTGCTGGCGGTGACCGTCACGCCGGTCGAGACGCTGGCGCTCCACTACCTGCTCAGCGTCCACCTGCTCCAGAACGTCGTGCTCGCGGAATGGGCGCCGCTCCTGCTCGTGCTCGGGATCCCGGCGAGCTTCGCGGCGCGGCTGCCGCGCGTTCCACCCGTGCCGGCGCTGCTCCTCTGGGTCGGGAACTACCTGGTCTGGCACCTGCCCTGGGTCTACGACACGGCACTCCGCAACCCGCACACGCTGCTCCACCTCGAGCACGCGGCGTACTTCGTCACGGGCGTGCTGCTCTGGTGGCCGGTCGTCCACGCCGACTTCTCGGCGGGGTACAAGGCGGCCTACCTCTTCGGCGCCTTCGCCCTCGCGAGCCCGATCGGCCTGCTGCTGGCGCTCATCCCCGACCCCGCCTACGAGTTCTACGTCGACGCGCCCCGGCGAGTCTGGGGGCTCGACCCCCTGCGCGACCAGCAGATCGCGGGTGTCGCGATGTCCCTCGCCGAGGCGGTCGTGTTCTTCGCCGCGTTCGCCTACTTCTTCGCGCGCTTCTTCGCGGAGCAGGACGCCGAGCAGCCTGACGCCCGGCCCTGATCCCGGCGCAGCCGGCCGACATCGTTACGCTGCGACGATGAAGGACAAGTCAGAGCAGCTCACGCTGGCGCAGAAGGAGCAGCTCCAGGCGGAGCTCGCCGAGCTCGAGGGGCCGCGGCGGGCGGAGATGGTCGAGGCGATCGCGACGGCGCGGAGCTTCGGCGACCTCTCGGAGAACTTCGAGTACCACGCCGCCAAGAACGAGCAGGGGCTGCTCGAGCGGCGGATCACGATCCTGCGCGCCCGCCTCGAGGGCGCCGTGCTGATCGACGAGGACGAGGCGGCGGCCAGCGGCACCGTCACCGTCGGCTCGAAGGTGGAGATCGAGGACGAGCGCGGCGAGCGGCTGCAGATCGAGATCTCGAGCGTCGGCGGCATCTCTCCCGACTCGCCCCTCGGCCGGGCGCTCCTCGGCGCCGCCACGGGCGACGAGGTCGAGATCGAGGCGCCGCGCGGCGCCTGGCGCGCCCGCGTCGTCTCCGTCGGCCGCTAGCGCTACCGGCAGGATCTGCAGGGAAGTCGGGGCGGCCGGATTCGAACCGGCGACTTCTCGCTCCCAAAGCGAGCGCGCTACCAGGCTGCGCCACGCCCCGTCCTCTGAGTGTAGAGCGGCCGCGCGCTGGTAGCGTCGCGCGCCGTGGCCGACGTGGCGTACATGCCGGGGGAGGCGCCCCGCGACCGGCGGCCGCTCCTCGGGTATGCCATGGTCACGACGGCCGCGCTGCTCTTCGCGCTGAACGGCACCGTCTCGAAGGTCGTCCTCTCGTCCGGCATCGACTCGCAGGAGCTGACGCAGGTGCGCACGACGGGCGCCTTCCTGGGTTTCGCCGTGGGGCTCGCGCTGCTCGCCCGGCCGAGCCTGCGGGTGACCCGGCGGGAGCTCCCGTTCCTCGTCGTCTTCGGTGTCGCCGGCGTGGCGATGGTGCAGTGGCTCTACTTCGTGGCGATCCACCGACTGCCGATCGGCGCCGCGCTGCTGATCCAGTACCTGGCGCCGATCCTGATCGCGCTCTGGGCGTGGGCGGTGCTGCACGAGGGCGTGCGGCGGCGGATCTGGGTCGCGCTCGTGCTCGCACTCGCGGGCCTCTCGCTCGTGGTCGAGGTGTGGAGCGGGATCTCGCTCGACGGGCTCGGCATCGTCGCCGCGCTGGGGGCGGCCGTCGCGTACGCCGTGTACGTGCTCATGGCGGAACGAGCCGTCGGCCGGCGCGAGCCGGCATCGCTCCTCTGCTACGGCTTCGGCGTCGCCGCCGTCTTCTGGGCGGTCGTGCAGCCGGTCTGGCGCTTCCCGGTCGAGCGGCTCGACGACGAGGTCTCGCTGCTCGGCCGCCTCGACGAGCAGGCCGCGCCCGTCTGGTCGCTGCTGCTCTTCGTCGTCGCAGTCGGCACCATGCTGACGTTCCTGCTCGTGACGACCGCGCTGCGGCACCTGTCGGCGACGCGCGTCGCGATCATCGCCATGCTCGAGCCCGTCGCGGCGGGCCTCGTCGCGTACGCGTGGCTGGGCGAGTCGTTCGGCGCGCTGCAGCTGCTGGGAGGCGGCATCGTGCTGGCCGGTATCGTCCTCGCGCAAACCGCGCGCTGACAGAGATCGCCCGATCGGGCCATTGGCGGCATCCGCTCCCTGCGTCAGCCTTCTCCCCCTATGTCGATCAAGACACACATTCGTATGCTTTCCGCCGCAGTTTTCGTCACCCTCCTCCTCGCCACGGCCGCGGGTGCGGCCCAGCTCACGCAGCGCGAGTCGTCGCTTCTCACCGCCGTCAACAGGGCGCGCGCCGCGCACGACCTGCGGCCGCTCGCAATCGACGGGCGCCTCGTCCAGGTCGCCAGGAGCCATTCGTCGACCCTGCTCCGGCGCGACGTCTTCACGCACGGCGACTTCGCGACCCGCATCCGCCGCTCGGGCGCGCGCGGCCCGCTCTTCGGCGAGAACCTCGCCTGGGGCACGGGCAGCCGCGTCTCGGCGACGTCGGTCGTGCGCTCCTGGCTGCAGAGCCCCGGCCACCGGCGCAACCTGCTCCGCCCGAGCTTCCGCCGGATCGGCCTCGGCACTGCGACAGGCCGCTTCGCCGGCCACAGCGGCGCGACCGTGGTCACCGCCGACTTCGCCGGGCGCTAGGGCGAAGCTCAGCTGTCGGACATCAGCGAGCGGAGCTCGGTGAGCTTCTCGTGGCGCAGCTCGTCGCGCTCGCCGCGGTCGAGCCGCTCCAGCAGGCCGCGCACGAGCGGGGCGAGCTCGACGGGGTTGAACGGCTTCGTGATGTAGTCGACGCCGCCGATGTCGAGGCCGCGCGCGCGGTCGCGGAACTCGGCGCGGGCCGTGAGGAAGATGATCGGGATCCGAGCCGTCTCCTCGCCCTCGAGCATGTGCTCGGCGACGCCCCAGCCGTCGAGGCCGGGCATCATCACGTCGAGCAGGACGAGGTCGGGCAGCTGCTCCTGGGCGAGGGCGAGGCCGCTCGGCCCGTCGGCCGCCTCGAGCACGACCATCCCCTCGGCCTCGAGGTTCACCCGGCACAGCAGCCGGATCGGCGCCTCGTCGTCGATCACCAGAACCCTCGTCACGCGCGCCCCCATCGGTCGTAGTTGACCCTAGTCGACCCCTGTACCCGTTCGGGCGTCTCTCAGTCCCGCGCCGCCGGGAGCTCGACGACGAAGGTGGCGCCGCGGCCCTCGTCCGAGTCGACCCAGATCCGGCCGCCCATCGCCGTGACGAGACCCTCGGCGAGGAAGAGGCCGAGCCCGGTAGCGCCGGCGCCGACGGTCCGCATCCCCGACTCGCCGCGGTAGAACTTGCGGAAGATCCGCTCCTGCTCGGCACGCGGGATGCCGAGGCCCTCGTCCTCGACCCGGACCTCGACCCCCGAGTCCGCCCTGCGCGCGCCGACGGTGACGGTGCCGCCGGCCGGCGAGTACCGCACGGCGTTGTCGACGAGGTGCGAGAGCACCTGGCCGAGCTTGTCGCGGTCGGCCTCGGCCGGGAGCGGCTCGTCCGGAAGCGAGACGACGAAGCGGTGGCCGTTGCCGCCGAGCGTCGCCTCGAGCGACTGCACCACCTCGGAGACGACGCTGGCGACGTCGACCGCCGCCAGCTGGACGCTCATCGCGCCCGTGTCCAGCTGCGCCACCGAGAGCAGCCGGTCGACGATGGCAGTCAGGCGCTCCGACTCCGAGGCGATGTAGCGCAGGAAGGTCTCGCGCTCCGGCTCCCCGAAGAGCACGTCCTGGCGGAGGAGCGTCTCCGCGAAGCCGTAGATCGAGGTGAGCGGCGTGCGCAGCTCGTGCGAGACGGTGGAGACGAAGTCCGACTTCATCTGCTCGACCGCGCGCTCGGAGGAGATGTCGCGGAAGGCGTAGATGCGCCCGGCGACGGCGCCCGCGGGATCGGTCATCACGGCCTCGCTGAGCGAGAGCCACGCCTCCTCGGAGCCGCGGCGGATCGCGACGAGGCGCGGGCTGTCGTGCGCGCCCTCGGATCCGAGCGAGCGGCCGAGCACCTGCACGGGCGTCCGCCCGAGTGCCTCGGCGCCAGCGACCCCCGTGATGTGCTCCGCGGCGGGGTTCCAGAGCACGACGCGGCCGTCGCGGTCGACGGCGACGATCCCGTCCGCGACGTTCTCGAGGATCGCCTCGCTCCGCTGCTGCTCGTGCCGCACGCCCTGGTAGTGCTCCGCGTTCGCGCGGGCGGCGGCGGCCGCCGCCGCGAGTGCCTCGAGAGCCTCTCCTTCCTCGTCACGCCAGTCGCGCGGCCGGGCGTCGTACGCGCTCAGGACGCCCTGCACGCTGCCGTCGGGCGCGAGCATCGGCACGCCGAGATAGGAGACGAGGCCGGCTTCGAGCAGCGGATCGGTCTCGGCGGCACGCGCGTCGCGGCGCGCGTCGGCGATCGTGCGCTCGGCGCGCGACTGCACGATGTCGCCGAGCAGCCAGGTCGTCGAGGGCCGGCGCGCCTCGAGCCCCGCGGCAGCGCCCGGGCCGTGCGCGGCGTGCAGGACGAGCTCGTCCCCCTCGAGCACCCAGACCGACGCGGCCGCGGCGTCGAGCAGCTCGACGGCGAGACGCGAGGCCAGGTCCAGCACGTTCTCCGGATCGAGCTCGCTCGCGAGCTCGCGACCGCCGCCCGCGAGCCGCTGGGCGAGGGCGCGTGAGCGCCGCTCGAGCTCGTAGAGCTCGCTGCGCTCGAGCGCCCCGGAGGCGGCCCCCGCCACGTGCCCGGCGAGCTCGAGCTCGTCGTCCCTGAAGGTGTGCTCCTCCTCGAAGAAGACGAGCACGAGCCCGTTCGCCTCGACCCGCGGTTGCGCGAGCGGGACCGCGAGCAGCGACCGGAAGCCCGCCGCGGCCGCGGCGGCCGAGAGCGCCTTGCCGAAGCGCGTCTCCCGGGCGAGGTCCTTCGAGGCGAGGAGCTTGCCCGAGCGCGCGGCGGCGGTGAGCTCGTCCTCGGGATCGCCGCCGAGCGCGCGCCGCAGCTCCTCGGGGAGCTCGTACCACGCTGCGAGCTCGAGCGGGCCGCCCGCCGGCCGCAGCAACGCGGCGGCCGCACCGCCGAGCGACTCGCTGGCCGCCTGCGCGACGGCGTCGAGCGTCGCCTCCGACGAGAGCGGCTCGCTGAGCACCGACGCCACGCGGTAGAAGCCGCGCTCCGTGGTCGCCTGCTCCGAGGTCAGCTCCGACGCGTCCGCGCTCTGCAGTGCCACTGCGACGAGGCCGGCGAAGCCGTCGAGCAGCGACCGGTCGGCCGGTGAGAGACGCCGCGGCTCGCGCAGGTGCGCGCGCACGACCCCGCGCGGCCGCCCCAGCGAGACGATCGCCGACTCCACCGTGCCGCCGCTCGCGGGCTGGTCCCCCGGGGCCGCCCGGCTGCCGGGAACGGCGCCCGCGCCGCCCGCGGCGCCGACGCATTCGAGCTCGCCGGAGCCGGGGACGAGCGTCCAGAAGTCGACCGCCTCCGCCCCGAGGAGGTCGCGCAGCCCGGCGGCCAGCCGCGAGAGCCGCTCGTCGAGCCCGACGTCGGCGGAGAGCACCTGCGTCGCCCGGAGCAACGCGGCCTCGCGCGCGGACGCGAGCCGCGCGTGCGCCGTCGACGCCCGAGCCAGCGTGGGCGCGACCTCGGCGACGAACGACTGCAGCTGCGCCAGCTGCTCGGCGGAGAAGACGCGCGGCGAGCGGGTGGCGACGACGAGGACGCCGATCGTGCCCGTGTCGGCGAGCACCGGCACGAAGGCGCAGCTCTTCATCCCGGCGTCCGTCAGCCGTCGCGAGATCGTGCCCGACGCGGGCGCATCGACGACCGCGAGCGGCACCGGGTCGCGCACGACGGCCGAGATGCCCGACTGCTCGCCATCGAGGTCGAGGCGGAGGCCGCGCAGCCATTCGACGTCGCGCCCGGCCTCGCGCGCGGCGACGACCTGTCCCGTGCGCGCGTCCTCGCCGAGGAGCACGAGCTGGACGAGGTCGAGATCGAAGCGCTCGAGGGCTGCATCGGCGACGAGACGGCCGAGCTCCTCCGGTTCGAGCGCCTCTGCGAGCCCGGTCGCGAGCCGCTCGCCCGCGCCGGCTGCCGGCGCCGGCACGGCCGGTTCCGTCGGCTTCCGGGTCAGCAGCAGCGCGACCGGCGCGGCGGCGACGAGGATCGCCACGAGACCGAGCCAGACACGACCGGCGAGCGGCTCACGCTCGACCAGTACCGCCACGCCGAGCAGCGCCGCGGCGAGCCCGGTCCCGGCGAGCAGGGCCGCGGGGAGGTCGGTGAGCAGCAGCCCCTGCCGGCGCGACGCACGCACGCGCAGCCCCGCGGCCGTGAGCGAGAGCGCCGCCAAGAGCAGCAGCGGCACCGCGTTGAACAGCACCGCGTTCGTGTCAGCGTCCACTGGGCGAGTCCGATGATAGAGAGAGCCGCTTGCGGGTTGCAAAGATGGGCCGTCCGGCCTATTGGCAGGACGCGGCGCAGACACTAGCGTCACCGGCACTGGGCGATGCGAACTGCGGTGGCTCTTTTGCGGGGGCCTTACGGCCGCGGTGAGCACTGAGAGGGCCTCGTCGCAACGACCCCCCCGATGCGACGGGGCTCTCTCGTTTCGCCACCCGGCTACGATGCGCGCGATGGTGAAGCGCGTCCTCCTCGCGTCGCCCCGCGGCTACTGCGCCGGCGTGGAGCGCGCCGTCGAGACGGTCGAGCTGGCGCTCGAGCACTACGGCCCACCGGTGTACGTGCGCAAGCAGATCGTCCACAACATCCACGTCGTGCGGGAGCTCGAGGCGCGCGGCGCGATCTTCGTCGACTCCGAGGAGGAGGCGCCCGAAGGAGCGACGATCGTCTTCTCCGCGCACGGCGTGGCGCCCTCGGTGCAGGCGGCCTCGGCCGCGCGCGCTCACAACGTGATCGACGCCACCTGCCCGCTGGTCACCAAGGTGCACGTCCAGGCGCGCCGCTACGCCGCCGACGGCTACACCGTCGTCCTGATCGGCCACGCCGGTCACGAGGAGGTCGTCGGCACCATGGGGGAGGCTCCGGACGCGACCGTGCTCGTTCAGGACGTGGCGGAGGCGGAGGCGCTCGACCTGCCGACGGAGGCGCGGCTCGCCTACATCACGCAGACCACGCTCTCCGTCGACGAGACGTCCGCGATCATCGCCGTGCTGCGACGGCGCTTCCCCGGCATCCACGCGCCGAAGAAGGAGGACATCTGCTACGCGACCTCCAACCGGCAATGGGCGGTGAAGGAGCTGCTCGCGGAGGTCGACCTGCTGCTCGTGATCGGCTCGCGCAACTCGTCCAACTCGAACCGGCTCGTGGACGTCGCGCGCGCCGGCGGCGTCGCCGCGCACCTGATCGACGACGCGACCGAGATCGAGGACGGGTGGCTCGCAGGCGTGGCCACGGTCGGCGTGACGTCGGGGGCGTCGGCGCCCGAGAAGCTCGTCGAGGGCGTCTGCGACTGGTTTCGCGCTCGCGGCGTCGAGCGGATCGAGCCGTTCCGGATGGTGAACGAGGACGTCACCTTCCGCCTCCCGGTCGAGCTGCGCCGCGAGCTCGCGCTCGCCGAAGCGCAGCGCTAGCGACCGGCCGAGCGCCCAGAGGCGGGCGAGGCCGGTTCGGCGCCGCGCGACGATCCGCCGCTCGTCCTCGTCAGGGAAGCCGCTTCGTCCAGGCGTCGAGAGGGGACGGCGGCCGGGCAGGGCGGGTGCCGCGCAGCTCGGGTGGCGCTCGCCGACGCACGATCTGCCGGTTCGTACCGTGCGCCTCGCCGATCTCCGCCCACGTCCAACCCTCGCGCCGCGCCCGGGCGATCAGCAGGGACTCGATGCGGTCGAGCGTGCCGCGGAGTGCCGCGAGCTCTCCGAGGGCGGCGAGATCCTCGAGCACGAGCCGATCCTCCAGGCACGCGACCAGGGTCGCAAGATGCCGCTTCTGGCCACGTCCGCGATGCGCGCGCGTGAACAGGGGCTGCCCCTGATCGCGCGCGAACGCGCCGGACGCGTCCTGCGCGGCCGTGTCGGCTCGCTGTCAGACCTTCGCGATCTGCGGCGACGCGACGCCGTCGGTCTCGAGCGAGACCGCCAGCACCTCGGCCTTGATCCACTCCGCGTGCGCGAGCACGTCGGCCTGGTCGGGCGGCAGGGTGACCGCGATCCGGTCGGTGAGCTCGAGGCCCTGCTCCTTGCGCATCGAGTTCAACGTGTGGATCAGGTCGAGCACGCGCCCGAGGAGCCGCAACTCGTCGTCGAGCCGCGTGTCGAGCGCGACCGTCACGCCCTCCTCCGCGGCCACGGCCCAGCCCTCCTTGCCCGCCCGCTCGACGAGCACCTCGTCGGCCGCGAGGTCGTGGCCCGCAGCCCGGAAGCCGCCACCGGGCAGCTCCTCGAACTCGCCGGCCGCGAGCGCGGCCCGCACGGCACCGAGCTCCTTGCCCAGCCGCGGACCGAGCGCCGGGAGGTGTGGCTTCACGTGCAGCTCGGTCGCGTCGACCGGGCCGAACTCGACCTCCTGGACGCGCAGCTCGTCCCGGATCTCGTCGCCGTGACCGGCTGCGAGCGGTGCCCCGTCGACGACGAGCCGCCGCAGCGGCTGGCGCAGCTTCAGCTGCGAGGTGGCGCGTGCCTGATGGCCCAGCCGCACGACCCCGCGCACCGCCTCGACCTCGTGCAGCAGCGCCGCGTCGGCACCGATCGGCTCCGGCCAGCCCGCGAGGTGGATCGAGTCCGGCGCGCCCTCGGCTCCGCGCACGAGGTTCTGCCAGAGGTGCTCGGTGAGAAACGGCATCACGGGCGCGACGACGCGCAGCGACTGCACGAGCGCGAACCAGAGCGTCGAGAGCGCCGCCTCGTCGCCCTCCCAGAAACGCCGCCGTGAGCGGCGGATGTACCAGTTCGACAGGTCCTCGACGAAGCCGTCGTAGGCGCGGATCACGTCCACCGTGAGGAACGCCTCGTAGCCGGCGGTCGCCTCCTCCACGAGCTGCGCCGTGCGGGCGACGAGCCAGCGGTCGAGCGCCGCCGGCTCACCCTGCGGGCCGGTGGCCAGCTCGGCGTACGACGGCTCGAACGACTCGATGGTGGCGTAGGGGACGAAGAAGCCGCCGACGGAGTTCCAGAGCGTCAGCAGCCGCCGCCTGATCTCGTGCGCGGGGCCGAAGCCGAAGAGCAGGTTGCGGTCGGGCGGCTGCGCGCAGAACTGCCAGCGCATCACGTCGGCGCCCATGCGCTCGAAGGCGTCCGGAGCATCGATCGTGTTCCCCCACGAGCTGTGCATCTCACGGCCCGTCTCGTCGAGCATCTTCTCGTAGCCGAGCACCTGCCGGAACGGCGCCCGACCGGTGAGCGCCACCGACATGAAGAGCTGCGAGTAGAACCAGAGCCGGATCTGCTCGCGCATCTCGGAGACCCAATCGGCCGGGAACCACTCCTCCCAGGTGGCGTGGTCGGGGAGGTCGGCCGTCGTCAGCCCCTTCGCGGCGCCGGTCGCGTAGCCCTGGGGCACGTGCTCCGGCTGCTCCCAGCCGAGCGTCGAGAAGGGGACGATGCCCGCGTCGAGCCAGACGTCGCCGACCTCGGCGATCCGCGCCACCTCCTCGCCGCACGCCTCGCACGCGATCGGCACCTCGTCGATCCACGGCCGCCGCAGCTCCTCGAGCTGGTCGAACCCGCGCAGCGCCCGCTCCTCCAGCTCCGCCTTCGAGCCGATCACGTTCAGCTGCCCGCACGCACAGGGATAGAACGGGAGCGGCAGGCCGTAGTAGCGGCGGCGGGAGATGTTCCAGTCGCCCATGTTGGTCAGCCAGTCGTCCATGCGCTTGCCCATGTACTCGGGCGTCCACTCGACCTCGGAGTTCGCGCGCAGGAGGTCGTCGCGCACGCCGTCGACGGCGATGAACCAGTCGTCCGAGATGCGGAAGATGAGCGGCGTGTGGCAGCGCCAGCACTCGGGGTAGCGGTGCTCGTGCAGACCCGCCTCGACGAGCCGCCCCTGCTCCTCGAGATAGCCGATGATCTGCTCCGCCGCCTCGACCGTCGAGAGCCCGTGCAGCCAGCCGTAGTCGTCGTAGAACCGGCCGGCCTCGTCCACCGGGGTGAGCACGTCGAGCCCGTGCACCCTCGCGAGCTCGAAGTCCTCGGAGCCGCAGCCCGGCGCGATGTGGACGATCCCCGTCCCGTCGTCGAGGGTGACCTCGGCCCAGGGGATCACCCGGTGCTCGACGCCCTCGACCGGCGGCAGCTCGTCGAACGGGCCGGCGTAGCGCCAGCCGACGAGCTCCTCCCCCGCCTTGCGCTCGAGGAAGGTCTCGCCGGGGTAGCGTGCGACCGCGACCCATTCCCCGTTCTCACGCCGGCCGTACTCGGCCTCGGGCTTGACCGCCGCGGCGACGTTGGCCGGCAGCGTCCACGGCGTCGTCGTCCAGATCACGAGCGCCTCGCCCGGCCGCTCGAGCAGCGGGAAGCGCACGTAGAGGGAGGGGTCGGCCCGGTCGACGTAGGAGCCGACGAGCTCGTGCGCCGAGATCGACGTGCCGCAGCGCGGGCACCACTCCGTCGAGCGGTGACCGAGGTACAGCCAGCCACGCTCGTGCACGATGCGCAGGAAGCGCCAGATGTACTCGATGTTCGTGTCGCTGAAGGTGAAGTAGTCCTCGCCCCAGTTCATCCACTGACCCAGCCGGATGGAGCCCTCCGTCAACGCGCGCGAGGACTGGACGACGACCTCGCGACAGCGTCGCGCGAACTCGGCCAGGCCGAACTCCTCGATCTCCCGCTTCGAGTTGAGACCGAGCTGGCGCTCGACGCCGACCTCGATCCAGAGCCCCTGGCAGTCGAACCCGTTCTGGTAGCGCTGGTCGAAGCCGCGCAGCGCCTTGTAGCGCTGGAAGACGTCCTTCAGCGTCCG